>JBHHUB010000094.1:0-15195 GCA_046753625.1 Phycisphaerae bacterium | reverse complement strand
CGATCCTATCCAACCTTCCGTCGGGCCAGCCGATCACTTGCGAGTGCACGCAGCCTCCGCCGCAGAACTTCTGCGTGTACGAGATTACCTGCGTAGACGGAAACTGCGCGAATTGTCCGGCGGCGGCGGCCGGCGCGTGCTTTGACGCTGCTTGCCCGAACAACACATGCCAAGTGCTCAACGGCGTGACGACCACGTGCGGTGGCGATACGTGCTGCATCGAGTTCGGCGGGTTCACCTGCATGGATCCGGCGGGCTTGCCGCCTTGCCCGCCTTTGGGCAACCAGTGCGTCTGTAACCCGCAAATCGGTGCGTGCTGCAACGCGGTGGATGGAACCTGTATCGAGGTTCCCGAGTCCGCTTGTTTGGCACCGGCGGTCTGGCAGGGGCCGGGTACCACTTGTGGGCCCATTGGCGCCTGCTGCGATCTGCTAACGGGCACCTGTTCGCAGGAATTCGAAGGGTGCTGTAGCGGGGTATGGCATCCCGGCGCGTGCAACCAACCCCAGCGATGCTGCCTGGGGGACACGTGTATGAACCTTGATCCCGAATGCTGCGCTCTGCTGGGCGGCACTGCGTCTGCAGGTTCGTGCCAGCCGACCGTTGCATGCTGCTTCAATGATGGCACATGTGCCGACATGGACCCGGTGTGCTGCACGCTGGCGGGAGGCAACCCACAGGCGGCCGGCTCGTTCTGTCTCGGTGACCTGGACGGCGACGGTGTAGACGATGCCTGTCCGCCACTGGGCGCTTGCTGTGACTCCTTGTTCGGTACGTGCGCACAGACTACGCAGGCCGACTGCTCCGCTGTCCTTGAGACCTGGCTTGGTGCCGGCACGACGTGTCTGGGCGACGAGGCTTGCTGCCTTTCCAATGGCACGTGCGAAGTGATGGACAAGGCGTGCTGTCTGGATTTCGGGGGATCCCCGCAAGGCCCGGGATCGACGTGCACACCTACGGGTCCGGAGGCATGTTGCCTGCCGGATGACACGTGCGCGATGTTGGATCCGCGCTGTTGCATGGATGCGGGCGGGAGTCCGCAGGGCGTAGGCTCTACATGCAGCGCAACTGGTCCCGAAGCCTGCTGCCAGCCGAATGGCGTTTGCACCATGCTGGATCCCATTTGCTGTGTCGCGATCGGCGGTACTCCTCAGGGAGCAGGGTCAACGTGCACGGCAACCGGTACCGAGGCGTGCTGTTTCGCGGACGGAAGCTGCGCGCAGTTGGACCCGATCTGCTGTGTCGGCATGGGCGGCGTCCCGGGCGGTGTGGGGACGGTCTGCCTTGGCGATGGCAACGGCAACGGAGTCGACGACGCGTGCGAACCGTCGCAGGTGTGCGAACCGCTGGACGACGGTTCCGGTTGTACACCGGTAGCCTGTCCGCCCGATCAGTGCTTCGGCGAGTGCATCAATGGGTCGTATTGCGATGATCCGGCCTGCTGCATCGATCCGCTGGCGTGCCAGTGCTACGCGCCGAACTCGGTGGTCTCCATCAATCTGTGCGGCGACTGCTTCGGCAGTTGCACGGCGGATGGCAGTTACTGCGACTCTGCTGATCCGGCGTGCTGCATCGGTGACGCGTGCCAGTGCTACTTGCCGAACCACCCGATCTCGATCAAGTTGTGCGGCAACTGCTTCGGCTCTTGTGTCAACGGCGGCTACTGCGATCCCGTGGGGGATCCCGCCTGTGCGATCATTCCGAATCAGCCCGCCTGTTACGACGCCCTCAGTCAGGTTTCGATCGACCTGTGCCAGAGCAAGCCCGAGCTGATCGACACCGCTTGCGAGACGAAATGTGCTACCTTGGATGCGGCCAACGGCGCGTGGGGTATCACGTTCTGCGATTGCGTGCCTCCGGAGGAGTGCCATGTGGTTCTCTTGCCCGGCGCCGATCCCTTCTGCGAGGGTGTGTGCCCCGTCGGGACCGAGTGCGTACGCAATGAAAGCGTGGATCCCTTGGGCAATCTAGTGGTTTGCTGCGATTGCGAACCGGTTCAGGCTTGCTGTCTGCCGCAGGCGGGCGTGAGCTGTCAGCAGCTACCGGTCTCCCAGTGTCTGGCCATGGGGGGTACGCCGCAGGGTCTGAATTCCACCTGCCTCGGTGACCAGGCCTGTTGCATGCCGGACGGCACCTGCACGGTGATCGACGCCCTTTGCTGCACCGACGCCGGCGGCACGCCCGGCGGTCCGGGTTCCACCTGCGCGGCGACCCCGGAAGCTTGCTGCACGCCCAATGGAACCTGCACGATGATGGATCCGCTCTGCTGCACCAATAGTGGCGGCACACCAGGCGGCGCCGGTTCCACCTGCTCGGCGACCGGTCCGGAAGCCTGTTGCATGGCCAACGGATCCTGCTCGATGATGGATCCGATCTGCTGCACCGCGGCAGGCGGAACGCCACAAGGCGCAGGCTCGATCTGTCTGGGCGACAACAACGGCAACGGCGTGGACGACGCCTGTGAGCCCGATCTCTGCCCGCTTCCCCTGCCGCCGGTCTTGCCGATTTGTGAGCAGCAGCAGCCGGGGGCTTGTGTGGCCGGTGGACCGGATGATCTCTGTCTGCCGTGGATCGTCTTTGTTGACGCCGCCGGCCAGGTTCAGGCGGAAGGTTGTCAATGCTTCACGCCGGGTGGCGATTGCGGCCCGATCGACGTTCGACCGGTCCAAGGCGCCAACGAGACGCAGCTCAGTTGCCAGGGGCTTTGCCCGATCCCGGAGGACGACTGCCTGATTCACGTCGGCGGCGTTTCGACGGGGCAAACTCAGGTCTTTGCGTCCAACATGCCGTCCGGCCAGGCGATCACGTGCGAATGTGCCCCGGCTTGTCCGGTGCCCAATCCGCCGCTGCCGGAGAACAAGCTTGCGGTGAACTGCACGGCCGATACGGATTGCACGAACCTGGCCGTGTGCATCGGCGGTGAGTGCTACGTACCCAAGAACAAGTACATCTCATTGCGGCCGGGCAATCCGGGCAGCATGGTGGGCCTGCGCGTGACGCTGGCGTCCAGCGGCCTGTTCTCGACCATGGTGGGTGAGTCCTGGTGGGTCCAGCCGCATGTTGCGGCCGATCCGCCTGAGATTTACCGCTTGGGTTGTGTGAAGCACTATCAGGACTGGGCCACCGCGCCGACGGTGATCCATATCGGAGATCAGCATATCACCTCCGATGCGGTCTACGAGGTGCAGGCATTGACCTTGGGTTGCGACCAGAGCGTGCCGGGCAACTTCTCGGCGCCGGCGGTGCTGCCTACGGTGCTACTGTGGGGCGATGCTGTTGGGAACGCGGTGGCGGGTGTCTACTCGCCGCCCGACGGTACGGTGAACTTCGGTGACATCTTCGCGGCCGTGCTTAAATTCCAGGGTGCCGCCTCGCCGAACATGGTGTGGGTGGATGTGGACGGAGATGTGCCGAACGCCAACGTCAACATCGCCGACATCTTCAAGTTCGTCCTGGCGTTCTCAGGCGGCGGATACCCCTACGCCGGCCCGGTTCCGTGTCCGTAACCTATGACGGACGCATAGGACGTTGCTAGGGTTCATGTTCAGGCGGGCTTGCTTCGGCAAGCCCGCCTCTTTTATAAGTGGCTACCAGAAAAATGGGTTAAAGATTGAAGATTAGAGATTAGAGATTAGAGATTAGAGATTGAAGATTGGAGGTCGGAGGCGGCGCCCTGCTTGGCCGTATGCCGATGACGGCGCCGAGTTCCTGCCGCCACGTCTTTGGCCAATGTACTTCCGATCAGTTCACGGCGCCGGCTTTTCGGTGGCGTAGCCTTTGGGATGGGTCCGGTGCCACTGCCACGCCGTTTGGATGATGGGTTCGATCCGGGTGTACTTCGGATTCCAGCCCAACTCCTTCTTGAGCTTGGTTGGATCGGCGTAGAGTTCGGGGGGATCGCCCGGGCGGCGCGGCGCATCTTCGGAAGGAATAGCGCAGCCGCAGACGGATCGCGAGATTTCGATCAGCTCGCGCACGGTCACGCCCAAGCCCGTGCCGACGTTGTAGGCGCGGAAGGTGGCCGGCGGCTGGCTTTCGATCGCCAGGCGATGGGCCGAGGCCAGATCCTCGACGTGGATGTAATCCCGCACGCAGGTGCCGTCGCGGGTGGGGTAGTCGGTGCCGAACACCTTGATCAGCTTTCGTTGGCCCAAGGCCACCTGCAAAACCAGGGGGATCAAATGGTATTCCGGATCGCGGTCCTCGCCGATCGTGCCGTCCGATGACGCGCCCGAGGCATTGAAATACCGTAGCGCAGTTGCGCCGAGCCCCCAGGCGCCGGCCGAGTCTTGCAAGGCCCATTCGATCGCCAGCTTGGTGCGGCCGTAGGGGTTGATGGGGGCCTGCGGCAACTCCTCCGTGATCGGCAACGTGTCCGGTTCGCCATAGGTGGCGCAGGTGGAGCTGAACACCAGCTTGCGTACTTCGTGCCGCCTCATGGCATCCAGCAGCTCGATCGTGTTGGAAATGTTGTTGCGGTAGTACTTCAACGGCTGAGCAACCGATTCGCCCACGTCCAGATGGGCGGCGAAGTGCATCACCGCGTCGAATGCATGAGTTGCAAACGCCTGCTCCAGCGCGTCGCGATTGCTCAGGTCCGCCACGATGCACTCAGCGCGAGGGTCGACCGCCTCGGCATGTCCGCCGTCGTTCAAATTGTCGAAAACGACGACCTCATGCCCCGCGCCGATCAACTCACGCACACAGTGGCTGCCCACGTATCCGGCCCCGCCGGCCACGAATAGCTTCATACATCTACTCCCAAACGGTTCCGCTCAATCCACTACATCGGACAGCCGCGACACACTGATGACGAAGGAACGCATCACGATCACCTGCCGGCGATTGGTTGTGATACCCTCTGCATGCGCTTCGACCAGGTAACGCTCCTTGCTGGCATGGCCCTCGCGGCAATCGTGCATGTCGGCATCGCCCAGCACCAGGCAGCGATCCGTGATCTCAGTGAGCGTGCCGATGTAGACGATCGGAGAATCCGTATCCAATACGACGATCTGATCGATCAATCGTTCCAACGGGCCACTCATTTCGCGTTGACCTCCTCGCAAGCTCATGCCGCGCTCGATGTACGCCCATCCCGCACCGATGGGCTGCGGGGCATCCTAACCCAACGACCGCACCAAGGCTATTTCGCGGACGCCGCGGGTGCGGCGCGGGTATGGGCGTGGCGATGCCGCAAGGACGAATGGGGCAGCGTGCGTGCGGGTGACGGCGCCGGCCGCTACGTCGCCGGAGGCGCGGCGTTTCGCCCGGCGCGTTGCAGCAGACGCTTGGTCAGCTTGTTGGAATTGGGGCCGTTGCCCGTGGGGTCGCTTGAAGCGGAGTGGTTGTTCGCGGAAAAACGACCGCTGGATTCGTGTCCGGAATGCTGGTGGGCGGCTTCCCGGGGGTCGTCTTTCGCATCCGACTCCGCGGCGGAATCCGCATCCAAGCCGCCGGAATCCGGTTGTGCGGATTTGAGGTTCTCTCGCGTCAGGCGTTGGCGATCTTGATGGCGCCAGTAGTCGATGATGGTGTCGATGTCCGAGTTGGGCATTGGTTCGGACCATATCTTGAAGAAATCCGCATCCCCGGAAAGTGGGGTCGGGTCGGGGAGTTCGACCAACGTGCGCATGGGCATGAGCACGCTGTCGCCGATGACGAAGGCCTCCCCCGGCCGCAGCACCGGAAGCATATCGACCACGCCGGCGAACTGATCGCCGATCACCTTCTTGACGTAGGCTTGATCGTCGGGGTTGCTGATGCGCATGACGACGAAGTTGTTGCACTGGGCGAGCACGGTTTCGGACAACTCGGACGGGCGCTGGGAGACCACCATGGCACTGACGCCGTATTTCCGGCCTTCCTTGGCGACCCGCTCGACCGCTTTCTTGGCGAACTGATTGGGGCCGTCGGCACGGGGAATGTAGTTGTGCGCTTCCTCGAATACCATCAGTAGCGGGTGCCGCTGGCGGGCAGGCGTCCAAAAGTTCACTTCAAAGAGCAACCGCGTCAGGACGGCCACCGTAATGTCCACAATCTCGAAAGGAATGCCGGAGAGGTCGATGATCGTGAGGTTGCTTCTCGGGCGGACGCGTCCGGTTAGGAGTTTGATCAGGTGATTCATCAGACCCGAAGTGCGGCCCGCGGTGCTTTCCTCGGAGAGTTCGTCTCGGAAGTAGGGGGAAGCCATGCCGTGTTCTATGGGGCGGAGCATGAATTCAAACCGGCGATCGCTGTACAAGGTATCGAGTCGGTCGACGAGCCCCAATAGCTTTCCGTGGTAAAGCGGGTGGGGGGTTTCGCCTTGGGGGTTGCCCCGGTTGAACTGGCATCGTTGGGTGCGCATGAGCAACTGCTGCTCCTCGGGATCGAGCGAGCGCAGCGCGAGCTGACTGAACGCCAGGTGATCGTCGTTGACGACGTAGCGTGCCTCGTTGAGATTTTCCGCATAAACCTTGAATTTGTCGAGCGAGAAGAAGATGGGCGTGTCCAGCGTGAGTGCTTTGGTCAACCCGAGCTCGGCCGCCGCGTCGTGCTTGTACTCCAACAACGCGGTGCGCAGAAAAGATATCTGCGTGCCGATGTACTGCGGGCTGGAGCGATCCACCAACAGCTCTTCCAATTCTTCATACTTGAGCAACCAGTAGGGCAGGATCAGATCATCGGCGCCGAGGTAGATGACGTTGCCGTTGAGCTGCCCGTTGGGGTCCGAAAAAGCTGCGCGGTATTCGCCGTGCATGTCGAACAGGACGACCTGCGATTCGGAGAGATCGAGGATTTCCTGAAGTATCTTGGCCGTCGTGCAACTCTTGCCCGCGCCACTGTTGCCCAGAACGCCGACGTGCTTGGCCAGGAAGGCGGACCCCTTCACGCGAACGTCAAAATCGGTGTTGTAGGTGAACCGCCCGAGCCGAAAACTGGAGGCTTGCTCGTTGTCGTCCTGCTGGGCACCCTCAAAGCTTGAAAAGATCGTGTCGAAGGTTTCCCGCAAGGCCAGGCACACGTCGTCACCCACCACGGGATACTCGTTAACCCCCCGGTCGAAACGACCGTCTCTCAGCTCGCCGAGGAGCTGAACCTGGAGCACCAAGCCGGGTTCTTCCGTGCCCGGCGAGTCCGCTTGGAGCCGGGTCGACACGACGAAACCCACCAGATCACGATCATCCAGCGGGATGATGATGTACGAGCCGAGCTGCCCCACGCGGTAAGTGCGATCCTCGAAGACTTGGTGTCGGTCGGACGTCGTAATCAGCACGGCCACGCGCCCGCTTTCGACGGCGATGACGTTTCCGATCTTAGGTGGCTGCATGGGCTTCTCCAAACATTACGGGACCGCTTTGCCTACGCTGTCAGCGGTCTGCTGAGACTTCAGCTTCGCTTAAGCCTACGATTCGCACCCGCCCGCCACCAAGGTTGGCACGCAGAATCGAAGCCGGCCCAACCCCCAAATCGGACCACAGGCCCGGCGTCGGTGCCCAGCAGGGATCGCCGCGACAACCGGTCGAATGAGGACGCGCAGACGGCGTCAGAGCCCGACAGCCTCTTGAATCATTGTGGCACCGGCATCTTGCCGGCGCTTCTGACAGCGTCGACCCACTTGCACAGGCGATGCCGCGCGTTTTCGCCGGCTGGAATCCGTCCCCACACTCGAGAATCCGTTTTTCAGCAGGCTGCTGAGACCAGGGGGCCGGCCCGCGCCGAACCTCGCCCAGTATTGAAAGCGGCGCTACAACAGGAACGCAGTTCCCATACGTGGCAACGGGCATGGCACGTATCGGCGCCATGCCGTCACCACGCGACGGTGTTGGGAGCATGGGCGGTAGACTGCCGGACCGGATTGATGGGGGCTGCGGCCGCGCGACGGTAGTTTCGGTGCAGCGCTGGCGGGCCGGATGGTCCCCCAGTCCAGGGGCGGATTATCGGTCTGCGTCCGAATCGCTGACCCAACGGATGTTGCGGTGCGCGAGCGTCCGATCCGTGTCGTACGGGCTGAGACGTTTCGCGTGGCCCGGTCTTCACCCCAACAGGGCAGCACTTCGAGGTGAGCCGTGTACCTAGGGCGGCGCTGCGCGCTGCCCTGGGCCACCTTGTTTGGCTCCCTTGGGACGAGTCTTGATCCGCCTCTTCCGTTCACGACGTTGCCACAAGAGATGGCCACACCCCTCTTCTTGGGAAATCTGGAGTTTGTGTCTTGATTATTGTTAATTGCCGATATACTATCTAATGGGTATGCGGATGGCCGCGAGCCGATCCGGGCTCACTACCCACAACCGAGAATCCAATTGCTTCCACTCGCTGCGGCACCCTTTGACCGCGCCAATTTCGAACAGGGTGCCGCACGCCTTTTTTACTCAGTGCACGGCAACTTCAAAGATTGAGGATTTGAAGATATGAGGGTTTGAAGGTTGAAGATTGGGACCTTCGACCCTACTCGGCCGGAAAGTCTTCGAAGTCGAAGGAGTCATCCGGGTCGGTAAGCCCCAACTCTTCCAAGAGCGGATCGACGGGCTTGGTCGCCGTGCCGGCGGACTGGGTCACCTCGGTTCGCTGCGAGATGGCGTTGGGATCTTCAGCCGAATCCTGCTTGGATAGAATCGTGTGGGCGAGCTTGAGCCGTTCGATGGCCGCGGTCATGTGTGGGAGCCGGTCGTCGGGGTTGTACTGGCAACAGTCCTCAATGAAACGCACCACGCAGGCGGGCATGTTTTCCATAGCGCATTGGTCTACCTCGGAAACACGCTTCCCGATCAGCCCTTGGGAATGAACCGTGACCTTCCGATTCATCTCGGTGGCGACGGCTTTGCCCGTCGCGACGCGGTGCAAGGCGGCCGCGAGTCCGAACACGTCCGTGCGCTCGTCGAGGACCCCCCGCGTAACCTGCTCCGGAGCAATGTAGTCGATGGTTCCCTGGATGCGCGGCTTGGCCTCCCGGATTCTGCAGCTTTGTCCGAGATCGATCAGCTTCACTTGATCGTCCGCCGCGACCAAAATGTTGTTCGGTTTGAGGTCGGCATGCACGAATCCTTGCTGGTGCATGGCCCTGAGTCCCTCTGCGACGGGGATGAACAGGCGGACGACGTCGCCGAGCGGCCGGCGAAACTCCTTTTCGGACATGGCGACGCCTTCGACGTATTCCATGAAGAGGATGGCCCCGCGGACGCGCAGACGCTGCCGCATGATCCGCAATTCATAGACCTTGCGAACAACGGGATGATCGACGGCCGTGCCGATGGCATGTTCGGCTTTCAGCAGCTCCACGAAACTCGCGTCCTCGGGCTTGGCGATCTTGATGATTTTGACGGTGTAGTCTTTCCCGGTCCGCATGCACCTTGCCCGGTACAGCCGCGACTGGGCGCCCACGCCGAGCTTTTCGACGATGCGGTAGTTGGGGATGTCGATCGCCATTGCACCTTGCCGGCCCGGTACAGGGCCGCCTCTGAGGTTGTGCTTACGCGTTCTTTCGAGATCGCGCGCCGCGGTCTAGCGGGATCGATGGGCTCGATGGGCTCGGTATCCCGCGTAGCGCACCTTCCGCGCTCCTGCAACGACGCCGAATGTCCTGGGATTCCAACAGTCCCCTGATGAATCCAAGCCTATCGTGAGCCGCGGGTCTAACGCCCGCACGGCCGCTCGACGCTCGTTCGACAACCGCAATCCCAGCGTGCTGCCACTCCAGCCGCGACCGGCATCCGGCCCATGCCATGTCCATGCGACCTCGCAGGGTATCCTGCCATCGGTCCACGGAGCCAGAGCGGTACGCGATGCCCTAACTCGCCCGCGGCAGTCGCTGACGGCCTGGGCGCGTCGGTCGATCCGTCTTGCGTTCGTCTTCGGCTCTTGGGCGACTCGAACGCCACGTACGGAATCCTACGATTTGGTCCGAGCGTCGGCTAATGCCGGGACCGCCCTACATCGCGAAAACCACAAGCAGCGTAGGTGGGGGGATCGAATAATGGCAGAAACAGATATTGCTTTTGCGGATATATAACCCAGCGCGTGCTTACGTCGCCGCAGATGTCCTCAATAATGCCTCAGTATACGGACCCTCACGTGTCCGGTCAAACCCCGCTGA
Source organism: Phycisphaerae bacterium (assembly GCA_046753625.1). Lineage (GTDB taxonomy): Bacteria > Planctomycetota > Phycisphaerae > UBA1845 > UBA1845 > JADFOB01. Next base: position 5,123 of record JBHHUB010000094.1, on the reverse strand, counting down.
GGACGCGCGGGGGGCGTGGGGGAGGCGGGCCGGTAGGCCGTGACGCGGTCGGTCCGATAAGCCGTGTCGGCTGAAGCGAAAGGAGGGTCAGCTCGGCAGGGCAGTTGAGCCGCAGCCGCAACGGGCCGGAAACGCCGATGCCAGCACTGGTATGCAGGAGCGTGCCGCCGGCGCGGTGCAGCCCCCGTGCTAAACTCAGCGGGATGGCGTCGTTGGCCCAAATGCAACCCAGCCCCGGCAGGCGGATCTGGCCACCGTGCGTGTGTCCGGAGAGCACGAGGTCGACGGCGTAGCCTGGCCGGCCCCGGCCGGGCATTTCAGGCACGGCAGGAATCGCAGCGGGGGGCCGTTGTGCTACACCATTGGGCAGGTTGTAAACCGTCGACGGGAAGTGGGCGAGCAGAATGGTTGGGATGTTGCGGCCTGTCGGGCGGGTCGGATCACCGTGGGCGTTCGCGGACAGCGTTAGGGTCTTCTCGAGGTCGCGGAGGCCTTGCTCCGAGTGGGGCGAGACGTCGAAGACTTGCTCTACGCCGGCGAGCCGGACCTCCGCGCCGTTGAACCGAATGACCGTCGACTCGTTGCGCAAGAACCGTATTGGCGATTGATGATGCTCGGCGACTTGCGGCAGGTCATGGTTGCCGAGTACGCCGTAGATCGGGGCAACCGAGGCGATCGGGTCGAAGAACCGCGCCAGCAGATCGAGTGTCTTTCGCCACTCGGGTGGATTGTGCGAGAAGTCGCCGGTAACCACGAGAAGGTCGAGCTCGAGGGTGCTGAGCAACTGCTGGGTTTGTTCGACGACGTCGGTCCAGACGCTCAAGTGCAGGTCGCTGAGATGGACGATGCGCATGCCGGCCAGGGCCGCGGGGAGCCCGCGGATCGGTACGATGCTACGATGAAGCTGGACCAATGTCTTGCGTCTCATGATCCGATGTAGCCTGGCCGCCCTCGGCTGGAGCGCGCGGAATCACAGCGGAGGGCCGCTGTGCTACGGACACTGGTGTATCGGTTTTCCGGCGCGGGCTACTCGGAAAAAAGTGGCGTGGACAGGTATCGCTCACCGGCGCTGGCCAACACGGTCACGATAACTTTACCCTTGTTTTCGGGCATCTTGGCGACCTTGTCGGCGGCCCAAAGGGCGGCGCCTGAAGAAATCCCGCAAAGGATGCCCTCGTAGGCGGCGGCTTTCCGGGCCCAAGTGAAGGCGTCCTCGTTGCCGGCCAGCAGCACGTCGTCGATGATGTCGAGGTTGAGCACGCCGGGGATGAACCCGGCGCCGATACCCTGGATCATGTGCTTACCGGGCTGGAGGTCTTCACCGGCACGCGTTTGCGTGATGACCGGCGACGTCTCAGGCTCGATGGCATAGCATTTGAAGCCGGGCTTCTTGGATTTCATCACCTCGCCGACGCCGGTGATGGTCCCGCCTGTTCCCACGCCGGACACGAGCACGTCCGCCTTGCCGTCGGTATCGTTCCAGATCTCCAAGGCGGTCGTCTGCCGGTGGATTTCCGGGTTGGCGGGATTGTCGAACTGCTGGGGGATGAAGGCGTTGGGTACGGTTTGGGCGATCTTTTCCGCAGCAGCCACGGCCCCCTTCATGCCTTCGGCCGCGGGGGTCAGGGTCAACTCCGCCCCAAGGGATTTCAGGATGGCGCGGCGCTCCATGGACATGCTCTCCGGCATGGTCAGATGCAGCTTGATGCCCTTGGCTCCGCAGATGAAGGCCAGACCGATACCCGTATTGCCGGAGGTCGGCTCGATAACCGTAGTATCGGGGCCGATCTTGCCGTCGCGTTGGGCGGCTTCGATCATGGAAAGACCGATACGATCCTTGACGCTCGAAAGCGGATTGAAGTATTCGAGCTTGGCGTAGACATCCGCCGGCGCATTGATGATGCGGTTGATCTTAACGAGGGGCGTTCTGCCGATTGCCCCGACGATGCTGTCGTACTGGCCCATGTCATGCCTCCGTCGTGTCTTGATCGTCACTTCCGACTGGCGATTCAGCCCACAAACCCTATCGCGCGGGCCGCCGGGCCGCAAGAAGCTGGTCGCCCGATCCGCAAGAAGCCAAGAAGCGGCCCCGTAACACTTCCGACCGTATGGGTACCGACTCAGAGCCGCGGGCGCCAGCCCGCGGACATGGTGGGCCGGCCTGTAGACCATCCACGCCGGGGTGTCACCAGGCTTGCGCCTGGCGCTCTGACGAGCGGGTCCAACGCCCTTTTCTCCTTCAGCCTGAAGGGCTGACCTGCAGTAGCCGTGGGTCCGCTTCCGGGCGGACCCACGGTCACCGCGCAGCCCGTGCGATTCGACCCTGGAGGGGTCGGCTAGGCGCTGCGCCGCGCGTACACGTCGCGGAAAAGACGACCCTTACAGGGTCGGCCGGTGGGTGGCGGCGCAATCCGGGGGCGGCGCTGCGCTTGCCCCCGGCTACTTTAGAGCAGGCCTTCAGCCTGCCATCACAGCCGCCGATTGAGTCACGCACGCGAACGCCCCTTCGCGTCTCAACGCACGGACTTCGACCTGCTTCGATTCTGATACGCGATCGTGGCCGTGCTCAGAATCAGCAGCGCCAGCACGGCAACGCCCCAGTCGGAAACGGCCGGGATGGGTGGGTTGCATTGGAAGAAGTTCAGTTGGCTGGGTGGCCCGGTGTAAATGGCGGCGAAGAGGTCGGCGTCGGTGCAGTCGACCGTGTTGTCGGCGTTCATGTCGGCCCAGGAGCAGCTTGGAAAAGCCGGTTCGCCGGATTCGCTACGGGCAAGGCATTCCTGGAAGTAGAAAAGCTCGAAGGAATCGGCGGCGCCATTGGAGTCGAAATCGCCGCTGGCGGCGACCGGGATGTCCCCCGCGCGGATGTAATACCAGGCGTTGAGCGTCGGTTGCATCCAAGTTCGTCCCTGCCATGTAATGCGGGAATCGAAGTCGGGGAAGGGGCTCTTTGCGAGCCCTTCGAGGACGAGGACCGAGTCGACGTACCAGTGGAAAACCGCTGGCGGCGGTTCGTTGAAGAGTTCTAGCCTTATCGTGTGCTCGCCGGGCTCGATATCGAGAAAAAGAACCGGCAGATTGGGGCCGCCCGACAGCTTGACTTTATCGGACGAGACTGTACAATGGTAGGCATTGCCAAAGAAGTTAGCGGTCGCCAGCACGGTCGGCGCCCCGTTGGGTATCTCGGTGCTGTCGGCTGTTGCCGAAACTCGATACTCGTAGAACCAGTGCGGCTGGTCGTTGAACTCCTCGATGGATCTCGAATATGACTGGTTCGCACAAACCGGACCGGGTTCACAGTTGTTGGGGAAATCCTGATAGTAGACTCCATCTTCCACCCAACTGGTCAGCTCGCCCCATTGGCCAACGACCGTCCAGCCTTCGGCGAGCGGGCCGGAAAGAAACTCTGATGTCACCACTTCGCCACGCGAAAGCCCCGCCAGGATTACGGAAAACATAATCGCTGTTAGCTTTGGAGCGTACATCGTTTTTTCCGTCGGTCCTGAGGAAAGACCTCAAGAACCGAGACCAGTATACCAGTTTCCACGAAGGAGTGCGTAGTAATGAACTCGCGAGTTTTTCGTTTGCAGTATTTGATTTCAATTGCTTTCTTTTCGTGATTGGGGTGAAGGTGGCCCGCGCCGGAGAAACCTGTGCGGGGACAAGCCCCTACGTCTGCGTCGAGCGAGCCGACCTTAACGACCCTCCGCCGGTCGAGGGCCAGGATTTTTCCTTCGACGTGTTTACTGACCCCGCGATGCCGGACGTCACCTTCAAGACCGGGAGCTCCACGCCGTGGCGCGTCTGGTCGCAGGTCAGCGTGTCGGACACGACGCCGGCCAACCTCGGCGATCTGTTCATCGACTCCAGCGGCTCCACCGACAACTACACGGTGGAGATTCTGAACCCCAACGAGTGCAGCGGAGGCGTGTGCAACGCGGGCGCGGCCAACCTCAAGACCGGAAGCGACGCAACCGGAAACATGGTCATCGGCGGCGACAACAACGGCCGTGTGACGATCGGCGCCGATCTCGACGGCGACGTCCGCATAAACGGGGACAGCACCTACCAGATTTGGGTCGTGAACTCATTGCTGGGCAACGGCCGAATCCTGATTGATGGCGTCATCGGCGGTCAGCCGCTGTCGCGCGTGATCATTGGGGACGGAACGGTCGGCGGCTCGCTCATTCGCGCCACCGGTGGGATCGTTCCGGGAGCCACGGTTTTCGTGAATCTCAACGGAGGGGATTTCGATGCCCGCGGTTCGATGTATTTCGGCGATGCGTCCCCGTTCATGCCGGTCGCCACGACCTTCGACGGCAACGTGATGATCCAGGAGAGTTTTTCCGGCGGCTTCGGCAGACTCTTCGGGGCGTTGACCGTTCGCGGGTGTCACGCCACTGCCGATCTTTTGGACATCTGCATTTGTGGCAGCGGCTCACCTCGGTCCCCGTTGATCCTGCAAAACGGCTGCCCCACGCAAATCCCAGCACCCTTCTGGAATTGTCAAAGCACTTGTCCGTAGGCGCGCGGCGGGTGACCCGGAAGCGTCTTGATTTGGGTGGCATCCAAGGTCAGCGCGGCGTCAAGATCGCATGACTACTACTTGTTGCTGATCGAAGTCAGCGCAGGTTGATTGTAGTTCCCAGGCCGTGATCGTGGGGTTCGGGTCTTGGGCGCGAGCGATGATGAGGTAGCCGTGGTTGATCCAGGCTTCGCGACGGTCGCGGTGGGAGGGCGTCGAGGAGCCGGTGGGGTGGGAATGGTAGAAGCCCACGAGCTGCTCGGCGGTGTTCCTCAGGCCGCGGATGGTTTGGAACAAGGTTTCCCAGTCGATCTGGTAGGCGCGGGCGGGGTCGTCTTCGGTGATGTTGGTGGCTCGAATGGTTTTGACCACGCGAATCGCGTCGCCGTTGCGCCGGCCGACGACCAGACCGCAGCATTCGCGCGGGTGTTCGGCTCGGGCGTGGGCGATAAGATGGTCGCGGTGTTGCTGGGTTAGGATGATCGGATGCGGCATGATGATAGTATACGGGGGGACTGGCGCCTCGTTGTTCTACACAAATCGACGAGGTCCGCGCCACGAGGCTGGGAAGCGGACTGGGCGTCGATGGCATGCGGCC
>JBHHUB010000093.1:0-15304 GCA_046753625.1 Phycisphaerae bacterium | reverse complement strand
TGAATACCATCACGCTCGGCCTCGATGGCAATCCGCAGGGATTCCGGGGGCGCCACGGTGAGTGGAATCACCCGCTCTGCCGTCGCCCCTACGCTGTCTGTGGCGCGTGCGCGAATCTGGACGGCCCCAACCTCATCAGGGGGCGCGAGGTAGTTGACCCGGCAAACTTGCCCAGAAGCCCGAGCCGAGCAACCGCTCGATTCCAACGAGCCTATGATCGGATCTGCGATCAACGCGAGCGCGATCGTGTAGGGGGGCTCGCCACCGGTTGCGGCGACGTCGATCGAGACTGAGTCGCCGGGAGCTGGCGTGCTAACGCCCGCCAATGCTTGGGAAATCAAGAGCTGATCGGCGGAAGCGACGTCAATCAAGGCCGTCTGCGTAATCTGATTGCCGCGCTCGTCGGTCACTACGAAATCGATCGCGACCGAGCCCTGGGCCTCCGGTGCGGTGTAGCTGAAACTCACCCGGGTGTTGCCATCGTTGGTGATTTCAAACAGCGCGGAGCCGTCGACCAACTCGAACGCAATCCCATCGTCATCGGCATCAAGGTCGGTCTCGCGAACCAACGCGGAAATACAGAACGGCACCTGATTGTCGGGCGAAAGGGTGGCCTCCGGCGCTCCGTCGGCGGTAAGTGGTGGAAGCGTCCGCAGTGTGTCCGATTCACCAACCGATGTGAAGGAGCTTCCCGGGCATTGATTCGCTTCCGCGTCGCCACCCTGGTAGATAAACGGACTCCCGCCGCTGATCAGCGCGGAAATAGTGACCGTCCCGCTCGGGGCGATCCGCGCGGGATGCGTGAGCGAAAGGGCCAGCTCGGCCACACGGCGCTCGATGGTTATAGCCACGGATTGCTCGATGGGATCACCGGTCGGATCCCCGTTCTCGTCCAAGGCGGTAACCGTCACGCGAATCGTCACGCGGCTCCCCTGAGCGCCCGGATCGTCGAGAATCTCCGTGATGCGCAGGAAATCTTCCGTTCCGGTGTTGAGGCCATCCGAGAGAGGATTGCAGGCATCGGCCGGACCTGCGCAGAATGCCAGGAAGTCCTCGGCCGAGGTGAATCGGGACGGCACCTCCACGCTCCATTCAAACTGGGCGTCGACGGAACTGATGACGCTGATGACCGCTGTTCCCTCGGCCACGTCACCGCGAATCACGATCGGACGACTCGACGACACGGCCGCCGTAAGCGGGCGCGGCGCGTCAGGCAACGACTGTCCAGGCAAGCATTGGCCCGTCTCGATACAATCTCCTGGGACAACGGTGGTCGGTTCCGGGCAACCGCCCATGATCAACGGCACCGCCAATACGGTGCATGCGCTTAGAAAGCAGAATCTCTTAAGGGCCATGACTAGTAGTCCTCTCTCTCGATCTCCAACAGCCGTCGCCACAAGGAGGCACGCTGAAATAGCATTAAGTTAGACGCTTCCTTGCCGAAGTGCAGCGATCCGCCAAGCGTTCCGTTACTTAGCGGTCATGTTGATGACTATCTTCCCGGTCTTCCCGCCAACTTAATCAACGGATCGAAATTCGGATTGATCCGAATGCCACCCCGAATCCCCAAGAATCGCGCGGTCACAATCCGACGACCCACCACGACTTCACTGGGAAGGCCCGAGCTCAGCAACGACCGGACAGGGTTGCCCCCCTGCGTGCGCGTTGCCGTACGTACCGTTCTGGGCGCTTGCACGACCGACCCGGTACGGGCCTGATCGAACGCCAACTGTGGGCTCAGCCCCACCTCCGGTAGAACCGAGGGAGGCGCCCCACCCGGCGTACGTACCGGCGTTAAATCGCCCCGCTCGGCGTTCGCGACCCATTTCCTGCCGGCACGCAATCCGAACTGGTAGGATTCGCGGTCCCGCTGAGCCGTCGCGGCCAAACGGGATAGCGCATCCGGAAGACCCGCAGTCGGAGCGGCGCCAGGTGCCACTGCGATCTGCTGTCCGGCCGAGACCTCTTGTCCCTCGCTGATCGACGCACCGGCAGGCGCGCCCAAGGCGAAGTAGGCCACGCCGGAAACCACGGCAAAACCGACGCCTTCGGCGTCGACGTTCACTGCCACGGCCGCCCCCATCGATCCGATGGAACCGACGCGATCCCCCGTCCCTGCCGTAAGCCGCAGTCCGACCTTGGCCGAGGAGCGACTGACGACCAATGCGGTTCCCTTGCGCAATAGTAGCGACACCGGTCCTCCACTGTCTACGTCCGGTAACTCGAGCAGCTTCAGCTCCGAGCTCGGGCCGAGACGCACGGCCATCTGATACGCCGGGAGTGCGAGATCCGCGGTCGCCGATGCATCCGTGACCACGGTCTTGCCGGCTTTGACACCGCTGCTGCGGCGAACGAAGCTGCTCAAGGCATCGGGAAAAGCGGCCTCATCAGCACCACGGGTGACACGACCACCGTGTTGCATGGTGACGAAGGCCCATCCTTGTCCTTCGACACCGGACGCGAATGCGGCAGACCATCCGGCGAGGGCCAAAATGGCCACACTGTTGCGGACGAGCATCGTGCATTTCATCAAAGAACGCCTTATTGAAGCGTGTCAGGAACCGGGTGGTCAGTTTACCGTAAATGCCACTGAGATTCCATACAAAGTTCGGTCGTACTCAAAAATCGATTGGCCGAGCCGATCGACTACGTTGCTGTCGTCGAGGGTCCACGACGCATGCGCCCGCAACGTCATCGTTACCCGGTCGAATTTGGGCCGATAACGGTTTTCCACCTGCCCCTCTTGGAGGACGAATACCCTTGAGAACTCCAATCGGTATCGCTGAATCAAGTCGCGCCGCGCGCGGCGGTGGAAGTCGATCACGCTGCCGTTTTGGTACTCCTGCCACTCGAAATCGGCGGAAGCATGCATGTCGACGCCCCAGGGCAGCGGGATCATCGCCCCAAACGCCAGGAGGTAACTCTTCTGGTCGAACTCCGTGCCGGTCGTCTGGTCCCAGGCATATTGGAAGCCGACGAAGGGTGTCAGATACCGCTTGGGATAGTCGGGGTCTTCCTGGCGAAAGGCATCGTCATTGTGATGGCCCCAGGGCTGCCAGGACCACGCCTGATAGAGCTTGGTCATGTCGATCGTTTTGTAGCTCTGGGTGATCCCGATCGAAAAATACTCCCCCGTTCGATCCGTGCGGCGGTCGGCGAGCTGTTCAAAATAATCGCGGATGTCGTAGGTGAAATAGAGGTTGGTCTCGGCCCGACGGTTGTCCCAGAACGCGCGGAGATTCGGCGTCACGCGGTTGGAATTGAGAAACCCTTCGCGTCCCAAAAGGGTGTAATCGTAATCGTACTGAAGCCGAAAATGCACGGGTCCGAACCCATCGCGCTGTTCGAGCAGCTCATATTGCAAAGCCAAGCTTGCGCCGTAGTTTTGCTCGTCGAACTCATCCACATCGGCGTGCCACATCGATGACGCACGCCCTTCGGCGCCGAGGGTCAATCGGTCTGAAAGATCCTTGGCGTATCCGATCGAAACCCCCGTGGAAAAGCCGTAGTCTTCCTTGCGGGATATGTCTCGCGGCAGATCGGTACGCCCGCCCAGGAGAATAACATTGGTGTCGCGGTGCGCGCCGGCGTGGAACGAAATCGAAATGTCATTGAGGTCGGGCATGGCCACCCGCTCCATCGTTCGGTATCCGGCGATCGCTTCGTCCTGCTGGCGTTTGAGGGTAGGAATGAAGAAGGAATTGCTCTTGTAGTTCCCGTCTTCGTCTTGGATGGGGTTGCCCTGCTCATCCTTGGCGACGTCGAGTTCAGCGGCACGCTGCAGCCATTGGGTCGCTTCATCCAATTGGGCCGCGCGATCCTCCAGGGATGTGGCATCGGCGGCACGAAACGGAATGATGAGGCCCAGGTACAACGCCGCGAAACTTCGCCATGTGCTGCCGACCGTCTCGTCGTTGGCTACGTCCCGCATGACGTCCTCCGCGCGGCGAAGCAGCGCGGCATTCTTGGACCTCGTAACTTCTTTGTCCTGCAGGGGAACACCCCGCCGGTAAAGGATGACTCCGTAGAAGAATTTCGTCCGGGCCACGTCCGGGCCTTGGGTCACATCGTCGTCCAGCAAACGCTTGAGCGTCCGAGTCACCTCGGCCAAAATATCGGCCGACTCCCGTCTGAGTTGCGGCGGCGGAGCGCTGAGATCCTTCGGCGCCACCTCCAAATCCTCACCGCGTTTGGCCTCTTGGTCCAACAAGCCCGCGATTTTCGTCTTGGCGACGACTTCAAGCAATCGCACCATGGCCTCGGGACTGTCCAGCACGTCCACCAGACGCTGGATATCTTCCACCATCAGACGATACGCCTCGCGCTCCCCCTTCGCTTTCTCTTGCAAGTCGGCGCGATTCTTGGCGTTGTCCGCCTCCTTCTCGTCCAGCGTCAGCCGCTCGAAATCTCGCAGCGCCGCTACGTTGTCCAGCCGTTGGTTGATGTCGTTCTTGTGCGTCAACAGCGCGACCCTTTCGACGGGCGGGAGCGCAGGATCACTCAATCGCAACTCCAGCTCGGCCACCTTGGCCATGAGCTCCAGCTTTTCGGGAGGATGGTTCAGGAAGGTGGTGGCGTCTTCACGCGCCTTAATCTTGCCGTAGAAAACGCTCCCCTCTTCCCGGCGAATCAAGCCGATCTGACCGTGGCACAACGCTCGAAACAGGAGGGCGACCTGGTTGCGAGGGTTCCGCGCCAAAGCTGCGGAAAAAAGCTCGATCGCATGTTGCAACGGCTCTTCTTTGCGGCGCGAGACGCCGGACAGGTAATAGTAAATGCCCTCGTTGATGTCGACCAGTGTGTCCGACGCATCCGAGGTCGGCATCTCCTGGGCCAACGTCTGTGGAATCGTACCGGTATAGGGAACGATTCCGAAGGCAAGCATCAGGATGGCTGCGTTGCGCTTGATCATACGGAATTCCTAAAACCCGACATCCTGGAAGACGCGACCGCCGCACGACAAGAGGAGACGCGGGTTACGAACCCCCGCCTCCGCGACGACGGGCTCGGCGACCCCCACAGACGGCGGGGCCAACGGTGACTCGGACCAACGGCCCGGAAAGACCTGCGGGCCCGATCTTACGGCGTCGGCGCATTCGCATCGGGGTTCTGGGCTTCTTGGATCGTCGCCGCCTCCACCAGATTCGCAACGGTAATCACAGCGGTTCGGATCAAGGAGGATGTCGCAAAGTCTTGAAACTGCAGCGTCGTTATCCCGCATGGACCCGATAGCAGACAACCACCGGCAAGCAGAAGGGCTGCGACGCAGCGCCGGCTGGGTGTTTTTTTGTTCATGAGCGACCGTACCTTTCCGAACCTTTCCGAACAACGCGCGAACTCATCGGCTAGACGCCGCGGACCAGATTCTCCAACAGGAATATCGCCGCATCCGTCCCAAGCGACACGCCGGTGCGCAACGCCAGGTCCGGGTCGACGGAGCACTGTGTCTGCAGGAGCACCGCCCCCACTGCGATAAGCTCGAAAAACCGTTGCCATCGTTGATTTGATTTTTGCATGACTTTGCCGCTTAAGGCTCCTATGGTAATGCCCGTGGCACATGATCGCGACCTGACCGCCGACGCCTCGCCTCCGGGACTATCGGCTCGCAGATGCGCGCCATGGCAGCATACGGCCAGCCCAGTCCGTATTGCATAGCAGGAGACCTGGTGTGTCAAGAAGGACTCGGCCTGCCCCGAAGATCGTTGGGCAGCCTGCTAGAAGAATTGGTGCTCGGGTGTGGTGCCGGCTTCCAGCCGGCGAGAACGCGCCGCATCGCCTGTCCAGTTGGGCCGGCGCGGGCAAAATCACCGGCGAGATACCGGTAGCTCCCGTTTTCAACCGGCTGTTACGGGGCGGCGGCGGTATAGAGGATTTCGTAGGCCCATTGCCTGCTGTCTCCAGCGTCGGACGGGTCGGCGCGCCAAACATCGTCGGCCCCGACGTACCCGACGAGCACCGATTCACACTTGAAATCCTTGAGCCGGCCATCAAAATCACTCAGTGTGGAGAATTCCGCCTGCGATTTCTTCTGAAACACATTGACATCCTGATATCACCCCTCCTGCTTATCAAACGGTAGTTTGGGTAAGTCGAGCAGGGCCATTGGCTTGTCCATGCCCAGGACGATGCCCACCTGGTGGCTCCGATTCGGGTCGGACACCTGCCCCATCGGGCTCAGCACTTCGGCGAATGACGTCCATATCGCGCCCAGCAATTGATTGCCCAGGTTGCCGCCGTTGGCGGCCAGCAGGTTGGTGGACGGACAGAGCTTGAGCGCATACGCATGAACGACTGGGGTGTCGTTGCTGTCATCGATGAGCCCACCGGCAATCGCGAAGCAGTATTGCGGTCCGCAGAAATACTCGACGAACAAAGACGGAACGACGCCTCGCTTGGCGAACAAACCCACGTTCTCAAGCGATTCGAACAGGGTGAGGAGATCTTGCTCTGCCGGTGGGGCTACGCCTTTAATGGCTCGGATTTTACCGAGCAGTTCCAAGGCTTCGGCTGAATCAAGCTCCACTTTCTTGCCAACGGCTCCCCCACCTCCACCTTCTTCGAGCTTGCCGAGGAACTCCGATTCCAAGGCCGCACGAGCCGGCAGATCGGCGAGGACCGCCTCCAACGCTCGCATTTTCGGCAGCGACGCGCCCAATGCCGTCATATCCTCCTGGTCCCATTCCGCGGTCAGTTCGCCGTCGCTATCGATGCCCAGCGTAAGGATCAGCGGAAACTTCTCGTTCAACGCTTCGATGCCCGCCCGAATAGCTTCAAGCGGCAGGCCGTCCGGCGCGGCGACCGCGCTCCACCAGGCATCCAGAGGAAGGGCCGCCCCCTGGATCAATCCCGCCGGATCCCGCGTCAGCAAAGGGCGCTCGTCGTGCAGCGTCATCGACACGGCGCAATGGGGAAGATCGCCCGACACCAGCCCGAGTGCGCGGGCGAACGAGTCCTCGAACATCTCGTTGCGCGTGAAGAAGGCGTCGGATCGAACAACAGCGTAGGCTTCCGCGATCGGCCAGTACTTGGGTTTCGACTTGGCGATCAGCGCGGCCAGGGACGCAGCATCCATCTCGGCGGGTTGCTCCAACGGCACCGTTACCACCAGACGTTGGTCGTCGGGAAGGTCACGCACATCGACCGGGTCGAGCACCTGCTTCGACCACAGCGCAGCTACCATGAGCCGCCAGCCCAGCCCCGTTTCAGGCGGCTGCTGCTCAACCAGACGCTTGTCTGCGTAGTTAAGCCAATTTGCCTCACTTAACGCGCGGTTTCCGTTCTCGTCTTCGTTGACCAGGGCGAGTGCGGCCGATGCCGCGGCCGCAAAACGAGCACGCGTCTTCCAGGATGCTTCCGGATCGAATCGAAGGGTACTGCGATTCCAGGCCGCCCTGAAGGTGCGTGCGACCGTGTCCGCCACTGAAACGTGAAGGCCGAGGTCCGTTCGAAGCGATATCAGGTCCGGCAGCTCGGCAACATGACCGTTGTCGATTGTCTTGGCCAGCTCACGACGTAGCGCGTCCGAAGACTGCGCTTGCAACTCTTGAAGGCGCCTGCTGATTGCGGCTTTCAGATTGTCTCGGGCTGCTTGGTCGTCGGTCGATCTCGATAGCTCGCCGTCTTGTATGTGCCATTGGGTGTCGAAGTCAACGAGCCGGTCCCCTTCGCGGCCTGCGCGAAAGTAGCCTGGAACCAACCGGGTCCATCGGTTCATGTCTTGGTCGTGACGCCAGATGGTCTGCTTCGTGGCGTCCAGGTCATACGACAGGGCGCTGGGATCCAGGAACGGCGAAAGGGCCGCCCAATCGCCCGACTCAAGCAGTGCGTCGCGCACCTGTTGCAGCGCTTCATTACCGATGGCCGACAGGGCGCAGAGGCTGTCAACCCGCGTTTTCAACTCAGCCTCAGCCTCCGTCGGCAAGACCCAGTTGGTCCCGTTCTTCTGCTTGAGCCTGAGCGGAACGGTGAGGGATGGCTCCGCCAAGCCGGGAATAGTGCAGGTCAGCGTGGCGGAGTCACCGTTGGAAGCCATCTGACTGGTGATCAGCTCCGATACGCCGGCGTTCTTGAGCAGCCGGCATTGCTTCATCACGTTCCTTGCGGCAGTCTCGGCAAGGTACGTGTCGAAGGTCGGGTTGTCCGGCTGGCTGGCGTTCACGTTTTCATTCAGGTCCGGCGGAGCCGGGCGTCTGCTGTTGATCAGCGTGCTGCCGAAGTAACCCCCGGCACCAAGGACTGCAACCAGAATCCCAACCAGCGCCATGCCCGGTTTCTTCGGTCCGGACTTCGCGGCATCCTTCAGCCTGGCGATTGCGTTGTCGTAGGGTTCATCCAGGACGTAGCGAAAATCATCCGTTTGCCACTTGCCCTGCAATCGCGCGATAGGTTTCCTCTTCTTGCGGCCCAGTTCGAACGTGATGGCTCCGGTCGGCTCGATGATTTTTGCCGGCGTCGTCCAGACTTTGGCTTTCGCATCCGCCTCACTAACGCGGCGTTTGAGGTCCGTCAGCATCTCCTCACGCACCGACGCTTGGGCCGCTACGACCCTTTTGTTCAGCGCAGCAACCAGAGGTTTCGCGTCGAAATCGTCCGGAATGGTGCCCGCGATGCGCAGGGGGAGCGCGACATCGGCAATGGGTGAACCGACCACACCGTCGTCATTCCGGAGCGACAGCCTTGCGCGGAGTGGTAAGACCTCGGGCATCTGCGCCACCGGCCCGAGTTCGCCGGGTACGGCATCAAATGTCACCCTTGACTCATAAGCCTTGAGTTCCGGGAAGGACGTGAGTAGCTGTTGCGGCAACGCCGTCTGCATGGATTTGGCCGCTTCCTGCAACACGCCGGACGCTACCGAAGCTGCGTCGTCGAACCCCCAACGCAGCCCTTTGCTATCCCAGCACAGCGCGGCCGTGAGTGTGCCGTTCTCCGATTCACGTCCCATCAGGTGCAACGTTGCGGAGACGTCGGCGGAGGGCGGGTCGAAATGAGCCACCAATTCCGCTTTGGGAAAGACGCCCTTCTGCAGCCCGTCGATGACCAAGGGCAGCGCGGCTAGCTGTCGGTCGCCGATCAACCGGGCCACGCCTTGCACCAACACGTCGCGCTGCGTCGACTCATCGATCAGCTCCGGGGTATCCTTGTCGAACGCGAACGGCAGGGTGACCGAAACGGGCCCGGCTTCGGATTCGTCGGTATCGGTTTTTAGCGAAATCTCGGCGGAAACCCGCCCGGCCACTGGTGTATCGGGATCGTCAAAAACTGGGCCGCCTACGCTCAAATCCAAGCCGGTCGACTGGACGAACGAGTCCAAAGATTGCGCAACAGAACTCGTCAAGAACCTCGCGACGGTGTCCTGGATCGCCTGAGTCCTGGCCTTCAGCTCCTGCTTGCGCTGCTCAGCGAGCGCTTCTTGGCACTCCTTGAGGAGTTCGGTGGCTCGGCTTTGAGCCTCCGCGGGAAGTCGGCTCCTGTCCAGCGGAGGGCTTTGGAGTGTCTGGATCGCCTCTGCGAGACGATTTGCACGGCGGGCGGCTTCGGCCGATTCCAACCAAGCCGCGGTTTGCCGTTTTTGTAGCTCGATCGCCTCAAGATGAGCTTCTACCTGCTCCCGATGTCTGGTCTCCTCTGAAAGGGAAGCTTCAGGCCAGAATTCAAGGGTGGGGCGATGGCCCAACAGGTCGGCCGCCTCAACCCAGCTTTCCCGGTCTATCAGTCCGGTGAGGCGCTTGACGTATTCCTCGGCTTGGAGTCGATCCCGCTCTTGCTTTCGGTATTTGGTCAGGCGATTGTGCAGCTCCCGACCTTGCGCTGCCACGTCTTCGGGAAAAAATCGCAAGTCCGGCTTGGCCTCAAGCTGTCGTTCAACGTCGTCCCAGGCTTCGCGCCCGGCGGCGTCTTGGACGGGGCCGATCCACTTCAGGGCGACCTGGCGATCCGCCTTTTCGGCGGCCTTGCGCTCTTCCTCTGCGAGGTGCGCCGCCAGGGCTGCTGCGATTTCGCTCGCGCGTGTGTCGATGGGTTCCGGCCACGGATCGATGGACGGCTTGTGTTCGAGTTGGTCGGCCAGCGCTTCCCATTTTTCCGCAGCCAGCGATGCTTCGAGTAGGTCGCACCAGGCTTGCGCTTGCTTTCTTGCCGCCTCGCGCTGCCGCTCCCGCTTGGCCTCTTCCTCGCGGCGCTCCGCCTCGATCCGCTCGATTTCCGCTTGGAGCGATTCGAGTTGCTCACCGGCCTCGTCAGCCAATCGTTGCACGGACTCCTTCAATAAAGGGAATGTGTCTTCGTTGGTCGCGAGTGCCTGAGCTTGAGTGACAACTTCTTCAAGGGCATCGCGGGCGGCCTCAGGATCATCCTTGGATGCGGATTGGATTCGGGATCGGATCGCGTCAAGTCGATCGCGTATCCCCGAATTGTGCTCCAGGAGCCCGGAAGCCTTTCGCGCGCGATCGGCCACCGCTTGGGGGAGCGCCGGCAGCGCAAGAACCTGGTCCAGCGGCTCCTTGGCCTGGGGCCATTGCTCCGTCTTCAAAACGTCGATGGCACGATCCAGCAGTACGTTGGCGTCGGCGAGTTGGAGGAGGGCTCGTGCCTCTTCTCGCACATCGTCCGGGGCGGCTTCGTTATCCGGAATCCCCACAAGCGCCGCACGGAGCTCTTGCCAGACGCCTTGCTCCGCAAGGGTTCGGACTTTTTCGACTTTTCGCCGAAGGATCTCGCCTTGGTCGACGCGCGGAACATATTCGGCCAGCGCGGCGGCGCCCTCGGCGGCGGCGGGTCGATTGGCCGGTATCCGTTCCAGCATCTTGGCGACCAGGTCGCACCACGCGACAATCGCGGGCTCACTCGATTCACGGAGGTCTTTCCTGCGGGCGCCGTTGTAGCGCGTCATGGACATGATCTCGGCGAGTTCCACCAGCCGATGCGCTTCGGGGTCAAGGAGGTAGGGGTGGCGATGCTCGGCGATCAGGTGCAGGATGAACCCGGCCGCGATGATGTCCGAGCCGGGTTCGAAGCCTTCGAAGGTGGCCGTGCCGTACTTCTCCGGATCGACGAACGCACAGAGTCGATCCTCCCGCTCGAACTCATCGGTTGAGAGCACCTCCCACACGCCGGTGGCGTTGTGGGCTTGGGCCAATGCGGGGTTCGGGCCAATCGCAAGATTGAGGTACGCCTCGTACCCGGCCGCACCGCAAAAGGCGCGAGCGAATCCGAAGTCCGTGGTCTTTTCCACGCCGTCGGGCGAAATCAGGAGCACGCCGGGGCAGAGCCCGCCATGGGCGCGGAGCTGGGGATTCGATCCGCCGTGCGCGTACTTCAAGGCATCGAGGAGCGCGGCGGCGAGCCGCACCAGGCTCTTCGGATCGTCAATCTCAGGAGATTTGGAATCGAACAGCGCGACCGCATCCCAAGCGGCATCCGCCGGCTCGTGGGCGATCAAGAAAGCGGTGTCGGATTCCTGAAGGTCACCTTCGAATTGGAGGACGTGCGGGGATTTGCCGGCCAGCTCCTGCTGCCAGAGGACGGCCGACTGGAGCCGCTCGCGCAACTGCGCGCACTGCTCGGGCGTTAAATCGGAGGGTTTGAGTATGACACGGCATTTTGCAGCATTCATTCGTGGCAGACCGGACCATCTGGGTTCTTCAGCCTTCCCCGCCGCGCCGCTCGCCGTTCGGGGCACGATAGGTTATAATCGCTCGCGAAGATTCTTACAGCGTCCAGGCAAAAAGAGTTTCGTCGACATAATCGCGTGTGCCCCATATATTATCCACCTCTTTGCAGGAGCGCTTTAGTTTCGCGCCGGGGTGATTCGTGTTCAGGCGGCCCGGGCGTTGCCCATTTTCGCGCGGAAGTCGGAATGGAATGCGAAAGATGTCATTCACATGAACGGTCATGAAACGGGCGTAAATGAGAATACCTCCGCGCTGATGGGGTCGCTGAACGCGGCTCTGATGGGTGTGGATGAGACGCAACGTTACCGTCTGCTGGCGGATCTGCTTGCGGGGCTGGCCGACCGCAGCGCATCTTCCGACGGAACGGGCCGCGTCCCCGCCGAGCAGGTCAAGGCGCTCAAAGAAAAAATCGCTGCCCTGGATTTCGAGCGTGCGCGGGCGGTGGACGAACTCAAGACGGCCCGCGACGACCTCGATCTATCGCGAAAACAGCTGGATGACGAGCGCACCCGCAGCGAGCAGCGCAAGCAGGATCTGGACAAGGAGCGGGCTCGGTCGGATGCCATGCGGAAGGAACTCGAGGACGTACGGGCCGAAATCGTCGCCAAGAACAACGCGCTGCATCGATCGGAAGTGACGATTGAAGAACTTACGCTCAAGAGCCAACGAGCTGAACAGGCCGGTCAGGACCGATCGCGGGTCGACGAACTCGAATGCCAGAAGAACGAGCTCATCCGGGAACTCGAGTCCGTTCGCGCGCAAAACGAAGCTCTTCGGGCGGACAAGAACCAGGAACTGGCCCAGTTGGACGAGAGGTTGCGGGAATCCAAAGCATCGGCTTCCGCGGGGGGCGACGCCTTGTTGGCCAAACTGTGGGAGCCGCTGGCTGCTGCGAAGCCACCCGTGGCGGATGGGCACGTTCCGCCCACGCAACAGTCGGCGGAGCGACTGATCGCGTCGTTTGTGGAGCTGGCTCATTTCCTCGACCGTTTTGACCGAGCCATGCGACCCTTCCTGACGCGTTACACCAAGCACTTCCCCTCGGTCCGCGTCCCGTGGGAGGCGTATGCCAAGGGGGATGACCTCTTAAAGGTCGTGCACCGTACGATCGCTCCGGTCGGCGGTCGCCCGGTGGGTGTACTCAAAGGACGTTTGCGGTACCTTTTCGAGTGGACCCACGCGGCGATGTTCGGCTGCGACAGCGCGATCGAGTCCATCGCCTTCGAGTTGGAGACGTTTATCCGCGGTGAAAACGGGTTCGGCGGCGATCCGAACCGCAAGCTCAAAGATTTCGTGCGGGACGACGGGCATGAATTGTTCATGCAGCATATGCGGGAGATACGCGGCACCAAGCTGGCGGACGCCTTCGGACGCGGTGGTTGACCGCCACGAACCCCATACAAAGGAGCCAAGCCATGGCAAACCATGACGATCAGAATCGGTGCGAACGGGAACGGTCCGGGCGGTCGACGCGGCGACCTGCCGCAACGTATCTGGCGGCTCTGCTGATGCTGGCGCCATGGTCGGGGTTGGGATGCCAGCGGGTCTTGACCATCCATCAGGATGATCGAGTCAACAACGCCATGTACATGTACCGGGAAAACCCGGACGAATGGGAAGGCGATCCGTTGCATGTGGACATCGTGTGTGTCACGGCGTCCGACCTCAAGGATGACCGCAACGCCCGGCTCGCGCCGGATTCCACCATTACGTGCAAGGAGTGGTACGAGCGCCGCCCCATGGGCCACGACGAAAACGCCAACACCTTCCAACTGCCCAGCAAGCATATCTTCATGCTCTCAGACGACGATGCGATGCCCGGCAAGACGCTGCGCAGCAGCCTGCGCGGCGCGTTGGACGACGGAAGGAAGCCGGTGAAGGTTTCCTTTTCGTTTCCCGGAAACATCCACGATCGTAAGTCCGTGATTTTCGTGTTTCCCAAATTCACCGATCGCAACGGCGTCTTGCCGGTGCCGCCGGTCCGTTTTGACCCACCGGGAGCGTTCAAGGCAGGCCTGGAGGTCAAGATCGGCGTCCTGGACGACCCGAAGTCCAAACGGCATATGGGGCAGTACATCAAGAGATTAAGCGAGCGCAAACTCTATGGTGAGGGCTACAACGAGGAATAGCCATCGCCCCAATGGAAAGGACGCGGTAGCCGACATGAGACGCTTGCTCAGCAGTACGCACGCACCGCCCCGGTAGAGGCGGCCTGCGGCACGAGCGGAATTCCTCCTACCGGAGATCGAACCGGATGAACCTATGGACCGAAGTACATTGGTCGGAAGGCATGTTCCTCCGGCCACACCACCTCCAGACCTCACAGCGTTGGCTTGAGACGGTCATCCGCACCGGGTTGGATAGCATTCGCCCGTTCGCCTGGGGGTTTCTCGAACTCCAAGTGGCGCAAGAGCCTCTTGAGAACTTCACGCTCCGGATTGATGCCTGTCGCGTCCGCATGAAAGACGGGACTTGGGTTCAGATTCCGGAAAACACCAAGGTGGCTCCGCTGAATTTCCAAGACGCCCTCGAGGCCGGTCACGGCCAGGTCGATCTGGTCTTCGGCATTCCGCAAATGCAGGAGGTTCGCGCCAACGCGGTATCGCTGCAAGAGCCGGAGCACGTCCAAGGCACGCCGCGATACGAGCCCTTCACGCTCATGCGCCGCGATGAAAACACCGGCCAGAATCCCCAAAGTGTCTATGTTCGCCACATGCGCGGGCGTCTGTTCACGGCCGGCGAGGACACAACAGGCTATGAGACGGTCCCGCTCGGACGGATTCGGCGGACGGATCGTCCCGGTGCGCTTCCGGAAATGGACGCCCTGGGGGCCGGGCCGGTCCTGGCGATTCAGGCCGACGCCGGTTTGAGCGCGATGATCAATTCCCTGGCCGATCAGATTGAAGCCAAGAATGAAGTGCTGGCCCGAGAGGCCCGGGAACACCGGATGCTGTTTACCGACGGCGTCGCGTCCAATATGGAGCATCTGCTTAAACTGCACACGCTCAACGAATCGCGGGCGCATTTGCGGGCGATCCAGCAGTGCCCGGTACTCCATCCGTACGACGTGTTCGTGCTGTTGGGCCGATTGATCGGCCACCTTGCCGTCTTCCATGACGAGTTGGTGCCCGGTCCACTTCCGCCGTACAACCACGATCAGCCCGGGGAAACGTTTGATCAGATCAAGCGTCGCATCGAGATTCTGCTCGAGGCCATGCGTCCCGGAGCCTACATCGAACGGACCTTTGAGCGCAAGAAAGACGCCCAAGGTCGCGAGGGGTTGGGTGTGGACCTTGACCGATCGTGGATCGACGACAACCTGGAAATGTTCCTCGGCCTTCGCTCCGACGATATGGATGTTCACGAGGTGCAGCGGTTTATTCAGAGCCGCTTGAATTTCAAACTGGCTTCGCCGACCCGGGCTCCGAAGATCGCCAACATCGCCGTTCGCGGCCTGCGTTTTGATGTCAAGTCGGTGCCGGCCGGCACGCTGCCGCGCCGCCAGGGGCTCCACTACTACAGAATCGACAAGACCATCGGATCGGATCGCACGGATTACTGGAAGGAATGCGAGCAGGAACGCGGCATTCGTATCGCGATTCAGGAAGGACAACTCGCTTCGCTGGAGCAATTCC
>JBHHUB010000092.1:0-15370 GCA_046753625.1 Phycisphaerae bacterium | reverse complement strand
GTATGGGTTATGGACGAGACGTCGTGATGCCGACGGGATGTTTCGGGGGTCGGGAGCCGCGCGGGCTAAAGCCCGCGGCTCTGTTGCTTGTTGCGGTGTTGACGGTTGGTAGGGGGTTGGGGCGGTTGGATTCATGAATCGGATCATGTCCCTTGCAGTCTTGTTGTTCGCGGCGTTGCCGGTAGCGCAGGGATGGGCCGGTGCGGGCCGGGCGACCGCAGCGCCGACGGTATCGGTTTGGGCGATTCGCGCTACGCACGGCGGCCATGAGATTTCCAAACAGCTAAGACCGTTGGCCAAAGCGCTGAAGAAGAGCTTCAATTTCACCGGCTACCGGCTGGTCAATAAGTCGGCGAAACCGCTGGGGGGCGGCAAGGCGACCGCGTTTGATCTCGTCAAGGGATACCGCGCCACGATCACACCGGCCGGCTCCGAAGGCGGCAGGATCAAACTCAAAATTGTCGTGCTGCAACACAAAAACAAGGCCTACGTCAAGAAGTTGGCCACGACGGTCGCGCTGCGCCCGGGCAAGTATCAGTTGTTGGGCGGCTGGCAATTGCCCGGCGGCGATGTGCTGATCATCGCCGTCTCCGCGAGGTAGCGGCGCGACGGCGCGTTGCGTTACCCAACTTTCCAGAATAACCGGCAAACCATTCCGAATTGTCGCGTAACCGTGGTTGGAGTACGCTTTCGTGACGATGAAAACGCGAGCTCATGAATCAGGTTCCGGCGTTCTTGGGGGCATCATCCTCGCGCTGATTTCCCTGGCCCTGCTGGGTTGGGTGCTCTCTTCGCTGAGTGAGCTGTACGATCGCATCGCGGGGGTTTCGCAATGGTTGGCGGCGATGGCCGTCGTGGCCGTCGTCGGATTGCTGCTGGCGCTGATGCTGACGGGCTTGCGGATATTGTGGAAGTATTCCCGCGCGTCGCGCGTTGCGCGCAGCCGGCCGGCGATCGCCAAGCACCCGGAGCAGGCCGCGGATCAAAGCCTCAGTGCCGCCCGGCGGCAACTCGAGCTGGTCGGCGATGAGATCGCGCGGCAGGCGTTGGGTGCGGAGCTGGACCGCGTGCAACACGATTTCACGACGCGCCAATACACGATCGTCGTGTTCGGCACGACCTCGGCGGGCAAAACGTCCATCATCAACGCGCTGCTCGGTGGTCGGGTAGGTGCGACGGACCCGATCACCGGTACGACGAAGGGGGCGGCGGAACATGCGTACGGGGTCGATGGCTTCGATGACGGCGGGCTGACGCTGATCGACACGCCCGGCCTTTCGGAAGAGGGCGCCGCCGGCGCGATGCGCGAGGAACGTGCCCGTGCTCTGGCATCGGAGGCTGATCTGCTGCTGTTCGTCGTGGATCAGGATTTGCGCGACATCGAATTCAAACCGATGGCGTCGCTGCTGGGCATCGGCAAGCGCGTGCTCGTCGTGCTCAACAAGCGGGACCTGTTTCCGCCGGAGGACGTAGCCGCGATCCGGAAGCGTCTGGGCGAGCGTCTGGCGAATCTCGTGCGACCGGAAGACGTGGTGGTGGTCGCGGCCGATCCGGCGCCGGTGGCGCTTGTCGACGCGGGCGGTGGCGGTGGGTCGGGCGAAACGCATCAGCCCAAACCCGACGTCGGTACGCTGGCCGATCGGATCGACGCCATATTGCGCCGGGAAGGGCGGCATTTGCTGGCCAATACGATTCTCCTGCGGGCGCGGCGGGTTTCTCAAAAGGCCCGCGATGTCATGGACGCGGCACGCCGTGAAAACGCCCGAGCGGTTGTCACGCGATTCCAATGGACCACGGCCGGTGTGCTGTTCGTCAATCCCGTTCCCGGCCTGGGCGCGTTGGCGGCGGCGGCCATCAACTACCAAATGGTGTCGGAGATTGCGTCGCTGTTCGGCGTGGAACTGGGGCTGGGCGATGCCAAGAAGCTGGCGCGCGAGTTGGGGCAGGTGATGATGAAGCTGGGCGTGGTATCGCTGGCGACGGAGATTCTGGGCAAGGCGCTCAAGGCGTCGGTGGTGGGGTTTGTGGCCGGCGGCACGATTGAAGCCGTGAGCGGGGCGTACCTCACCAGGGTCAGCGGTCTGGCATTCATCGACTACTTCGCGGGCAATCAGGATTGGGGCGAGGGCGGTGTGCAGGGGGCGATCGAAAGGCATTTTGATCTCGAAAAGAAAGGTGAATTTGTGAGGGCGTTTATCAAGGAGGCGGCGGGGCGGCTTGTTGCGAGCTCGTCGGAGACGCGAGATGCCTGAGATGCCCTCATCCGATCGGCCCACGCCCGATGACGCGCTGTTTACGCCGCATGAGTTGGTGCTCGATCAGGCGCGTACGAGTCTCAGCGCGGTGATGGGTCAGTTTGATCTTGAGGGAGCCGATCGCGCGGCCTTCGAGCGGGAGATCGAAGAGGTCGAGGCCATGATGGCCAAGCTGGATTGCGGCGTCATCCACATCGCGGTTTTCGGGATGGTCTCGCGCGGCAAATCCGCGTTGCTCAACGCGCTGCTCGGCCAAGACGTCTTCGAGATCGGCGCGACGCACGGCACGACGCAGGGCCACGCCTCGGCCACTTGGAATCCGGAGGAAGCCGATGGCGGACGTGTCGGGTCGTGGTCGTTTCGGCAGGACGGAACGACGGGCGGTGGAATCGAACTGATCGATACGCCAGGCCTGAATGAGATCGACGGCGAAGCCCGATCGAGGATGGCCCGCCAGATCGCCCGGCGTGCGGATCTGTTGCTGTTCGTCGTGTCGGGCGACATGCTTCGACCCGAGCAAGAAGCGCTGTCGGAGCTGCGCGGGGCGAAGAAACCGATCATCGTGGTCTTCAACATGATCGATCTGTACCCCGAGCAGGATCGTGACAAGATTTATCAGGCGATTTGCGACGAGCGCGTTAAGGAGTTGGTCAAGCCGGAGGATGTCGTCCTGGCGGCCGGGAAGCCGAAAGCGGTCCGCGTGATCGTGCGCCAAGCCGACGGAACCACGCAGCATCAGTGGCATCAACCCGAGCCGCAGGTCGCGGATTTGAAGCTCAAAATCCTCGAGGTTTTGGAACGTGAAGGCCACGCGCTGGCCGCGCTGAACACGATGCTTTTTGTGGACGACCTCAACGAGCGGATTATCGAACGGCGCGTAGCGATCCGCGACGATCAGGCCGATCACCTTATCTGGAGGTTTACGATCGCCAAGGCCATCGCCGTGGCATGCAATCCGGTCGCGGTGGCCGACGTGGCCGGCGGCATCGGCACGGACATCGCCATGGTCTTTGCCCTTTCCCGGCTCTATGGCATCTCTATGACCCGCGTCGGCATCGGCAAGCTCGTCGTGGAGATTGGGCGCATGGCCGGGTTGTTTACCGCGACGGAAGTGGGGACGCATTTTCTGGTGGGCCTGGCCAAGAGTTTCTTCGCGGCCAGTTCGCTGTTTACCGGGGGAGCGGGCGTGGCGGCGTACGCGGCCGTCGCGCCGATCCAAGCCTTTGCGGCCGGGTATTCCTCCCGCGTCATCGGCGAGGCCATCAAGGTGTATCTTCGCAACGGCGCATCGTGGGGCCCGAGCGGCCCGAAGCGGGTCATCCAAAGCATTGTCGATTCGCTCGACAAGGATTCCATTATGCGGCGGATCAAGCACGAACTGAAAACCCGCCTCGGCACGCAAGGCTGATCCGGTTCGCTAATTGTGCCGCGGGTGCAGCACCGTTCTGCCCGCGACGACCAACATCAGCAATACCATGATGACGACGCCCCATTCCGACGTCGTGGGGATTGCCGCGCTTGCGCAGAGGCCGTCGATGGTCAAGGCGTTGACGGCGTTGGTCGGGATGTTCGGACCTCTCATGCCGCCGACGGTGACCCAGGCGCCGTTGAAGTAGACCAGGCCGCGATGGTCCATCGTGGGGCCGTGCGCGACGCCGAAGGAATCGTCCACCAGCGACCAGGCATCGGCGACGGGGTCGTAGGTCATCACTTGATCGAGGGGGTTGGCGGGCTGGCCGTTGTAGCCGGTGCCGTTGAAGTTGTAGGGGTTGTTGGTGCCGCCGACGAAGATCACCCGATCGCAGGGTTGCGTGCCCTGGGAGCCGGCCGCCCGATACGTTTGCGAAAACGGGCTCGGCGCGGGGATGGTCCAGTTGATTGCCGCCACGTCTGCGGGGTCGATGGTTCCGACAACCGTGGTATGCACGATGGGAAACTGCCCTGCTGCGATCGAGCCGTCGATGAACACGAGCCGGTCGCCGACGGCGCCGCCGGTGTGTCCGAATCGCCCGGCCACAGGAATCGGCGTCGCCTGTTGCCAGGTGTCGGTCTGCGTGTCGTAGACTTGGACCGCCTGTGTATTGGAATTGATCGGCCCGTGCCAGCCGCTCATCAGGTAGATGTATCGATCCTGATAGACCGCCGTGACCGTGTCATCCACCTCAGTGGGCACGTCGGCAAGCTGGATGTAGGTGTCCGTGGCGTTGTCATAGCGGAACAGCCGTGGCTCGGTCACTTCCGGCCCGCCGATCGTGTAGCCGCCGAGCAAGTAGATGTTGCCGCCGCAGACGACCGCTGAGGCGGCGATCTTGGCTTTGCCGTTGAGCAGGGGGGCATCGGCGATTTGAATCCAAGGCCCGGTCCCCGGCGATTCGAGCTTGTACGATGCCGCGGTTACGCTGGCTGTATTGTTCGGCTGGGTCATACCCATGAAGCTGTAGATCGTACACGACCCACCCTGGCAAACGCTGGTGACCGCGTTGTTGGTGATGTTCGTGGGGTAGGGGGCAAGCTGCGACCAGCTACCTTGCAAGCCGCCGGCTTGGGAAACGGCGGGCAGCGCAGCCGGCAGCCCGCCGGCCAGAAAGAAAACGCCCATCATGCCGGGAAACCGCTTCATCATCTTTAAACTCCTGACGGTGTCCGCGAAATGCACGACTATTTCCGGAGACGTTGGCCGCGAAGAGACTCTTGGCATCGAAGGACGCCCGAGCCCGCAAAAGACCCCTTGGTTCGCTGCGATCATAGCGTATTTCGGCGGTTGCGTGCAACCATGGCCCCGACGCTTGTCCCGGCGGTCGATCGCTCCTATTATTTGCGTCCGATACTTCGTTTTGGCTTGGTTTGCACCGCTACTGCGGATTTATTCGCCGCCCATGAAACAACGCGTCATTGTATTGGGATCGACCGGGTCGGTCGGACGGAACACGCTTTCCGTATTGGATGGGCTGGCGGACGGGTGGTCGGTCGTGGGCTTGGCGGCTGGGTCGAACTGGGAGATGCTGGCCGATCAGGTCGAAGGTTTTCACCCCGAGGCGGTGGCCATCCGCGACGGCGAATGCGGCGGTGCGGCCGGCCGGCGCATCGCGTCCAAGGCCAAGCTTCTGCAAGGCCCGGATTCGCTGACCGCGCTGGTCGATTCGGTTGATTGCGACTGTGTGGTCACGGCCATCGTCGGTACGGATGGCATTCACGCGACGTTGCGTGCGGCCGAGTTGGGTCGTCGCATTGCGCTGGCCAACAAGGAATCGCTTGTCGTGGCCGGCGGGCTGCTCATGGCAACCGCCGCCGAACATGGCGCGACGATCATCCCGGTAGACAGCGAACATTCGGCTATCTTTCAGGCGCTTCATGCCGGGCGGTCCGACGAGGTTGCCGGAGTCTACTTGACGGCGTCCGGCGGGCCCTTTCGCACGCTGGATGCCGAGGCGATGGAGGGGGTCACGTTGGAAGACGCACTGAAGCATCCGACGTGGGATATGGGTCCGAAAATCACGATCGATTCGGCCACGATGATGAACAAGGCGCTGGAAATTGTGGAGGCGCGGTGGCTGTTCGACTTGCGGGCGGAGCAGATTCACGTCGTCATCCATCCGGAGTCGATCATACATTCGTGGGTGGAGTTCCGAGACGGTTCTATGATCGCGCAGCTCGGTGCTCCGGACATGAAGACGCCGATTCAATACGCGCTGACCTATCCGCGGCGTATGCCGGGGCGGTCGACACGATTGGATTGGACACGGGCGTTGCAATTGAATCTGGAGCCGCCGGACGTGGTGCGTTTTCCTGCGATCCGGCTGGGGCTGGAAGCGGCCCGGCGTGGCGGGACCGCCGGCGCGGTGCTCAACGCGGCCAACGAAGCGGCCGTAGCGCTTTTTCGCGACGGACTGATTACGTATCCCGACATTGTTCGTCTTGTGGAAAACGCCCTTTCACAACATGATTGGATTGAATCTCCCGAGCTCGGTGCGCTGTTTGACGCCGATCGCCGGGCCAGACAAGAGGTAGCTCGATGCACGACTTGCTAGCACATTTTTCCGGTGGGAGTCTGGGGGCGGCCGACGTGATGTCGGCGGTTGCCGGAGTATGGGACTCGGTCTGGCCTTACCTGGTCATGATCTTCGGGTTTTCCGTCATCGTCTTCGTCCATGAACTGGGGCACTTCATGGTCGCGAAGTGGGCCGGGGTGCGCGTGGAGCGATTCGCCGTCGGGTTCGGCAAAGAGCTTTGTGGCTTCACACGAGGGGAGACGCGCTATTCCTTCAACGCCCTACCCTTGGGCGGCTACGTCAAGATGCTTGGTCAGGAAGACTTCGACGACAAGTCGGAGGAGCTCAAATTCGTAGACGATCCGCGATCGTTTATCAACAAGCCGGTGGGTCATCGCATGGCCATTGTTTCCGCCGGCGTCATCATGAACATCCTCTTTGCATGCCTGCTGTTTATGATCGTCTTTATGGTGGGCAAGGAAGGCCACGCACCGCGCGTGGCTGTCATCGAGGCGGACAGTCCCGCAGAGCAGGGGGGGATGCTGCAAGGCGACGTTATCAAGGAAATCAACGGTACGCGCGTCCTGACGTTTGACGATGTAACCATGGGCATCATGCTCGCCCCGCCGCACGAACCGATTGAGTTCGTGGTCGAGCGCGACGGGCAAACGCGCCATAAGGTTCTTGTAACGCCAGAGCAGCGCCGGCCGGAGGGAGCCCGCGGCGGCAGCCGACTGATGATCGGCATCAGTTCCGGGCATACGTCGGAGATCGTCGCGGTGGCGCCGCAGATTGATGAGACGGTGGAGACCAATCCCCACGTCGGCGACCGGATTGTCGAGGTGGATGGGCTGGCGGTGACTGATGACAACGTCAACCAGCTCCTGACCATGCTGGGTTACACCTACAGCAACATCATTGTAGATCGTCCCGATCCCCAAGCCCCCGACGCAGCGCCCCGGCGCGTTCGGATCAGCATTCCGCCGCTGCTGTCGCTCTATCCCAGCGACCCGTCGGATCGTGGTACGGCAAGCGTACTCGGGCTCAGGCCGTTGTTCCGGTTTTTTCAGGTCTACCCCGGTAGTCGGGCCGAACTGGCCGGTCTGGCCGAGAACGACACCATACTGGCATGGGACGATCAATCCCATCCCAGCCTGCTGGCCGTGGCGTCAAGCATTCGTGATCAGGCCGAAGTCGACATTGCGTTTACCGTTCGAAAATCGGATGGGACGATTCTGCGTGGGTTTGTGCGACCCAAACGCGACAAGAAGGGGCGGGGCACGATGGCCGCGGTGGTGCGGCCCATGGATCCCGCGATCATCACCGAGGACGGCCCCAAGGCGCTGTTTGGTGAGGTTCGGCCCGGCTGTCCGGCGGACCAGGCCGGCATCAAGATGGGCGATCGCGTGCTCACGGCGGGCGGCGTGCCGAATCCCACGGCCGCTTCCATCAATCGCGTCGTGCGGAGTAGAGAGCGGCGAGCGATCGTATTCGAAGTGCTCGGCGCTGATGGGTCGCGGCGCACGTGCCGGGTCAAGCCGGCAGCGCCGGGGACGATCGGCGCTCAGTTTCAGTTGATTGCCGAGGATGTGCTTCGTCTTGGTGAGCCCGTGATGGAGGTTGACGGCGTCGCGACCCCCGCCGCGCGTTGCGGCATCCAGGCCGGGGCAGAAATTCTGCAAGTCGATGGGCGCGACGTGTCCTCGTGGACGGAATTGATCAACGCCTTTCGCGCTCGGGCGGGTCACCCGGTCGAGCTGAAATATGTGGACGCCTACGGTCAGACCAAGACGGCGTCGTTTGAGGTGCCGCGCTGCTTGCGATCGATTCTTGGGGTCGGACCGGAGGCGAGGATTCTCAGCATCGACGGAAGAGACTCGGTGGAAATCGAGCGAGGGGGTCGCAAGCGAACCGTGGCGGTGCGTTACCACGCCGGGACGCGCGCGGTGTTGAAGGGGTTGATCGGCGAAAAGAACGTGCCCGTCGAATTCCAGGCCAATCCACTGGCTCCCGTGGAGACCAAGTACATCGATGTCACCGCGGACATGATCGATCCGTGGCTCGCGCGCGTGGCCTTCATGCCCTACGTGGGGCTTGCGGACGAAATGATTACCGTCAAGGGGACCAACGCGATGGACGCCGTGTCAATCGGGTTCCACCAGACCTACTATGTGATCCTGCAGGTCTACCAGGTCATCAAGCGCATGCTCGTGACCCGCAGCGTAGGCGTGGAGAACATCTCAGGTCCACTGGGCATCGTATCGATCGGTGGCAAGATCGCCCGGATGGGTTGGGTCGACACGTTCTTCTTCATGGCGTTGATTTCAGCCAACCTGGCCGTCATCAACTTCCTGCCGCTGCCGATCGTGGATGGTGGGCTGATGATTTTCCTGATTATAGAAAAGATCAAGGGGAGCCCCGTCAGCCTTAAAGTTCAAGTGGCCACGCAAATGATCGGCTTGGCCCTGATTATCTCCTGTTTCATCATGGTAACGTACAATGACGCCTTGCGCCTGTGGGGCTAGCTCTGTCAACGCTTGTTTGATGGGAATCCGCCTGTAGCACAGCGGCCGACCGCTGAATCTGGGCAATCGCCCAGCCGAGGAGGCTCGACCGCATGTGACCGAGTCAACCCCATCTAGACATGCTGGACACAGCCGTAGAGGCAACGCCGCGTGCGAGCCCAATGGCCGGCATTATTGGACCCGACCGCCGATAACCCGCTCACCAAATCTCTGGGCAAGTCTTTGACGAACCGGTCCGATGAATTCGATGAAGCTCGAATGCGAATGAACCCCGAGGGAGCGGCAATGGAAGCTGTTGAATTCATCAAACTGACGAAGAAGGCGGTCTCAAAGTTGTTGACCGGTCGCGGTCCGCTCGGAGAGGCGCCCACCGAAACAGGTAAGCGCCGGCTGCCCCGTTGGCCGTTTCCGGGCACGGTTCAGCTTTGGGTGCCCGATGAAGGCGGTGTGGAGCAGCTCGTCCTGGCCACGTCCCTCAACCTGAGCCAGCTCGGCGTGGGTATCAAGACCGATGATCCGCTCCCCGTGGGGTTGAAGTTACTGGTGGCCATCCACGAGCCTGAAGTGAGCCTGCAAGGGCGCGCTATCGTTAGGCATTGCACGGAGGTTGACGGCGGCTACTATGTGGGGTTGGAATTCGCCTACGACGAAGATTCGTAAGCCATCGACGTCGACATGCCGGAGTTGTTTCCGGGGTCGCCAAGGATGGTACTTCAGCCGCCCCATGGTTGGGACCAGGATGCTATTCGGCCGGCGGACTGCGCTCGATACGCGAATCCCCGCCCAGAACAGATAATCCAAGCCTACATGCCCCCTGGCGGCCGTGGGCTTCCGCACACGCCATCCCTTGAGCCATGGGCCTGCGCCCCGCCCAATGCCCCGCGAACGCTTCCCGTGCGCAGCGAACTCGCTTGAGGCGCGCTCCCAAGGCCGCGCACGCAAACCAAAGCGGCTCGGAATGTTCTAGCGCTTCGAGAACTGGTACGCACGACGAGCACCGCGCAAACCGTACTTCTTCCGCTCGACCCGGCGCGGGTCTCGGCGCAAGAGATTCCGTTCGCGGAGCTTGGCTTCGTGTTCAGGATTGGCCTTCACCAGTGCCCGGGCCAGCCCTAGCAAAACCGCCCCGGCCTGGCCGGTGATGCCACCACCACCGACGTTGACGAAAACGTCGTAGGTTTTGAGCGAATCGGTGATCTCTAGCGGCTGACGCGCGGCGTTGCGATCTTTATCCAGGCAGAAGAACTCGTCGACCTTGCGGTTGTTGATCAGGTATTTCCCGTCACCAGGGCGGATGCGAACGCGCGCCACCGACGCCTTGCGGCGCCCGGTTCCCCAGACAAAAGGCGCTGCCGGGGCGGACTTTTTGGGCTTGGGCGATTCGACCGGACTTGGCGGCGGCGTGGGGGTGCTCGGTGCGGCGGCGTCTGCCGCCGGCTCCGCGTTGTGGGTCGGATCAGGATTCGGGGTGTCGCTCACGTCAGGTCGTCTCCCATTTCTTCATCTTCCATTCCACGGCGGCTGGGCTCGCGCCAACCGGCCGATTCCCAGTGCTAAAAGGCCCACGCTTTCGGCTGCTGGGCCGTGTGCGGATGGTCTTCGCTCGCGTAGATCTTCAACTTGCCAAGCATTTTTCTGCCCAGCGCGTTTTTCGGAAGCATCCTGCGGACCGATTCGCGGAGTATTCGGTCGGGATGTCGCTCGAGCACGCGTTCGAAGGGCGTCTCTTTGTATCCGCCGGGATAGTAGCTGTACCGGGGATAGACCATTTTCTTGGCCTTCTCGCCCGTCAAGCGAATCTTGTGGGCGTTGGTAACCACCACGAAATCGCCCGTATCAACGTGGGCGGTGTAGGTGGGGCGATGCTTGCCCATCAGCACCGTCGCGATACGAACCGCGAGCCGGCCGAGGATTTGCCCATCGGCGTCCACATGATGCCAATCCCGTTGAACTTGCCCCGTCTTGGCCTGGTAACTTGCTATCCTGCAGCGTGACATCGCATTGATCGCCTGAAAAATAAAAAACCGTCAATCATCCGAGCCGTGCAATGTACCGGTTGGTCGGGCCACGTCAAGTGCACTTAGTACCACAGCGCTACTTTCGAGTTTGCCCATGCGTCACGACGCGGAAACGCGGTTTGGTTCCGTGGACTACCGGGCATGACGATACCGAAAACGCCGAGGGGCCAGGAAACTAGCGCTGTCGGTTGAGCAACGCCGTGAGTTGAAGTGGCGAATCAAGACTCGCCTGAAGGGGGCCAAACAAGGTAGCGCAGGGCAGCGCTACGCGGCTGGCGCCACTTCGCTCTGCCCTGCCCTGACATGTTGCTGCCCGCTTGGGGCGAGGATCGTGCGCTTGGGGCGAAGACCGTGCTACGCGAGACGTCCCGGCCGGCACGGCGGGCCTTGCCCGGCACTGCTTGACGCGACGCTGTCTCGAAGACACGTGCGGACAAGTCGGGCGACCCCCAATGCCATTCAAGCCTGCGCGGGCACATTCCCAACTGCCATCAGGTGTGGCCACACCCCAACGTGAACAGCCTGGACCGCAAGGTGTGGCGGGTTGGGGGGGGGGGGGCACCCTGCACGGGCTGACGTTGCAGCGTCGCACGAGGCCCGCGCCATGGGGTGGCGCTAAGCAAAGCGGGCAAGACCGACCGTTGAAGGTCGGTCTTGCCCGTTGAGTATGTTTGCGGTTCAGGCGTTACCGACGAGGCCCCTTACCAACTAGGGGCCCTTACCAACTAGGGGCAGGGTGCCGCACAGAAATCCGAGTAGGCCGCGTTCTGGAACGCGAGGACGGCCCACTGGGCATCCGCGACGTTGGCCGTTCGGTTCGGTGTACATGGATTGATGTCCGCGGCCTCGAGTGAGACATTGGTAAAGTCGCCCTGGAATGCCAGGATGATCAACAACACGTCCTCCAGATTCGTTACACCATTGGCGTTGACGTCTCCGAAGATGTCGGTCGTGGCAGAGGCCGGTGCCGAGAAGTTCGGGCTGCAGAACGCTTGTACATTGTAGGTCGCGTTCGGAATGATGGCCGCGTCATGGGCGGCCGCGACGCCCCACTCCGTTGGTGTTAGAAAGACCGGGTCCGGTCCGAGCGTGTGGTCTGCCTGCACAAAGAGCGAAACGCACGAGACGTCCGGATCAGCCAAGTCACCTGTAACCAGCAGCGCTTGCGGTGCCGCGCCGACGGGCGTGATGAGCAGCGTCTTGCTGCCTTCCGCGACGACATCGGGAGGCAAGCAGTCTCCCGGATCGGCGACGGTGAGGATGCAACTGACAATCTGGAACGGGACGAAGCCACCTCCTGAATCCTGGAGGAACGTTTCCGTGAGCAGGGGCGAAAGCGTGACTTCGAATTCGGTGCCGGGGGTGGCATCGGCGGAAATACTGAGGGAGACGTCGCCCAGGTAGCTCGGTGGCTGGGTCACGTCGACGGACCCGCCGAGCAGCACGGAGCCGCCCGCCTGGATATTGCAACTGACCGCCGTAATCGCGGCCCCCGCTCCGGCAAAGACGAAATCGCCTCGCGTGTCATTGATGCGTACGCCGCAGTCGGGCTCGTTGTTGCCGCCCGTGCATTGGGAACAGTCGATGCTCAGCGTGCCCGATCCGGAAATCAGGTTGCTGGTGACCGTAAACTGATAGCCTTGAAGGCCGGCTACCGTGTCGGTGAAAATCTCCATAGGGACGCTTGTTCCGGCAAAGCCGATGGGCGTGGCCAATTGACAGGTCATGCTCGCCGCAGCCGCCAGGCAGGGCGGATCCAGCGGCCCTTGGCAATCCGTTCCGTCACCGTAATAGAATCCCGCCTGGTTCTCGCAGGTTGCCGCGGAGGCGAAGAGGCTGCATGTTCCATCGCCCAGGCAGCAGGCGCCCGGCGCGTTGGTACAAATGTCGTTGGCTTCGTCGCACACTTCGCCCGGCGGCACGCAGGGCGAGCTACCGTTATGACACAAGCCGTTGGCACACGTTTCCAAGCCGTTGCAGAACAGGCCGTCATCGCACTGGATGCCGATGCAGGGGTCCAGCTCTGTGGCCGAGACTTCCAACCGATAAAGCTGCACTTCGCTGGGGTTGTTGGATTCGAACACGCGAACGAAATAGGTACCGGCGCTGAGCAGGTCCGCTTCAGCCACTTCCGCTTGCCCGGCCGGCAACGCCGACGCGCTGACCAATACCGTGGAGCCGTCGACGTCTACGATCTCGACGGAAAGGTCGGCTATCGATAGCGCGTTGATGAAATTGCCGGCCCCGCAGCTACCGTTGAAGTTCTGCTCACTCGAATCGTAGAACGAGCCAATGGGCCGCGCGGTGACGGACATGTGCTGTCCGGCGTTGATCGTAAACTTGAACCAGTCGAACGTTCCGTTGGCGTGAAGGCTTAGTCTTGTGCCGCTGGGAATGGTCGGCGACGGCTCCTCGCCGAAGATGACGGTGGTCCCCGTGGAGAATACGCCCAAATCGTTGGCAGCTCCGGAGCTGTTGTCCGATTCGAATGCGTCACCGTAGAGCGAGTGTTGCCCGCGGACGTCGTCCTGCTGCGGTCCATCGTAGTTGAAGCTGATGAACGGCTCCATCAGCTTGGTTTCGTTCGCCGGGCACACGTGCAGCAGGCCTATGCCGTGGCCATGCTCGTGGGCGGCTACGTTGCGCAGGAACAAGAAATTGCCAAAGCTGTTCTGCCAGGCCTCCCACCGGTCCAAGACCATATCGCCGGCGAATGAGCTGCACGGGAATGGATTGAAGGCCAGCACGCCGTTGGCACCGTCAAGGGATTTCATGCCGATTCGGACGTCACCGCGAAAGGTGCTACCCGCGGAACCCCAGGTGGCGCCGTCATCCCAATCCTGACCCGCAACGCTGAGCCGCGTGTAACTTGTGCCGCCGAGTTCCTCCCAGCGGTCGAAAATCATCTGAAACTTGCTGATCCACAACGCGCGATTTCCGCCGAACAGCGCGTCCATGCGTGAGAACAACTGGTTGGATCCCGCGGGGAATCCCGTGATGGACGGGATGAAGACGCCGTCGGGTGCCAAGCTCCAGGTCAGGGCTCTCGGGGTTCCGGCTCCTCCGGACCAACGGCAGAGGGTGTTGAACGCAATCGGGCCCGGACCGGGCCCCGGACCAGTGCCGTCGTCAACGAGGTTGTTGTAGACGTTTCTCATCACATCCAGCGGTGTGCCCGGCGCGAAGCAACCGCAGGGCAGTAGGTCCGACTCGATGCCATAGGCTTGGCTCAGGTCCAACCAGGCCGAAGGATCACGCGGTAGGGCCGGATCCAGCGCATGCGAACCCTGTACCAGGCGCTCCAATTCCTGCGGGAAGATCGACGACGCCATGTCCGCAATCGCTCCCGGATCCGCCGACTGCGAAACTACTGAATGTGACAGTGCAACTGGGGTGCGACCTCCGGTCAGCCCGGCAGCGGCGCCTATCAAGATCGCGAAAACCCCGGCCGTCATCATCAACCTACTTAACATCAATCCTACTCCCTGAGCCGTGCCCCTTTGTCATAATATTTGCCCGTTGAGATTCGTACCCCGCCACGAGCGTCCCCACGCAACGACGCATGTGCGTTTGGTAGCCACCCGAATTTCCGCGGAACCCCATTCAAAACACAGAAACCAGCCTAGTATATGTCGAATCCCGCCCCAACTGTGTCCGAAAATTCGGAAATTGTAAAAAAACTGCGACAAATCCAGAATCCTTGCCGGAAATCCCGACCGCCGCGAGCCATGAAGGCCGGCCGGCCGCGTGATGAAACGTCAAGCAGCGCTGGAAACGGACATAGGCACTCGGAATTACAGTACAACTGGAGTTCTTGCGATGTGGCTGCAGTCGGGAATATGTCATCCAGTCGGGGGTGCGCGGAATGGTTTGTACGGCAGCCGGTGCGATCGTCCTCGGGCGGCGACGGACACGTCCGCCGTTGCCAGGGCGTTTATCGGTCTTGGCAGGTAGCAACGCAGT
This sequence comes from Phycisphaerae bacterium, assembly GCA_046753625.1. Lineage (GTDB taxonomy): Bacteria > Planctomycetota > Phycisphaerae > UBA1845 > UBA1845 > JADFOB01. The sequence continues at coordinate 620 of JBHHUB010000092.1, read as the reverse complement.
TTCCAATGCAGCGAGCGGCGGGAAAGGGGGCATCGGAGGGGCGGTTCCTCCCTTAATATAGGGGAGATGGTCTGGAAGCTAGGAAAAATGCGGATTTTCGGTTCTAGAAGTCTTTGAAAATGTCTTGACACGAAAATCGCCGGTCGCTAATATCGGCCTTATCGAATGGGCGTCAGTGTATTGATCGTGTAACGTTCTCGGTCGGATTGGCGTCGGTTGGGGTGCCCTGAACTGCGTTCGCCGGCGTTTGGCGGTTCGTGTAACGCAGGACGCTGGGTGGTCTGGTTGCCGGATTGATCGTGCGGCTGCGGCTTCTTTTCTTTGGAGGCCCGTTGCACAGCAGCTTGTGCATATTGGGGTAGCAGACCGCGGGAAAGTAGCAATCGGGGTTGATGGCATTACGACGAAGTGCGGCGGAGGAAAGGAGTCCTGTCTACTTATGGGTCCGCTTGCCGGTCGGCAAGCTGGCGCAAAGTGGCAATAAGGCATTGACTGTGGGTTGCCTGTTGTGGTAATCTGCGTCGTAGTCTGACTTATCGTGGTCCGATTGATCTGCTTCGCTCAGTTCGGAAGCAGCTCAAAAGTGAGGAGCGAAGGGCAACGTTGAATTCACGTGCTGG
>JBHHUB010000091.1:0-15648 GCA_046753625.1 Phycisphaerae bacterium | reverse complement strand
CGTCTGTTTCCCGTAACCGTTTCCAACCTGGGTGGCCGGCTCGTGTTGACGGAGAACCGACTATCGCTCGAAAACGTGTACGGTCGCTACGCAGCAGGCACCATCCGGGCCGACGGGGTAGTCCACCGATCCGGCAGCCGACCGGATTGGGATGTGTCGATCGAGGCCAACGATGTTCGGCTCGACGATGCGCTCCGCGCCGCCGCTCCGGAACGTCTGCGCGAGCTCCTGGAAGCCTGGCAAGTCGAGGGGACGCTCGACGCGAACACTATGTTGCACACGGCCCCGGCGGACGCGGCCGAACCCATTGCCTTTACGACGAGCGTTACCCTCAACGACGTCACCGTCCGGCACGACCTGTTCCCCAGACCGTTCGAGCATGTACACGCCAGCATACGCCTCGATCCCAACGCCACGCGCGCGGCGGGTATCACGGCTCGCTACGGGAACGCCGACGTCATCGCGAGCATCGAAACCGCGTTCGGCAATCAGAACAATCGCAAGACCATAACCCTGAAGGCCACAGGCATCGAACTTGACGAGTCCATTCGCGGCATGTTGCCCCCGCCTTACCGCGATTCCTGGGACCGCCGCGCCCCGACCGGATCGGTTGACCTATCCCTCGACCGCCTGGAATTCCTGGCCGACCAACGCTCCAACGACGGCCGATGGATGATCGACGGCCGCATCGACATGCACAACGTCGGTCTCAGCGGCGCGGCCGCGGTATCCAACCTCGACGGCCGCATGACGATCCACGGGCCTCTCGTCGACCGCGACGGGGGATGCGCGGTTTCCGGATCAATCGAAGCCGCCCGCGCCGATCTACTGAACTGGCCGGTGCGCGAGGCCACGGCGGATTGGGTGTTCGCCCGACTCGCCGACGGCACGGGGCAGTTCACCATTTCCGAGCTGCGCGGCACCGCGCACGGTGGCGCGCTCACCGGTGGACTCGACCTCCGCTTCGACAAGGCGCGCAGCGACTACACGTTTTCGACGACCATCCACGACGTCTACGTTTCAGCCATCCTGGCCAGTGAGGAGGCCACAGACGGCCGCAGCGCCGTCGAAAAACCCACCGACCTGCCGAAAGGACGGATGGATGCCCACCTCTACCTCGCCGGGGATTTCGCCGACCCCACTGCGCGGCGCGGCGGCGGGCACGTCGAGATCAGCGACGGCGAACTCTACCGGCTTCCCCTGATTCTGGCGATTCTCAACGTCTTCAACCTGTCCGTGCCGCAGGAAGAGGCTATTCAAGACGCCCGGGCGGATTTCTACGTGGTGGGCGATCGTGTGGCGTTCGAGGACATCTTGCTGCGCGGCAATGGACTGGCACTGGCAGGGTCGGGCGAGATGATGCTTCCCGGTCGGCGCGTCGATATCAATCTCATCAGCGTCAGTCCCCATGAATGGATGCGCATCCCCGCGTTGACCGCCATGGTGGAAGGGGCGTCCAGAAACATCGTCGAGGTGCACGTCGTCGGGCCGATCACCAACCCGCTGGTGCGAGCGCGCCCGTTTCGCGGGTTGCAAGAGGAATTGAAGCGCCTGTTCAAGAAGAAAGCCAAGAAGCAACGCTTGAGGGCCTCCTAGGTCGGCCGCTCCCAACGTCTTTGGATGGTATGCGATGAATGCAGACCCTGTGATCGAGCCGGCCGCCCAGCCCCTATCGCCGACCCCTACCCTGCGTACCGCACTCGCCGGGATTCTGATGGGGCTCGCCAATCTGGTGCCCGGCGTTTCCGGCGGGACCATGATCGTGGTCATGGGCCTCTATGACGAATTCGTCTCCGCCATCGCGGACGCCACGCGATTGCGCCTCACCAAGGGCAACGTGCGTTTCCTCACGGTGCTCGGATCGGCCGCCATCGTGACCATCGGCGTCTTCTCTGACCCGCTGGCCGGCGCCGTCGCACACCACCGCAGCATGATGTTTTCCCTGTTCATTGGTATGACCCTCGGCGGCGTGCCCCTTTTGCTCAAGATGATCCGGCGCATCGGCGGGGCCGCGATGACCGGCACAGCGCTCGGCTTGGCGATGATGCTCCTGCTGGCGGCCTGCCGGGTCGAACGCCCGGACACGGAAGCGGTCAGGCAAGCGATTGCCGCCGGAACAATCGTCCTTCAGTCCCGGCCCGTGCTGGATTTTTTCGCCGGCGGCTTGGCCATGTCGGCGATGGTGCTCCCCGGTATCTCCGGCGCGTACATGCTCCTCATCCTGGGGCGGTACGAGACGGTCCTGGCGGCGGTGGCTCTTTGCAAATCGTGGGTGCTGTCCGGCGGAACCGACGCATCCGTGGGTGTTTTTTTCCCCGTGCTTGCACCCGTCGCGGCGGGCTCGCTCCTCGGCGTGCTGCTGTTGAGCCATTTCCTCAAGTGGATGCTGAACCGCCATGCCGACCTCACGATCGGCGTGCTGCTCGGCATCCTCTTGGGGTCGGTAATCGGCATCTGGCCATTCACCGCGCATTCGGACATGGGCGACTATGCCACTGGAGTGGCACTGGCAACCGTCGGCTTCACCGCCACCACGCTGCTCGCCCGGATCAAGCGGTAGCTGTAGGCCGGTCGGCCCTCCGCCGGGCGTTTGCCTATCCCTGAGCCGTGGGCTTCAGCCCACGCGGTGCATCGGGCTCGCGGGCGATGCTCGACCGTTGCGCCGCGCAAGCTAGTGCTTTGACACATCTAAACTTTCGGGTTCGTTACGGATCAGAGCCGAGGGCGACAGCCCTCGGACTGGCTCCACCGCTAGCGCGGTGGGCTCTGATTCGCGCGCCCGATTCCACTGGCTCGGGCAGCGACAACCCATAGATTACAGTGTGACGCAGCACTAGAGCATGCGGCTCGGAGACTGTGTCAGGTGTCCTACGCGGCTTCTGATTTCGGAAGGTATTGCTTTGCGACTTCCACCAGGGCGTCAAAATCCCCCGGGCAATGAATGGCGATCTCACTGAGCATTTTCCGATTGAGTTCGATCTTGGAAGCGTTGAGCCCGAAGATGAATCGGCTGTAGCTGATGCCTCTCATGCGGCACGCGGCGGTGAGCCGGGTAATCCAAAGCGCACGGAAGTCCCGCTTGCGCCGGCGGCGGTCTCGGTACGCATCGACGCCCGCCTTGATGAGTGTTTCCTTGGCGAGTCGCCAGCGCTTACCCGGCGCGCCGCGATAACCACGAACCTTCTTCAGCAAACGGTTCTTCTTGCGGTTCCGCGCCGCTCCGTAAGATACCCTGCCCATTGTCTCGATTCTCCACTAATCATCCCGAACGAACGGCAACCCGGCCTTGCGACCAGGGGACCACCGCCCGAACGATCTCCATCGGGTCTGTCTACGCCCCGGGAAGCAGCTTGGTTTGCACCCGTTTGGCCGTCATTCCCGACAACATAGCCGGATGGCGCATGCGCCGACAGCGATTCCCGCTTTTGGAACTCATCAAGTGCCCCGCGAAGGATTGCTTGTAGCGGACCTTGCCCTTGGCGGACAGTTTGAACCGCTTCTTGCAACCCTTGTGGGTCTTCATTTTCGCGTTCGCCATCGTCGTGTCGCCTCACTACGGACCACAAATTCTAAAGAGCCGTGCATTGTACCCAACCCAATCCATCCTGCAAGGCATCTCTACAACCCACGCTCGCCTGGTGCGTGACGTAATCGGCGACCGCGATTGCAGGCTGGGGGCCTGCTCGAAAGTGGCCGGAGGCTATCGCAGCGCCACCCACGGATCGCGCCGCCATAAACCCAACCGACCCTGTAGGGGTGCGTCTTGGGGGTGGTGTCTACGCAACCTGGCGCTTAGCCGACCCTTTGCAGGGTCGACGAATCTACGGTGTCGGTGACCGTGGGTCCGCCCAAACCGGACCCACGGCTACTGCAGAGCGGCCCCTCAGACAGCAGGAAAGAACGGCGCTCAAGACGCCGGAAGTGTCATGCGCCCCGTTTGCCTGCCCTACCCCTGAGCCGCAGGCTTCAGCCCACGCGGCGCAGCGGACTCGCGTGATGCACCTCAAGCCCGGGGTACCCTCGCCCACGACGCCGCGCGCGCTGAAGCATGCGGATCGGGATCGCGGCTTGCGGCCCGGAATTCCGTGGGACGGCCACTCCGACGAACGGATCACCCAAGCGATGTAACTTGCTCCAAGGAAAGCATTTACGGACGTCCCAGGGCTCGGCCACCTCAAATCAAGCGCCACAGCCCGTCCACCAGCAAGACCTTCAGCCCGGCCAGCGTGAGCACAATCCGAAACGCGACTCTGAAATGCCGCTCCGCGATGCCGCGTAGCAACCGTTTCCCGATCAGCGTGCCGGGAATTACCGCCACGATCATCACCACCGCCAGCAACCCGAGCTTGTTCAGATCCAAATCCCGCAACAGCACAAAGGCCGGGATTTTCATGAAATGCGTGGTGAGTTGGCACATCGCTTTGGTCGCGATCAGCCGCTCTTTGACGAAATCCCGCCGGGCAAAAAGCGGCGCAATCAGCGGCCCCACCGCCCCCACGGTCAGTGCGGCCGTCCCCGCTGCCAGGCCCATCAGCGGGAAATCCCACCATACCCCGGCCCGTTGCTCGACCGAGCCACCTCTAGGAATCCAGCTTGCCAGCAGAATATACCCCCCCACGAGCGTCTTGAGGTATGGCTCGGATGCTCCCGGATCCCCCAGTTGCCACAGCAAGAAAAATCCCAAGGCTCCGCCGGGAAGCACCCCCAGGGTGAACCGCAAGAACGCGTTCCAATCGACGTTGTCGATGAACGCCAGCACGCGCGTCGAATTGCTCGCGATCTGGACGGCCGCGTGCGTGGGGATCGCCTCTGCGTGCGTGACGAAGCTCAGAAGAATCGCCAGGAGCGTCACGCCGCCCCCCATGCCGAGGATGGCCGAGATGATCGAGGTAATGAGCGCCGCACCGGCGAGAATGGCGTAGATCATCGGATAGCGACCGTCGCAAGCAAAGGGTTCAGGTTAACGACTCAGATTGATCGACGTGCCAGGCGATAGACGCGGCCGTTGGCGACGAAACGGCCGCCACATAATCATCGATGCACCAGTGCGTAACGTGCCATACCACTCCGGCATAGTGCAGGTTCATCGAGGCTGGACCGAGCAAGGCCGTGAGCCGGCAATCAAGCAGCTTCCCAATGCCCACGCCGTTGGCCTTAAGCGTGGCCTCCTTGGCCGTCCAGATACGAAAGAAGGTCCGCATGCAGCGATCGCCGGCTAGTGCCCACTCTTCGGGACTGGCCGTCTCATCGAGGAAATCGGGCCCGCGGCGCGCGATTCGCTCGACATCGATGCCCACCGGTGATCCCGACACCACCGCCGCCGCCCAACCACGTTTGTGCGCGACGGACCAGCACCATCCCTCATTGGGCTGCGGGACGTTGTCGCTGTCCTTTTGGTACCCGGATTCCGGCGCACCGGAATGCCGCGCGCTGGCGCGCAGCGCCTCGGCCGAGTATCGCCGTTGTTGGGCGACGCATGCGGCCGTCTTGGCCGGCGCAGTCGCAGGGATGGAGACCAAAACGGGGTGCAGCGTCTTTAGGATTGGGTCGGCCATATCCCCGCCAGCGCGTGCTTGACGACCTCATTGTCGAAATAATTGATGTCCATTCCGGCGTCGACCACGATGCGCTGGGCGTTGATGCCGCTGGATCGTTCGCTGGCCAGGAACGCGGCGGCGGCGGCCACCTCTTGGGTGCTGAGTCCGCGTTTGCGCGGGATCACGTTCTCCGCAAACATGTAATGCTCGGCGTAGCCGGGAATCCCCGCCGACGCGCTGGTCTTGAGCAATCCCGCGCAAACGGCGTTGAACCGTACCTCGCTGAACCGGCTGAAGGACTTGGCCAGAAACGCGAGCGAGGAATCCAAGGCGGCCTTCGCCGGCCCCATGTAGCCGTAGGATTCGACGGCCATGCGAGTCGTCGAAATGGATATGGTGACCACGCTGGCCCGCTGATCCAACAGCTTGCGAAAAGCGTTGGCTACGGCAATCAGTGAGAAGCAGCTCACCGATACGCACTGAAGGAAATCCTGGCGCGACACCTCATGAAACTGCCCTGAGAATTCTTCGTAGTTGGCGAACGCAACGCAATGGACGATCCCGTGGATGACCGGGTGTCGGCTGGCGACCGCTTCCGCCAGCGCGTGGATTTGCTCATCCGATTCCACGTCACAGACATGCACTTCGCGGTCCGTCAGGAGCTTGGCCAACGTGGCCTTGCGCTGCTCGCTGCGCACGCTGTAGACTACCCGCGCCCCTTCCTCTTCAAGCAGCCGCGCGACCTGGTAAGCCACGCTGCGCTTGTTCGCGACGCCGATGACCAGAAAGACCTTGTCGGACAGATTGAGGAAACTCACATCAAGCTCCCGGGCAACATCCGCGTGCGTCAGGCCCACTCTCCGTTGTCTTCGCTTTGCATGCAGACGAACGAAACGCGAAGCACCGGCAAATCCTCACACGTCACGCGACCGGTAAAGTAGTAGGCGTTGTCCAACGCTTCGTCCAGTGATACTTCGATGCGCAGCGTATCGCCCGGCCGAACAATCGTACGAAACCGGGCATCTTTGATCCTCGTCAGCACCGGAATGCCGTCCTCGGCGCCGAACGCGCCGACGCGATGCGCCATCAACAGCGCCCCCGACTGAAAGCACGATTCGCAGATCAACACGCCCGGCATGACCGGCTGATTGGGATAGTGCCCGCGGAAGAAATCGAAGTCCGGATCGACGTACCGCGTCGTAACGATGCGATCGTGGGATACTTCGACCACCTCGTCCACCAGCAAGAACGGCGGGCGATGTGGAATGGCGGACAACGAAACGGTCTCTTTCATTTACGCGCTACCTGCGGTCTTACTTTCGGAATGCAAAAAGCCATCGATTTCATTGGCGACGATGACTCCGTAATTGATCGTCCCAAGCCACCCCGACATGATGATACCCACCGAGCCGGCGTGGAACAGCCCACGCACCTGATTCGGCATGTCCATGCTCACCTTCAGACCTTCGAACTTCGTACCGAACGTCGCACCCAGCGCCTGACGCGTGTAGTGGTGGAACGTCTTGGGCGTCGCCGCTTCCACATGATCCATCTTCGCCCGAATGTCCGGGATGTACTTCTCCAGGCAATCGAGGGTCGTCTCGATCAGCGCCTGCTTGCGGGCCTCGTATCCGGCCTCCGAAAGATGCGCCCAGTCGGCCCAATTGGCATTCGTCGAGGAAACCACGGCATAACGATCGGAACCGGGGCGAATGTCCGGATAGTACATGGAAAACGTCCGGCTGCCCGTGTCGGCCGCACAAAGCCGCGTGGAGTCGAAAACCGGATCCGTCGAGGTGAACAGCAGCTCGCCGAGGTAGTCGAGCGTCTCGCCCCGCCGGATCCCGATGTACACTTGGCAACTGCTGTTGTTCAGCCGGACGGCGGCCGCCTGGTCGGCGTAATCCGGGCTCAAATGTTCGTAGCCGACCAGGTGCTCGAGTGTTGTCTTCAGATTCGCGTTGGATAGCACGACCTCGGCCGCAATGGGCCGGCCGTTGGCGATCACGCCGCGCGTGCGGCCGTCTTCAACGATGATTTTCTCCACGAGCACCTGCCGACGCAGATCGACGCCGTTGGCCCGCAACTCCGCCCGCATCAGGCCGATCAGCTTGTCCGTGCCCCCGCGAAAAATGTAGACGCCCTTGCTCATGAAGTTGGAAAACACAATGCCGTAGGTGATGGCCGGGTCGTCGAGCGTAGAGCCGTTGGCGTAGGCGATCGGCTCCATGAGCAAGCGAACGACGTCGGGCTTGCCCGGGAAAAACCGCTCGAAAAGCGCCCGGGTCGTCATGGTCTGGTCGTCGTAGAAGTTCATACCGCGGGCGTAGTCGAAGAATGCGTCGACGGTTTCCGGCTTTACGCCGAAACGGTCGATCAGGATTCTGGTGAAATCCCGGCGGTCGAACGTCGTCGTCAGGGAGAATTGCGGATTGTCGAATCGAATGGTCTTGAGCTGCACGATGGAATCCGCTATCTCGCGGGTCCAGTATTTCCGGCAACTCTTAATCATACCAACAGGAAAGCCGTGCAGGGATATGTCGAAAATATGCCCGCCCTTGCGGCGAAACCAGGTGGCCATGCCGCCATAGTTGTAGTGTTGTTCGAGCAGCAGCACCGACCGGCCCTGCTTGGCCAGGTTGTTGGCAGCGGTCAGCCCGGCGAGCCCCGCGCCGATCACAATCACGTCATAGGCATTTTGGATGTCGCGCAATCGATCCGCCGGCATCTTCGCTTCTATCCCTCGTTGGCAAGCACGTGCATATTGGCCATGGTGATCCCGCTAAGCATGGCCCCGATGATACCCAAATAGCCCTGATCCGTCCCGCACAGAAAGAGATTCTCGATCCCGGTCCGCCCGTCGCGTCTTTTTCTCGGCGCCCCATAGACGGCCCCATTGATGTGCCCCGTGAAGCGCCGGATCGTACTCGGCGTGAACAGGTCGCGCGCCAGGACATGCCCGCTGATCCCCGGAATCATCGTGTCGCAGCGCTCAGAGAAGTGGCGCCCACAGGTAGCCTTCGCCTCGACGTAGGCCCCCTCATCCAGCTCCGCCCATCGCCGGGCGTCAGCCAACCAGGTCACGCGGACGATCCCCTCGGCCATGTCGTCGTGCCGATCGTAATTGCTCGGACAACAGAACACGCCGCTGCGTAGATCCACGAGCCCCTCGGGCACGTCGTAGGTAAACGCCGGCGCATCATTGAAAAACACGATAGCGGCCTCATGGCCAAGATCCGCCGGAAGGATGTCCGTCACCGCAATCGACTCCACGAATGAAATCACGCCCGCTTCCCGCTCCACCTCTCGCCCGGCATTGCCCTCGGCGCAAAGCCGCATGGTCTCGACGTAACCCGCCGACGAAAGAATCGTCTCCGTGGAGATGGTCTGCCCGTCGTCGAGTCTCAATCCGACCGCGCGACCGCCGTCAACCTCGATGGACTGTACGCCGCACCGCATCTTCAGCAGCCCGCCGCACCCGCGAAACTTGCGCACCAACGCCCGGATGATCCCCCTAACGCCCGCCCGCGGCCGGGAAAACCCTTCGAGATAAAGCGCCTTGAACATGATCACGAATTGCAGGAATTCCATGTCGGCCGGTTGGGCGTTGCCGTAGTACATCAGCGGGCACAGAAGCATCTCCCGCAACATGGGGTCCGTGATCCAACGCGCCAGCTCGCGCCGCGCCGAGGCCGGCGCCACGTCCAATCGCGTATCGTCGTAGCCGCGGACCACTTCGAGCAACCTCGCGAAGCCAACGCTCTGATCGGGAAACGCCCGCGCCACCTCGCTTTCGAGCACTGAAACGTCGTTGGTGAATTTCAGGGAACAGCCGGGGAACCGGACCTGTGAGAACTTCTGCTCGCACAAGTCCAACTCGTCGCGCGTCAGCCGAAGTTGCCGCAGCGCCTTGTTCAGCGGTGCCGCCCGTTTGTCGGGCGGAACGAAGTTGGTCAACGCGTGCAGTCCGACATCGTACGACCGGCCGCCGAGGCGGTAGTACGAATTCAGCCCGCCGTACGCGTAGTGGCGTTCCAGGATGCAGACCCGCTTGTCGAAGTACGCCAGCCGAATACCCGCCGCCAAGCCGGCCATCCCCGCGCCGATGATGACGACATCAAAATGCGAGGAGTGGTTTGGCGCGGAATCATGCGGCATGGGTCTTGGAATGCAGCACAGCGGCCATCTGCGGCCGGCGCGCGGCCCGCCGCGATCGACCGCCAGTCCGCCAGGAATGGAACCCCATCGCCCGGCACGGCGTTTTCTTGGGAATCCAGCCGCGGGCGGCCGGGCTAGCCAGCCTTACGCGGCGGCGACGGCCTGAAACTTCGGGGCAAGGTACTCGGCACAGCTATCCAGAGACGCAAGCTGGGCGTATTCCTCCTTGGGCACCTCGATCTTATGCGTCTTGCGGAGTTCCATCACGATGTCCAGAAAATCCATCGAATCCAGATCGAGCTGGTCTCTGAGCGGCTGATCGCCTTTGACATTGGAAAGGTCGGAATCCGGCGCAATGATCGAGATGATGTCAAGAATGATCTGCTTGACCTGCTGTTTGTCCATGGTTTCCTCGAAAGATCTAAACTCTGCCGATCCTGCCATCGAGATCGACCTACCGGCGATACCGCTTCATGAGTACCGCCGAGTTAATACCCAGCATACCGAACGAGTTGTTCAGAATATAGTCTATCGGCCCCACTTCTTTCGGCTCATTGGCGACCAAGTTGCGAACCGCACATTTCGGATCCAACTCGGTCAAGTTGATCGTCGGATGCACCACGCCGTCTTCAAACGAGCTCAGGTTGCCGGCCAACTCCAACGCCCCCGCCGCACCCATCGCATGGCCGATGAAACTCTTGGTATTGTTCACGTAGGTCTTCGGACAATCGCCGAACACCTCCCGCAATGCCTTGGCTTCCTGCTCATCGCCCAATTCCGTGGCCGTCGCATGCGTGCTGACGATACCCACCTCTTCCGGACTCACGCCCGCCCGCTGTAGCGCCAAACGCATACAAGCCGCCAGCCCGCTCGCCTCCGGCAACACCGGATCGGTGGCGTCAGAATTCATGGCATAGCCGACCAATTCCGCAATCACCTCGGCCCCGCGCTGCAACGCGTCATCAAGCCGTTCCACGACAAACAGGCACCCGCCCTCGGCCACGACAATGCCGCGGCGATTCACGTCGAAGGGCCGGCAGGCCTTGCCCGGATCCTCATGCCACGCCAATGCGTTCTGCGCGGCGAAACTGGCGAAAATCCCGAACGAATGCGTTGCTTCCGAAACGCCCCCGCCGAGCGCGAGGTCCACTTCGCCGAGCCGCAGCATCTGTGCCGCCTGAATCAAACCCGCATTTCCCGCGGCACAGGCAGCCCCTATTGTATAATGAGGCCCCTTGAGGCCCAAATTCAAGGTCACTTCACCCGCCGGATTGTTCGCCACCGTCCGCGGATTGTGGTGATGCGACCAGAACTTTGTGTCATAATCGTACTGCCGGATGACGTCAATCTCGTTTTCCGTCTCGACGGTCCCGTGCTCGGTGATGCCGATATACGTCCCAACGCGGGTCCGATCCAGCCGCTCCAACGCCAACCCGGCACTGCGCAGGGCTTCATGAGCACAATAGACGGCCACCGACCCCGCTCGAGTACCCCGGCGCCGCTCTTTCTTCGTGCTCCACTTTAATTCGTCGAAGTTGCACAGGCCCGCAAGCACCTTGCCCATAAACCGGGTCTCCATCACGGAGATGCCTGTTTTGCCGGCCAGCAGATGGGCGCGGAATTCCTCCCGCGTATTGCCGTTGGGCGAGGTCAGCCCGACGCCGGTTATGACAATTCGTTCGCTTTGAGACATCATTCTTCGAAAAAAGGCCGACCTCAATGGCAACAGCCGACCCCATTGCATCGAGGCGACCCCATCGGCGAGACATAGCGACCACCCAACGGACCACGCGCCTCCCGACATCGCCAGACTCAATACGAGTTTAGCAGGTTTCCCGGAAAGCGAAACGCCTGTGAATTCTCGAGGGCTTCGTGATGTAGCTTCGATGGCTTCGCGGTGTAGCACAGCGGCCCTTTGCGGTGTCCGCGGTGTCGCCAGCAGACCGGAGCCCCCCAACTCAGCGCACCGAGGCGCGAGCCCGGTGACATTCGGCAGCGCGAGGATCCCTAGACGGCGGCGGAAGTCCGCAGGCTGGCGCCAGCGGTCCTGAGGCGGGCTACCCCGACTACCGTTCTTCCCACCAGACCGCAAGCGCCGGGCCCAACGCTCGGGCTTGCTCCCCTTCGTTCCCGACGCAATAACGCAAGATCGCCGCGCGGATCGGACGGCCCGCGCCGGCGTGCTCGATTTTCGGAAGGAATTCGTGAATCTGCCGCTCACGCGGCACAAACGCTTCAAAGCCGGCATCGGCATCATCGCTGTCCAACTCGAAGGGATAGCGAATCACCAACTCGCCGGACGCGACTCGGCTCTTACCGAACGGCCCAAACCGTAGCGAAAGCCGATCCGGCTCGGCCAGCACGCCCACGCGACCGGGCCACAACGCCAGCCCGAGCCATCTCAGGGCAAACATCAGCGCCGCGGCCGCACAGATCGGAACCGGCAGCGAAATCACCGCAATGCTCAGCGCCACAATAGCGCTTCCCGCGCCACTCAGCGAGACGATGACGGGTCGGTAAATGGCCAACGTTATGGCGGCCAGCAGCCCGGCGCCCGCCAACCACAGCAGGAACCTCGTCCATGCCCTCGAGCGCGACGCGGGCAGGAAGATCGGCTCAAACCCAATGGGCTCGTTGGTTCCAGCCATTCGTCGTTCTCCCGGTGAACCATGCTCCCAACGCGAAAGACGTTTCGCGGCGAACGGCGACCCGCGTCAGACAAAGACGCGGTAGTTGTACACGACCCACTCGATCATCACGATGCCCAGTAGGACCATCACCAGGTACGGCCAGGCGGGCTCGTTGACCTGAACCGAGCCGCTTTGAGCCCGAACCGTGGTCGCGCCGATGCTCAGTGCGGATCGGGGTCGGATGTCGCTTTCGGCGCTGCTAAACAGGTTGACCGCGAACGTATCACGGCCTCGGATGCCCGGCTTGATCGTAAAAGGGCCGACGACGCGCGTGTCGGCGTAGACCAGCGTGTCCAGCCCGGCCGTGGATACCTGGTCGCTGTGCCGGTCCGGCCGCTGGACGCGCACGGACGCCACACCGGAAGCGACCGGCAGAGTGACCGGCTCGCCGGGCGTAACGCTGCGCCGTCCGCCGGCAGCGATGTTGGATGCCAGGAACTGCAGCGCGTTTTTCATCAAGATCAGAAAATCCACGCTGGTTCCCAGGATTGTATTCAGCACGGGCCGGTCGAATTCATCACGCGTGATCAGGCGGAACGCACAGATCAAATACTGATTGCCTCCGTCGGCGAAATAACTCAGCACCGGTGAACTCTCGCCCTCGATGAGCGGTGTCGCGGTGGTTGGCAGCGTCAGCGCCAGCCACCGGTCAACGACGATGTTCTCCACGGTGACGTGCCGCAGGATCGGATGTGTATCGTCCCAGTTGAAGATGATTTGATCGTCGATGGTTCCCGATGCGGCCACGCCGTCCATCTCGGGCACCGCGCCCCAGAAGAAGTAATTCCCGCGAGGCAACCGGGCCGTGGAATGGCCGTCCAGAATCACAACGTCGTACTTGCTCTGCTTGCCCTCCATGAGCGCTTGATCGTCGGCTGACTCATACTCCCTGCCGGTCATTTTGGTATAGCCGATGTCGTAGGCGCTGAGTGCGTCGGTCAGGAAGAAGTTACCGTCGGTAACCAACAGCACGCTGAGTTCCCGCGGTTTGTCGATGATGGTCCAAGCGTGGTTGTCCGCGGTCAGCCCGTCGTTGATGCGCAGCGCGACCTCCACCACGCCGCTCCCCTCGAATTCGATGTCGTCGAACACGATCAGCGCCTTGCCGTCCGGCTTGGATTCCCCTTCAGCGCCGGGCGACGTCGGATTGCCCGGCTGCGTCTCATCTTCCGGCTTTGAAGCCTCCGGCCCCGAGCCTCCGGGCACGGTGACCGTCTCCACGTCCACATTGACGCCGTCCACATACAATACGGCGTCCAACTCAACCGGGTCCGCTCCGAAGTTGCCGACGTTGGCGGCGACTTGAAGGAATTCGGGATGTTCGTAATGGCGCCGCGCGCTCATGCTCAAAACGCCCACGTTGTCGGCGCGTCCCCCCACCGTAAAGACCTCCATCTTGCCCGCGTCGAACTTCTGCAAGACCACGTCGTCGGCATCTTCAATGCGTCCGTCGGTAAACATCGCGACGGTCGCGGGTGCCGCGTCGGAGGTCATTTCTATGTCCTCCTGCCCGGGCAGGCTGATGATGATGTTCTGCGTGTAGGCCTCGGCCAAACGGATTGCCTCGCTCAAGGTGGTCGTGCTCTGCGTCTGTTCGATCTGCTCGATCTTGCGCTTGAGCGCGCTCTTGTCGGTGTCGAACGCCGAAATCACGTTGGCCCGATCGCAAAAGGCGATCACCATCGCCCGGGCGCCATCGTCCATGTTGTCGATGAACGCCTGAGCCTGCTCCTTGGCGATTTCGAGCCGCGTCTTGCCATCCGGTTCGATCACGGCCATCGACGCCGACTGATCGATGAGCACGATCACGGTGCTCTTGTGCGACTTGACGGTTTGCCACATCGGCTCGCCCAACGCGACGGCGCCGGCGATCAGGACCAGCAATTGCAACAACAGGAGCAAGCTGCTGCGCAGGCGTTGGAACGGCGCGTTGACCCGCAGGTCTTCGACGGCCTTTTTCCACAGCAAGGTCGAGGGCACGGTATGCTTATTGCGCTTGAGCTTGAGGAAGTAGAGCGCTACCAGCGGCGGGATCGTCAGACCGGCCGCAATCATGATGGTGCCCGGACTTAAGAAGCTCATCCGTCGCCTTTCCTCCGTTCACGCCGTATCGCGACCCCAATCTGACAGCGTTGGAACCACCTCTGCGAGCCGTCGCCATCAGCCTGCGCGGTTTCCAAACGATAGGACGCTTCCGGAAATCGGGACGCCGCGCGGGCGAAAGCCCGCTGCTCAGTTCGTGCGGGTAGGTGTGGTTCTCTAGTCTCCAGTCCTCTAGTCTCCAGCCCTCTAGTTGGCCCTATTTGAGCAAACCCCGCTTGCGGAAATACGAAACCACCGTTTGATCGAAGGGATGATCGGTCGTGGCGAGCAAGAATCGAATCCCCCGCCGCGTGCAATAGTCCTTCAGTTGCCCGCAGTAGGCCTGAAGATTCTGCTTGTAGCGGTTGATCAGCGCCCGGCTGACCGTCACTTCGGCGGCGTCGTCGTCCTCCACGTCGATCAGCCGCAAATCGCCCGCAAACGTAGGCTCCAACTCTTCCGGCGCAAGCAACTGAATCGCGTAGATGTCGTAGTTGCGTCCGATGAGGTACTTCAAGCCGGTCTCGTAGCCGCCCTTTTCGAAAAAATCACTGAGCACCAGAACGATTCCGGGCTGCGGATGGCGAATCGCGAAATGCCGGCACGCGGCCGTCAGATTGCCGGCCCCCTCATAGCCCACGTTGGTCAGAAAATCCATCGCCCGAGCCGTCAGCCGCCTGCCGCGCAGCCCGGTGAGCTCGTATCGAAGCCCGTCGGCATAAGCATACAGGCTCACCCGGTCGTAATTCGTCAGACCGATGTAGGCGATGGCGGCGGCAATCCGGCGCGCGTAGAGCCCCTTGTGCGGCGTGCCCCAATCCATGCTCTTGGAAATGTCGAAGAGGATGCTGACGTGCAAATCCTCTTCCTGCAAGAACATCTTGAGAAACAGGGCATCCAACCGGGCGTAGATGTTCCAGTCCAGGTAACGCAGATCGTCCCCGACGACGTAGTTGCGGTAGTCGGCAAACTCCGCCGACTCGCCTCGCCGCTTGGTCAATCGCTCGCCGCGCATCTTGCCCGAGAAGATCTTGCGGCTCATCAGCGAGAGCTGCTCGATCCGAGCCCGAAACTCCGGATCCAAAAGCGTTTGAGATTCCTGGGTCACCATCATCCCCACGGCACAGGGCCGCCTCCGTTACGCGGCGGCCTCAGCCATGGTTGGCGTCTTGTCCAGAATC
>JBHHUB010000090.1:0-15736 GCA_046753625.1 Phycisphaerae bacterium | reverse complement strand
GCACCGTCAGCCACGTGACGCCGTTGGCCGTCTTGATGCGGTTGCGGTTGCGCCAATCTTTTTTCGTGTACTGTACGTCGTCCAGATAGACGAAATGATCCGTCAGGAGCATCTGCTCGAAAAACCCGAGCCACGGTAGGTATCCCGGTTGAAGGATGGCGATGTTCATGCCGTACACAACTCCGTCTGCGGCATGGCCAGCTCGATCCCCTCGATGATCTCTCGGCTGCACGCCTCGACGGTTTCGTCCTCGACGGATGGGTCGACGAAAAGATTGACCACCGTTTGCTCGAACTGATCGCCGCCGGCCATCGTCTTGCCCGTAGGGCGTTTGTGAAAGAGGCGGTCGACGGCCGGGTACCAGGTGCTGATCGGCAGATCGCGCGCGCGTAGGTGCTGCACCACCAGGTTGCGAACCTCCCGGGGCAGGTGAAACGTGTATCGCCAGCAGGATTCGCCCGGCGTGGGCCGGCGATGGGTGATTCGGTCGTGCGCCAGCAAGCGGCGGTATTGCTCGGCGCGCTCGGCACGGGTGATTAGGTTTTCGGGAAGATGCTGCAAGGCGCGGGTGATCGTCGTAGCCAACTCCGGCGGGGCGGACGTCAGCAGGGCAGGGCGGTAGCAGCGATAAATCGTCTGGTAGAGGCAGGGATCCTGCAAGCGGCGGTCGCCGCGCACGGTACGCAGCAGCACCTGGTAGCTGCGATCGTGATCGGCGCTCGACTGGGACCAGGCGGGTAGGGCGTCGATCATTCTCGCGCATTCTGCGATGAGGCTCGGGTCGCGAGATGCCAGTAGGCCGCCGTAGCCCAGGTCCAGCGTTTTGCCGTGTCCGAAGCTGTAGAGGCAGGCGGTGCTCCAGCTTCCGATCGGATGTCCGTCGAGCGTGGCGCCGAGCGCGTTGCAGCCGTCCTCGATGATGACGATGTCCCTGGCACTCGCCCAGGGTTCGATGCGCTGCATCGCCAGGGGAGCGCCGAAGCCGTGTACCGCGATCAGACCTTTGCAGTCGTCGCAGAAGGCTTCGTTCAACTCGTCGGGGCCGAAGTCTCCCTGAACCGGGTCGATGTCGATGTAGCGCGGAACCATCCCTGCTTCAAGGATGGCCGCCACAACCACCTCGCAGACGTTGATCGGTACGAGCACCCGGCTTCCGGCCGGAAGCAACGCACGAAGCCACGCCCAAAGCGCGGTCGTAGCGCGGCCGGCAAGTAAGAGATGCTCCCATCCAAGAGATTCGCTCAATGCGTTATGCTCTTTCGGGGTCATATCGTCGGCTCCATATCAACTCGGGCCGGCCGTAGGGCGGGACTGAACGATTCGTTCATGTAGCGCAGAACCGAGCCGCCTACGATCTTAGGCGTCGGTGGCGCGAGCCCCAGCACGTATTGCCGGATGACCATTTCAGGTTCGTTGAACCCGAAATGGGCTCGAATCCCTGTGGTCCCCGAGAATCGGGGATTGATTTCCAGGATGACCGGTCCGTCGGCGGTCCTTCGAAACTGTATATTGTTGACGCCTTCCAGGTTCGTGTTTCGGATGACGTCGGCACAAAAGTCGGTGAGCTCTCGGTCATGAACGACTTTGGCTTTGTAGGTCATGCCGAATTTCAACTGACGTTGCAGGACGATGCAGTGGATCTCGTCGTGGAGCGTGCGGAACGTGCCCGCCGTGAACTCGTCCTGCTCCGTGCCGACGCGGGGTTGGGCGATGGGTTGGGGGACCATCTTCCGCAACCGGTCCAATTCATCTCGATTCTTAGCGACAAAGAGATGGCGTGATCCGCCGCCTCGGCGCGGTTTCAGCACGACGGGAAACGAAACGTTTGCGAGAAAATCGTCCAGCTCGGTGTCACGATCGGCGCGCGCCGTTACCGGTGTGGGAAGCGCGTGCGCGACGAACCACCGATACGCCTGCCATTTGTCGTGGAACCGCTGCATTTCCGCGGGGCGGTTGATCATGATCCAGCAGCCCAAGTCGTTCAAGAATTCGTCGCGGACCTTAGGGAGTAATTCCAACTCCACATCCGCGGTCGGAAGGATGGCCTGGATCCGATGCGTGTGGACGATGGTGCGCAGCGTTTGAAGGTAGGTCTCGGGTTCCTGATCGGCTCGAGGCACCACGATGGCCCGATCTACCCATTGCAGACCGAGCGCGTCGCTATCGGCGTCTATGCCGAAGAGTTGCAGGGGCAGTTGGGACGCGCGGCAGGCTTTGATGATGCCGAACGCAAGTTCCGAACCGGCGCCGGTGATCAGAATGGGAATCCTGGTGCCCATGAATCCTTCAAGCCCGTTTGGTCGCGCGAACGAAGTTATGCCAACAGAGCCATCGAAGGGGTGCGTGGCGCCGCGCGACCTTTTCAAGCATCAGATAGAGCCGATCCAACGGTCGGATCGCCCATTCCGGAAGAAACGTGATGCGCCGCAAGTCTGTCGTGTAGAGTCCGGAGAAGGGCGGCGAAAACGTGAGCCCGATGTGCACTTCCGGTTCGCAGCCGACGCTTCGGAGCGTGCGGTTGAGTTCGGCCGGCGTGAAAAAGTGAATCTTGCCGGCCGGGTACATGCCAAGCCGGCGCATCACCGCAAAACAAAGCCGCCAGTGGATGGCGAAGGTGTTGGGCACGTCGATGTAGAGCTGTCCCCCCGGCTTGAGCACCCGCGCCAACTCGCGAAATCCCCGTTCCCGATCGGCGATGTGGTCCAGCACCGAGAGGCAAAAGACGGCGTCGAACGATCCGTCGGGATATGGAATCTCCAGCACGGACCCGGTTTCGACGGCTTCGGCGCGAAGCCCTTGCCGATCGAGAGAGGTGCGGGTGTAGCGGACCATTTCCTCCGTGTAGTCAAACGCCCAAACCCGTGCACCGTCGCGAAGGGCGTAGGCGCAGTATTCGCCGTGGCCGCAACCCGCGTCGAGCACCTTGTCGCCCGGTACAATTTGAAACAGCTCGCGGTAATGCGTTTCACGGGCGATGCGATTGATCGCCCAATCCGACGCATCCTTGCGCGGCGAAATGGTGGAGGCGTATCCATCCCAGTTCATGTCGTAGGCTTGCTGATCGCTCCGCCCGGATTCCGGCGACGGGTTGACGCCTTCGACCGGATCGGGCTTAAGCGTAGCGGTGGTGTCGTGCACACTATTCATCGATTACATCTCCGAGCACCAAGCGTCGTCGAGCATGAAACAGCCTTCGCACTTTGCGGGCGCATCCGTGTCGGTGGACAGCAGGGCTTTGCGCGTTTGGATCCATTCGGGCGTATTGTAGACGTCCGCCGGCGGTACTTCGTACAGGTTGGGTCCGCTGCACGTTGCTTGTTTGCAGCAGAACCCCTGGTTTCCCTGAATATCGGTAATGAGCAGGTACCAGGGCATGCGGCATCGCTTTCGATCGCGGCGGGCGATTCTGGCTACGGGCGCCGGCCAACTGATGCGCACATCCGGATACTTGCGTGCCATTTCCTCTTGGATGCTGGGGTACGCTTCATGATCGTCGTAGATCGGTTCGGTGTCGTTGACGACCGTATCGGCGAGCACGCGCAGCGAGGTCGGCGACGAGGCGTCGTCCGGCGGAGCAACCGTTGAGCTTCGCTCAGCTTGCGCCGCCGCCAGGAGTTGCTTGCGCTTTCGCGTTTCGGCCTTACGCGCCGTCTTGCTGTTGGCGGGTGGGGACAACATGTTCTGAAAATAAATCTGCCCGCATCCCGTTTCGCGAGCGAACCGGACGCATTCCTCGATAAGGCCCGGCGTTTCGAGCTGGCGCCGCCCGATGACTTTGATAAGTTTGCAGTGGAGCCGCTTGGTGGCGATCGGCAGGATGTCGGCCAGCGCGTCCTTGTTTTCCTCGTACAGGGATATGTTGATCAAATCCAACCCCGCGCTGCGCAGCTCCTCCAGCCGATCGGCGAGCAGGGTGCCATTGCTTGTCATTCCGACAAGATGACGCCGGGACTTCGTGCGGCGCACGATCTCGGCGATGTTGCGATTGATCAGCGGCTCCCCGCCAACCAGCATGATGTAGAGGCACCGCCTGATTACGGGATGGTCCAGCAATCGATCCATCTGCGACACGGTCGCCTCGTTCTTGCGCCAGCTCGGTTCGTTGATCCAGTCTCCGACGATGCAAAAACTGCAACTCAGATTGCACCGTTGGGTCACGTTGACGCTGCAATAGACCGGCGCCGTCTTGCGCGTGTCGACGACGACGCGGCGCGGCGTCATCTTGTAGCGGATGTAGTTGCGGACCTTTTCGTTGCACGTCAGCAGCCAGGGATTGTGCCACAAGAGCCGGGCGTAGTAGCGCGTCTTCAATGGAATTCGAAACGGGCTTCGACCGGGCACAACGCGCGCGATTCGATCAAGCGATGGGCGTTCGACGATTGTCGCCGGCAAGCTCTGTGGACCGGGCTCGTCCGGCTTCACGCCGCAGCCGTGCCGTGTTTCGACATGAACTTCGCCGAGCGTGGCGGGTGATGGGTCCACGGTGGTTTCGCCGGCGCTGTTCGGGTGTGTGGTGCGCGTCATCGGTTTCGTCTCCTTGTGATTCCGGCCATCGGGACGATCTTGACCGCAACGCCCGAAGGAGCGGTGCGCTGAACCAGGGATCCCTCACTCCGGGGGAACTGCATGGGCATGCCGCGCAATCGAAGGTTGCGCATCAGCGTTTCGAGCTTGTACCCGAGCATGCTGAGGGCCATGAATTGCCCGCCGAGTACGATCGCAAGCAGCCCCGCCAGCAGCATGTTCGTCGGCAGGGCGGTCTGCCGGATCATTCCGTTGAGCACGATTCCGCCGCACAAGGCCAGCCCCGCGGCCGTCATGCCGCCGCCGGCAACAAGCAGCCACGACAGGGCGCGGGCACCGGAGGAGTAATTTAGCATGGCCAGGGCGAGCGTCATGACGAGGCTCGCCAGCCGATACCGGCTGTTGCGACCTTCCTGCGCAATGGGGCCGAGATCCACTTCACGAATCCGAAAACCGCCGTACGCCAGGAACATGGGCAGGTTTTGCGCGAGAATCTCGTTCTGCAATGCTCGATCGACCACCGCTCTGCGCATGGCTTTGAGGGTCGATCCTGGATCTTTCAGGCTTGTCCGGCAAACAAAGTTGGTCAAAAAGGAGACCGCATAAGATGCGGGACGCCGCAGGAGACCCACGGAACGATGGTCGCGAATCGCACTGGCAACGTCGCATTGCGAATCGATGCGCACCGCTTCGATTAACCGTTGCAGTTGGTCGGCTTCGAGTCGCACGTCCGCATCCATCGTTACGACGATCGCGCCGCGCGCGGCCCGCATGCCGACCAAGGTGGCATGATGCTGACCGGCGTTTCGCGGCAGGCGGACCACCTCGACCCGCTGATCGCCGTCCGCCGCGGCGGCCAGGGTTTCCGCCGTTGCGTCCGTACTCCCATCGTCCACCGCGACGACTTCATAGTCGTAGCCGTGCGCCTCGAGCGCCTCTCGGAGACGCCTGAGGAACAGCGCGGCATACCGCTGTTCGTTGTACATGGGAACGACGATGGAGACGTCGCGGCACAGCGACTGATCCGGCAAGTCGTTCGTGGATTCGTCGGCCGAGCCGCACGATTCGCCATCCGAGTCGAGCGCGCAGACGGCCGGAGCTCGGTCGTCGGTGCCCGGCCCGGGCGGCGGCTTGAATTGTTCCGAAACGTCGGCCATGGTTGCTCCCGGTGTCGGGTCGTGGGGCTTCTCGCGACGGCGGCTTAGTGGAGTACGCGCTTGCCTCCGGCGAGCGTGAGTGTGACGTTCTTCATCCATTCACCCGCACGCCACCAGGGCTCATGTGCGGCGTACCAGTTCATCGTCTGTTCCAATCCCGTGTCCAGGTCCGTTGCCGCCTCCCAGCCGAGGAGTCGTTTGGCTTTCTCCGTCGAACTGATGTGGAGGTCCACCTGTCCGGGGCGATCTTCGATGTGTTCGATGGGTTGCAACGGGTTGCCGTTGAGATCGATGATGTTCCGGGCGATGGTGCGCACATCCGTGGCCGTGCCGGTGCCGATGTTGATGACTTCGCCCATGACGGCGTCGAGCGGCGCTTCAAGCGTCTTGAGCAGCGCGTCGCACGTATCCGTTACGTAGACCCAGTCTCGTGCCGCTCGGCCGTCACCATGAATCGTCAGGGGCGAGCCGTCGAGCACGCTGGTGACGAAACGAGGCACGCATTTTTCCAAATGTTGATACGGTCCGTACTGGTTGAACGGGCGAATGATGACGGCGGGAAGATCGTAGGTGGCGACATACGAGTAGACGAGCCGATCCGCGCCGCATTTGGCGGCCGCGTACGGCGTCAGTGGGTTGAGCGGATGATCTTCCGCCATGGGCTCGGATGCAGCGGTGCCGTAAACCTCCGACGTCGATATGTGGATGAAGCGTTTGATCCGCCTTCGGTGTCTGAGAACCTGGTTCGCTACCACCTGGGTGCCGATTACGTCCGTCTGAAAGAATACCGCGTTGTCGTGGATGCTTCGGGCGACGTGGGATTCGGCGGCGAAGTGGATGACCGTGTCCACCTGCTCCATGATGTCCCCCACAATCCCCGGGTTGCAGACGTTGCCGTACCAGAAGTGAAACCGCGGATCATCGTGGATGTCCGGGGCGAAATTCTGCGTATTGCCCGCGTAGGTCAGCACGTCGAGGACGTGCACGTGTGTCTTGGGGTAACGGCGCATGAACGCGCGCACGAAGTTGGATCCGATAAAACCGGCACCGCCAGTAATGAGAATGGATTCCATGGCCGCGACCCGTCCCTTTTCAATAAACCGGCTCGGCGATGCGCGGACGATGCGCGGTCCCTTTCCGGCTAAGATCTCGTGTCAGATTTATCGTCCGGTAAATGGCGGCCCTGAAGTTAAGGAGCCGCGAAGTGTAGCCCAGCCGACCTCGGCGGGTGGCCCATGTCCTATTTGGCCATGGGGGAGGCGATGACTTCGCGGGTCGCGAGGATCTAAAGGCTATCCGGCACGGACGCCAGAGCACGAAGGCTTGGATCGACCGCAAACGCAGGCGTCAGCCGAACGTCATCATCGGCTCCCCCATGGCCAAATAGGAGGTGGGGCACCCGTGCGTGACCATACATTGGTGCCGCGCTTATGGTGATTCGGGTCGTGGAGGGTCGATGTCGTTGAGCGGCACCTCAATATCCAATGACCCGGACGATACGAGGGCCGTCTGCTTTTGAAACTGCATCCGGACGACGCGGGCCGGGCGTTTCAAAGACTTGATGTAGACCTGATCCTTGGGGCCGAGTGAGTTGACCCAGTCCGCCCATTGCTGGAACGCCTCCTGGGACTTTTTGAGTTCCTCCTTCTGGCGCACGTGCTCCCGGCGGCTTTGCTCTGCGGCCAGGGCGGCCTCGCGCGCTAGTTTGCGCGCTTGCTCCGCCTGGCGCCGGGATTGAAGCGTACCTTTGATGGCCTCGTTGAGCGCATGGGATTCGTCCGCAAGGAATCCTTTGGCGAGTTGGACCAACCGCGCGGGCATGCCGAGGCGCTTGGCTATGATGAGCGCGTTGCTGTTGCCGGGTTCTCCCATGCGCAGGCGGTAGGTGGGCTTGAGCGATTGCGGGTCGAATTCGACGGCGGCGTTGTCGACGCGCCGGGTTGTGAAGGCCACCGCTTTCAGCGCGGAAAGATGCGTGGATACCATGGCGTGCGAGCCGAGCCGCATGATTTCCGCAATGATGGCCCGGCCAATGGCGGCGCCCTCATCGGGGTCGGTGCCCGCGCCGAGCTCGTCGATGAGCACCAGCGTTCTCGGGCCGCTTTGATTCAAGATGGCAAGCAGATTCGTCAGGTGGGAGCTGAAGGTGCTCAACGACTGTTGCAGGCTTTGCTCGTCGCCGATGTCGGTGAAAATATCGTGGTACACCGGCATAGTAGAACCGGCGCCGGCGGGGATGGGGATGCCACATTGCGTCATGAGGGCCATGAGCCCGACGGTTTTCAGGGAGACGGTTTTTCCGCCGGTGTTCGGCCCCGTGATGATCAACACGTCGAAATCGTCGCCGAGGCGGACGTCGATGGGAACGACAACCGGAGATGGTCGATCCGACGGTTCCTCGGCGTCGAACAGTTCGAGCAGCACGGGGTGGCGCGCCTCGTGGATGTCCAGAACGCCGTCATCGCTGATCGTGGGGCAGGTGCAGTTTCGTTGCTTGGCGTAGCGGCACTTCCCGGCGATCAGATCGAGGGCGGCCACCGCTTGTAGCGTCTGGAGAATCACCGTCGTGTTGGCGGCGATGCGCTGGGAAAGCATGCGCAGCACGCGCGTGACCTCCTTGCTTTCCTGCTCACGCAGCCTCATGATCGTGTTGTTCAACTCGACCGACTCGGACGGCTCCACGAAAAGGGTCGAACCGCTGTCAGACGTGCGGTGGATAATGCCGCTGATGCGTCCGCGGTGTTCCGCCTTAAGCGGCAGCACCATGCGGTCGCCATGGAAGGTGGCGCCGCCGTACTGAAGGTAACGAGCCAACGAACGCTGGCGGATGATGCGGTCGAATGCGTTGCGGATGCCGCTGCGCGTGGATTCGATCGAGCTGCGAATGTGCGCGAGCTTGGGCGTGGCGTAATCGCGGACGTCTCCCTTGGCATCGATCGCTTCGTTGATGACTTCGGCAATGAAGCTGAGATCGGAGACGCGCCAGCGCAGCGCCGCAAGCGAAGGGGCACGATCCACAATGCGGTCGAACCAGGTGCATAAATGAGCCGTAGCCGACAGAGTCTCGGCGATGGCGGCCAGCGCTTCAGGCTCCAACGGAGCGGGAAAGGCCGTCGCACGCACCTGTTCTCGGACGTCGTGGATGCCGCCCATCGGGGGAAGCGACGCTTCTTCTGCGACGGCCATCAGTTCCTCAGCCTGCCTCAGCCATTGCCGGACAAGCTTGGGCTTGCGGGTGGGCGATAACGAGAGCGCCTGCTTCTTGCCTAACGAGGTGGCGCAGCAATCCGCCAATGCTTCGCAGATACGTTCGAACTCCAGCTTGTCAATGGTTGTCTCGTTCACGGGTTTCCAGCACGTTCAGGGCGGTGTTTCCGGTCGTTCGGATGACCCGCGCGGCCCGCTGCGTCCTGCCTGACGGGGCGATGCATCCGGTTGGTCGGCTCCTCAGGAGCGCCGAATCCCGACGGCTGCCGCAGTTGCCGGCCCATTATAGCGAACTCTAGACGTGATTGTGATCCAAAGCACAATTGGTTTCGCCAGGGCGCATGGACCGGTTCGTCGGGAAATTTATTGGCCGGCCGCGAGTTTACAGCACTATAATGCCGAGAAGAGACGACAACCCGGTTCATTTGGCCCGCCGGCTGGGCCAGCAGGTCTGAGGAGACGTAGGATATGACAAACAGGCACACTTTGGCGTGGTGGAACAACTGTCCTTGGATCCTGATCGTTCTGATCGCGATCGGTTCCGTTTCATCTCTTGCCGATTCTGCGCTGGCCCGGGGGCCATATCAACTCGCCGACCTTAAGGCGTTAGAGCGTGCTTTTGTCAAGTTGGCGGATGACGTGCGCCCGAGTGTGGTGGCCGTGCGGACCTACGTGCTTATTGGCCGAGAAAACCGCTCGCGGGTCAGCCGGAGGAGTTTTAGCCAGGGAAGCGGGTTTGTTCTCTCTGCCGACGGGGATATCGGTACGAATTACCACGTGATTGAGGATTCGGACGCGGTTACCGTCACGCTTAACGACGGCAGCACGCACGATGCCCGAGTCGTGGCTGCCGACCACCGGCGGGATCTGGCGGTGTTGCATATCGATGTGCGCGGACTCAAGCCCGTTCGATTTGCCGACCTCTCCAAGGTAAAACCCAATCAATGGTCCTTCGCTGCCGGAAACCCGTTCGGACTGGCCAATCGCGATGGGAATACGTCGATTAGCTGGGGCACGGTAACGGCGCTGGGTCGCGAGATGACCGGAGCCCTCGTGGGCAATTCGCAGACTGAGTACTACGGAAACCTGATCGAAACCTCGTCTGCGATCAATCCGGGCAACAGCGGCGGCCCTCTTTTCAATCTAAACGGTGAACTCATCGGCGTGGTGACCGCTATCGAGACCAGTTCGGGGGTCAACGAAGGGGCCGGGTTTGCGATTCCGGCCAACGAGGACACCATTCGGATTCTGCGAACGCTTCAAGCCGGCGAGAAGGTGCGGTACGGCTTTCTCGGTGTCCAGGTGGCGCCGGCGCCCGTGCAGACATCGCGCCGAGTGGCCAGGTCGGTGGCCGTCCGAGGTGCGCAGATTTCCAATATTTCCCCACCGGACGGACCGGCCGGTCGCGCCGGGCTTGCCGAGGGAGATATTGTGATCGCCGTCGATGGACAGCCCGTCAATGACCCCGATGAGCTGGTTCGCCTCATTCAGTACAAGCCCGTCGGCTCGACGACTACACTCACGTACCTGCGCGGACAGGTCAAACGCACCGCCAAGGTAACCCTCGGCGATCGCGATAGGCTTCTTCAGGCGACGGCGCGCGAGTGATCGCTAAATAGCTGCGTTTTCGCGCAGCGGTCATCAGGCGATCGCCAAGAGGCCGCTCGGGCGTCAGACCCGTGGCTCCGGCGTGTCGTCCTATTCGTGGGTGTTCGGCTCGCGGCACCATAAGTGGTTTGCGCTGGCGAAGCAGAACGGGCGAGGAAAGCGACGGCCTTGAAGACGCACACCACGCTGCATACCTGGTCGGTTACGCCGCAAGCCGCCATCAAACTGCAGCGCGATCTCGCCGATCGGGTGCGCGTGCGCGGGAGGATTCGCCAGCTTCGGCTTGTGGCTGGGGCCGATCTGGCGTTTACGCGCGACGGTAAGACCTGCATCGCCGGCGCCGTGGTCTGGGATGTGGCCAGACAAGCAGTTGTCGAGCAACATATCGTGCGGCGCGCGGTTCGGTTTCCTTACATTCCCGGGCTGCTGTCGTTTCGCGAAGCCCCGGCCATTCTTGCGGTTCTGCGAAAAATCAAAACCGATCCGGACGCGTTTCTCTTCGACGGGCAGGGTTTGGCGCACCCGCGCCGATTCGGGTTGGCCTGCCATGTGGGGATTCTGATCGACCGCCCGAGCATCGGCTGTGCCAAGAGTCGGCTCATCGGGGATGAAACGGAGCCCGGGATTCGACGTGGGTCGGTGTCCGCACTCGAAGATGACGGCGATTGCATCGGGATGGTGCTCCGAACGCGCGACCGGGTCAAGCCGATCTACGTGAGCGTCGGTCATCGCGTATCGCTTCAAACGGCCGTCGATGTGACGATGGCATGTTGCGCCGGGTATCGCTTGCCCGAACCGACCCGGCTCGCGGATCAGCTCGTCGCGCGGGCCAAGGACTGACCCACGAGGTGATTGCACACTCCGAACCGCGGGGCGCCAGCCCGCGGACCACAGACTCAGAGCCGCGGGCGCCAGCCCTCGGACATCCCGCGCGAACGCAAGACCGACGGTTTTGCCCGCCCGTGACAAAAAAGCCGTCCAACGTTTTTTGCGACCCGACATTATTGGCCAAGACAACATGGAAGGCGTTTTCGTCGTGGCTTGGATCCGTCGCCCCACCGGTGTCATCTCCATCAAGATCACCACTGAGCACGGCCCGATGACAGTTGGGCAGGCGCTCATCCGTCGAGGTTTCGCCGCCGGCGAATCCGCCGAACATAGACACGCCGTCAACCATCTTGAAAGTTTCCGTACGCACCGTGCTGAAGATGTCTCTTCGCGACGGAACGTACGTTCCCTCCGCCACCCAAATCTGATCCTTGGGAACACACGTAGGCGGGGGACCCACGGCAATCCGGGCTTCCGCAAGTGTATCTTCCAGGTCCGTATAGGCATTGGCCCAATTCCCGCCACCATCGTTGCCCGTGGCGCGTGCGTCCACGTAGATGATCGTGCCCTCGCACGCATCAGCTATCCTGTGGAAGTTGCAGTCGTCCAGAGTTCCATCTGCGATGTCACAAATGTCGCGAATGCCGTTGTTGTCGCAGTCCTCGTTGGGCTCGCATCCGTCGGGGACACGATTGAGATTGCAGTCATCGCACTGGGGATCGCCAACGCAATCGCGAATCTCGCATTCGTCGAGAGTACCATCGCCATCGCAGTCCCGCGGGCACGTGTTGCGAATGAAGTCATGGAGCTTGATGGCAAAGAAAGGGTCATCGCTTGCGAGCACCGGCGCGCCGGGTACCTGCGCGGTGGAAAGGGCGAGCGCCAGAGCCACCACGTCTGGATCTGGCGGGTCGAAGAACTCCGGCGCGATGACAGGTATAACGATGACACCTTGTACCGTAACGACAGTGATGGCTTCGTTGATCGCGTCGAGATCGGAGCCGGGATCGGAAACGGGATCGCCGCATCGTGGGCCTTCGTCGGAAATGGGGACAATGATCCGAATCGCGCCGGGCGTCCACTCCTTGTTCGCTGCAACGATCGCCGTCGCCGGTCCCCAATCCTCTTTGTTGCTCAGCCCGGAGCACGTGCCAAGGTTCGGGACGTTGGGAAAATCAGGCGCCGAGGCTCCATAGCGGTCCCTGACGCTGGATTCGGTCAGTTCACAACATGCGCACGTGGTTCCTAGCGCGATGGCCAAACGCTCGGACGTGATCGTCAGCCCGTCGCCGTCCAGATCAGCCAGAACATCATCTATCCGCTCGCAGATATCGGCCAACAAAACACTCATTGAACCCGATGTATCAAACACGAATACGATTTCGATTTCCGGGCAGTTCGCAACCTCGATGTCGTCTTCGACGCCATTGCCGTTGCAATCCACCGCAAGTACTTGCCGCGGAAGGCTCGGCTTGATTGCCGAGCTCGAATCCAGCGGCCTTAGCCGGGCGGAATTCTGCCGGCGACGGAAGCTGAAGTACCAGACAATGTCGAACTGGATTTCGCGGCGGTCGCAGTCCGCGGTCACCTCAGAAACGGTGACCGGGGACAAGTCGCAGGCCGCTCGCAAAGCCGGACGCGGACGATCCGCCGGCGGATCGGGCAAAGGCTCGGCCACCGGATCGGCTGACGGATTGGCCAGCGGATCGGCCCGGTTCGTCGAAGCGCGAGATTCCCCACGGGAAAGAAGCGGTCGCGAGGGCCGGCGCCATCGACTCTGATGCAGCTACCCTTCCCGCTTTCGGGCGATGGCCTGGCGTAATCCGGCCAGGGTCATTGTGTTGACAATGTCGCTCTTGCACGCCGTGCCGCGACGGGCGGTCATGATGCCGAAACGCAGAAAATCAAAACTGTCCGTGTGGTGGGCGTCCGTATTGACCGTGAGCATGACGCCGCCCTCGATCGCCTGGCGCACGTGCGTGTCCTTCAGATCCAACCGATACCAGCTCGCGTTGATCTCCAGCAGCGTGGCCGTGCGCTTGGCGGCGGCGATGACCGCATGCATGTCCATCTCCATCGGGGCGCGTTTGTTGATCAACCGGCCGGTGGGATGACCGATCGCGGAAACGTACCGGTTCTCCATCGCGGCAAGGGTCCGCTCGGTCGGGCTCAGTTTGCCGGTACCCCCCGGCCCCATGGCCGCGTGGATGCTGGCGACGACCCAATCGGTTTGCGCGAGAAGTTCCTCGGGATAGTCCATGGAACCGTCAGGCAGGATGTCGCACTCGCATCCGGCGAGGATTTCGATGCCGTCGATGCGCCCGTTGGCGCGGCGAATTTCGGCGAGGTGCTGCTCCATGCGCTCGATGCTCAGGCCGTTGGCGATGGTCGAGCTTCGGGAATGATCGCAAATGGCGATGTATTCATACCCGCGCGCGTGCGCGGCTTCGGCCATTTGATCAATCGTGCATTTGCCGTCGCTGGCTACCGTGTGCATGTGCAGATCACCACGAATGTCCTCGACGGAAACCAGATCATCAAAATCAACGGCGCTCGATCCATCGCCGAACTCATACCGATCCTCGCGCAACTCCGGCGGAATCCATTGCAATCCGAGCCGCGCGTAGACTTCCGCTTCCTTCTTCCCGGCGATGCGTTGCTCGCCCTCAAAGAGACCATACTCATTGAGCCGCCAACCCCGCTTGACCGCCCACTCGCGGAGCCGAACGTTGTGCTCCTTCGAGCCGGTAAAGTACTGCCATGCCGCTCCGAACGAATCGGCTTCGACGACGCGAAGATCAACCTGCAGCGGCCGCCCGTTGGCCATCGGCACCACGACCGCCCCCTTCGTTGTTCCGGAAGCCAGAACCCGCGTTACCGGATCCAGATGAACGAACCGCTCCACGGTTTCCTTCCCCGAAGCCCCGGCCCGAATCGCGCAGAGCAAGTCGCCGTCCCCGCTGGTTTCCCTGCCCCTTCGGACGGACCCGGCGATCGCCACACGCTCCACGTCGGGCCAAGCACCGACCGTCTCGGCGATCTTTTCGAGCGTCATCATCGTTTCACCCAGACGCGTACGCCCGCCGCTGCTTTCAAGAAACGCGATGCCGTCCGCGATTCTTTGAATGCTGGTCTTGCCAAAACCCTTGAGCGCGTCCAGTTTGCCCGAGGCAATGGCCCCCTTCAAATCGGCCAGGCTCGTTACCGCGGCATCATGATAAAGCTGCGCGACCTTCTTCGGCCCCAGCCCTTGAATCTCCAGAAGCTGAGGCAGCCCGGACGGGAGTTTGGCCTCCAACTCGTCGAGCACATCGACATGCCCGGTTTCAATGAATTTCGTGATGCGACCGGCCGTGCCCTTGCCGATTCCGGGCAGCTTTTCGAGCTGCCCCGTCGCCATGAGCTCGGCCACGTCGTCCGTGCAATCCTTCAGCGTCCGCGCGGCTCGGCGATAGGAATTGATGCGGAAGCCCTGTGCCCCGTCGATTTCAAGCAGGTCGGCCGCACGTTCGAACGCCCGAGCGATTTCGTTGTTGATCATCGCGGAGTCCTTTCGCGTCCTATTGTAGCGTCACACGTGTTGTTGCGGATGATCCAATGGCTGCACGCGATCGGGGCGTTCTGCATTGGGTGGCGCTCTAGATCTGTTCGCTTCCTTACGGGCGCGGTTCTGTTGGACACGTGCAGGCCCGAGCGGCCGCGCGGGCTGAAGCCCGCGGCTCGGGGGAAGAAGCCCCGCGGCTCTGGGTAGGCAAACCGCTCCGGCGATCAATCACCGGAGCGGCATGCTGAAATCCACCCCCAAGGGGACTCGAACCCCTGTCGCCGGCATGAAAAGCCGGTATCCTAGGCCACTAGACGATGGGGGCATCGCGATGCTGTATCGGCCATGCGGGGCCGAAATCGTCAGGGCGGAATGGTAGTGAGGTTGCCGGAAGGCGTCAACGCCCGGCCACCTTGGGGGTATAATGAGATGTGGCCTATGCATTGGCGTCACAAGTGCCGGCAATAAGTAGGTGGGATCCGCCGCCTCATGACGCCGGGAAAGGATCTACTCAATGACCGATCTTGATCGGGTTCGTGATGGTTCCGGCTGCGTCCAACGCGGTCCCGGAGCGACCGAGGATTGTAGCCACAGGTGGAGCGGCGCCCGCCGCCAGGCGGGCCGAACACAACTGAATCTTCGCCCGGAAGGGACAGCAGGATACCGACCCAGGGCAGAGCGAAGTGGTGCCAACCCCGCAGCGCCGCCCCGGGCTGACATGTTGAATCTCCTTCGGGGCGGATTTAGCGGCGACCTACTTCGGCCTCGTGTTCTTGGCCCGCGCCCCCAATCACCGTTCATCCAAACCCTGACCATCCTCACTGCGACCTTCGTGGTTCTTCTTCCGGCCATGGCAACACCGCCCGAG
>JBHHUB010000089.1:0-15913 GCA_046753625.1 Phycisphaerae bacterium | reverse complement strand
GCCGGATCAAGCGAGGCCCGTGAGGGGCCCCAAGGGGCGACCCTCCGCCGGGCGCAAGGCGCAGCCGGGTGCCCGGCCGTCGAAACCGACCCCCAAGCCGGGCGAGGGCAAGCCGGGCGAGGGCAAGCAGGTCGAGATTCCTCCGGACGTTCAGCGGCAGATCGACGCCATGATGGAGCAGCGCAAGGGGGCGACGCCGCCGGGAGGATCGCCGGCGGGCCGGCCTCGGGGCCATCTCGAGTCCACGACAAGACCGCCCCGTGCGGATTCAACGCCGAGGCCGGCGGGCGCCGGTCGGACGGGGGCTACGAGGCCGGCACGAGGCAACCCAACAAATGTTGGTGGCACCGGTCAACCGGTGTCGCGCGGCGCGGGTGCGGATTCCGGCGGATTGACGATGCCCATCGACATGCCTCCGACGGAGGACGTGATTCCCGCGGTGGATCGCCTTTATTCTTTCAGTATCAAAGACGGCACTTATGAGCAGTTGCTGGCGGGTTTGAACCGTCAGACCGGGCTGGCGATTTTGGGTGAAGCGCCTAAAGACGGCAAAGTTACTTTTGTTACCGAAGAGGAGTTGACGTTCGACGCTTTGTTGCAGCGTGTGCGTGAGATTCTTTTTGAGTACAAAGCCCACGAGCACTACTGGCTGATCCAGAAGCCGACGCACCTCGAGGTGATCAACGTCAACGATTACTACCGGAAGCTGGGTCCGGAGCAGATTTACGAGTCGGTGGAAGCCTATCGGGCCGCGCACTTGCCTGATTATGAGATTGTGATGGTGATCTACACGCCGACCGGTTCGATTTCGGCGTTGAACTTCATCCGCAATTTCGTCCCGGATTACGTGCGCATCGCGCCGTTGGAGAATCGCAACGCCATCACGATGTTTGCGTTGGTTAAGGACATTGAGAAGTACTTGCAGCTCATCAAGATTTTCACGCCGGGGGGGGCAACGAGCGGTGACATACGGCCGTTGGCGGTGATTCCGGTGGAGCACATCCTTCCGTCGGAAGCCTGGGTCGACATTCAGGCGTTGATGAATCTCAGTGACGTGACCTCCAAGGCGAAACCGCGCGGTGCGAGGCGGCGAAGCAGTGCCCGCGACGGCGGCGTTTTGGACGGGATGCCCGAGCCGCCCATGAGCGTTGTACCCAGTGACGTGCAGCACGTGCTGATCGTCCGCGCGATGCAGGACAAGATTGACGAGATCAAGATGCTCTTGCCGCTGATCGATGTCGATACGACCAAGCATTTTGAGCCGGTGGTGATCCCGCTTGAATTCGTCCAGGCCGGAGAAATCATCCCCATCATCCAGCAGATCATCGAGGCGTCGCAGACGGGCGGCGGCGAGACGAAGACGAAACCGCGGAAGACCGGAGCGCGGCCCAGGAAAGGCAATCGCAGTCGGAGATCGACCGAGGCGATGTCGGCCAAGGTGGACGAAACGACACTGCTGGCGCATCCCTCGGGCAGCGCGGTGATTGTGATCGGTCCGGAAGAGACGGTCGCGACGGTGCGTCGGCTCGTTGTGGAATTCGACAAGGATCAGGATACGCCCCCCACGTTTATCGCCCTGACGCACAGCGACGCCACGGCACTCGTCGCCACGGTTACGGAGATTTTGACGCCGTCGGGTGAGGGGACGAAGGCGGCACCGCCGCGATTCAGTCTGGTCCCCGATCTTACGGGGCGTGGCGTCTGGTTTACGGGTACCGAACGCGAGTTGGAAAAGGTTCGATCGATCATCGAGGCGGTGGATCAGGCGGAGACGGAAATCTCGCTGCACGTACGCAAGTTGAGTCGGCGGCTTCCTTCCTTTGTGGTCACGATTCTGGCTCAGTACGACGCGGCGGCGGGATCGAGCGCGTCCGGTGCGTCCGGCGGCAAACGCAAGCCCAGGCGTGCTACGCCTCGGGGTTCCCGATCCGGCGGGTCCGCAGGCAAGTTCACGCCCGACGACGACAACATGCGTCTGTTCGTGCTTTGCACCGATGCGGAATGGGAAACGTATTCGGCGTTGATCAGCGACATCGAATCGCAAGTGGAGCAAGAGGCCCCGGAGTTTATTACGATTCCCGCGCACTACCTGAAACCGGAACAGTTGTCGGCCAAGTTGCAGCAGGTCGTGGGTATCACCGATGGCAAGCGCGGCCCCGTGGCGGTCCGGTTTGAGACTACTGAGGACGCCGTCATCGTGTTCGGCGCCACCCTCGAGCAGATCGACCAGTTGGAGCAAGTGGCCGAGATCGTGGACGTCGAAAAGGTGCTGATTCAACGCACGTTCGAGATCAAGTACGTCGAACCATCCGTCGTGGTTGGCGCCGTGGAAGCACTGGTGATCGGTCCGCAGCAGGGATCCAAGGCCACCCGAGGCCCCAAAGGCGCTAGGAGTGTCTCGGTGGCGACACCGGATGTGACCATCATTCCGATCGGCAATCGGTTGGTGGTGCGCGCCACCGAAGAGAAAATGGCGGACATTGAGGAATTGGTTCACAAGTTCGACGTCGAACACGATGCCAAGGAAATGCGCATTTACAGCGACTTTGCGCCGTCGGTGAATGTCGAACAGATCGCCGATCAGCTCAAGTCGTTTCTGGTCTCCGGAAAGCATCGGGTGCGCGGCCGGGACGACGGCGCCGTTAGTGGTCCTCAGATTGTGGCGCAGCCGGAAGTGCACCGCATCCTGGTCATCGCGGCGAAGTCGGATTTTCAAGAGATCGAAGAAATGGTCGACGTGTTGAGCGTTTCGGCCGCCGTCCCCGTGTTTGATACGGCGCTGGTTGCCGTGCACTACGCCGATCCGGTCGAAGTCGTGGATCTCGTGACGCCGCTGTTGCAGATGAAGGCGGATGCGTTGGTCGCCGCAGGGGCTCTGGTGGGGACACCCGGCGGAGCGGCATCGGGCGGTAAGAACAAATCCGTACGGGCGGCGAACCGCGCGCCCTCCCGAGCCGAATGGTTTCATCTGGAGGCCGACGTGCGTCGGCGGCGGATTGTTGTTGCCGCGCCCCAAGCGTTGATCGAAGAGGCCAAGGCGCTGATCGCTCAGTTCGACGATAAGGGCGACGAAGGCGATTCCGTCGACGAAATCGTCGAGCTGACCAACTCCGGCGCTGAGGAAATGGTCAAGACGATCCGCGAGATGATGGGTAAGCCGAATCGCGCGCCGCGCAGCACGGGCAAGGTCGGTGCGGCAAGTCAAGGTGCGTTGGCTTTGGGTGAATTCACGATCGTTGCCGCGCCCGGTGATCGGGCGGTGGTATTGCGCGGTATGCCGGATCTGGTGGAGCAGGCCAAGACCTGGATAACCGAGCTTGATTCCCTTCCGGGTAACGCGCGGGAGGTGAAGGTGTATAACCTGGAGTGCGCTCGAGCCGCCCGCGTGACGGATTTCATCATGGAGGTGGTCGGCAAGCCCAAGACCGGCCCCCGGGCCAAGCGGCCGCAACGGGTCCGGCGTCCCAGCGACGAAGAAGAGGAAGAGAATCCATTCGAGACCAAGCTGAAACGATCGGGGGAGGATGTGTATCTTGAGGCCGATCTGATTTCGAATGTCTTGGTCGTGGCGGCGACGCCGGTGAAGCTGGCGGAGATTGATGCGCTGGTCGCCCGGTTCGATGACTGTGACGCGGACGGCCCGCTCACGCGCGAGCAGACGGTTCCGAAGTTTACCTATGAGCTCAAATACAGCAAAGACGCCATCGACGCCGCCATGAACCTGGAGATGGTGCTTGACGACTTTTGGACGGGGTCTGAGGTGCCGCACGTCGATTCGGCGATTTGGGGCGACTACCTCGTCATCGAATACCCCTACGAGGATCGTTTTGATGAGAT
Organism: Phycisphaerae bacterium; assembly: GCA_046753625.1. Taxonomy (GTDB): domain Bacteria; phylum Planctomycetota; class Phycisphaerae; order UBA1845; family UBA1845; genus JADFOB01. The sequence goes on along the minus strand of JBHHUB010000089.1, from coordinate 12,076 downwards.
CCGCGAGCTCATCCGCAAGTATGTGGACATCGAAGATCCCGAGGCGAGGCAGCCCAAGCGCCTCGTGCTGACTCCGCCGCAGGGGATTGGCACTGCGGAGGTGGCGGCGCTGCTGCAGGCGAACAACCCCCATCTGAAGATCAAGATCATCGATCGCACTCGGAAGCGGGCCGGCAATCCCGAGAGTCGCCGTGTGGCGCCGCCGGCTCAGCATTGTGCGCTGCCCGTAAGCGTGGCCGAAACCTTGGGAGGGCTTTCAGCGTTGCTGGCAGCGGTGGACGAGGCTACGGCCCGAGACGGCCAGACGCCCGACCAGATCAAGGGCAAGCCGAGGCGCGAAGGCGAACGGCCGAGCATGGACCAGTACCGGGGTGACCCGAGAGATGCCCGGAAGCCGACACCCGCCCCGAAAGCTGAGGAGCCGGCTCCGAAACCCGTTCGGCCTCGCCCGCGCACGACGCCGGCCAAGGCCGATCCCCATCAGCCGGAAGTGAAGATTTATTACGACGCGGAGCTTCAGCAGATCATCATCGAGGGTTTGCCGGATCAGGTGTCCGAGATCGAGGACACGTATGAGCAGCTCAAGGAGGAGCTTGAAGACTTCACGGCGCCGCCGGACATTCGGATTTACCGCGTCAAGTACATCGATGTGAACACGGCGGCTTCGATCATCGACGAAATGTTCAACGCATCGCGGCAGGAGCGGCTTCAATTTCAGCAACAGCAACGCATGCAGCAGCAACGCTTGCGCCAGCAGCAACGTCAGCAACAGCAGCAGAAAGGCGCACCGGGCAACGAACAGCAGGGCCGCGGTCCACGCGGCCAGCAACGCGCCAACCAACCGCAGCCCGGCGCGCTGCAAGTGCCCACCACCAGCGTGCGCGTAACACCCAATCCGCGCGACCGTACGTTGATCCTGCGGGCGGAATCGAGCCAGTATCCGGCGTTGTTGGAACTCCTGGCAACGATCGACCAACCGCAACCGATGGAAAGCACGTTTCGCACGTTTCCCTTGAAGAAGCTCAATGCGGTCGAGGTGGAGGAAGTGCTCACCAGCATGCTCGGGCTCGACGCGCCGCGCGAGCGATCGCGCAGGGCGCCCGGCGCGGGCGCCCGAGCGCAGCGCGGCCGGGCTGGCCGGGGCGGTCGGGGCGGGCGCGGTGGTAGCGCGTTCATCGAACCCGGCGGGCAGCTTCCCAAGATGATTCAGCAGGAGACGGCCGCGGGCATGTTGGGGATCGATCCCGACGACATCAAGCTTTCAAGCAACGAGGAGGCCAACACGATTCTCGCGATGGCCCCCGAGGCGGCGCTCGACTACATCGCGGACATCATCCAGCAATTGGAAGACCAGCAGATCGAGGATCGCGTTTGGCGCACCTACGATCTAAAACACGCGGATGCGGAGGGCGTGGTGGCGTACCTTGGGGAATACTTCGGCGGGGCGGAGCCGGATCGAGGGCGCCGGGGCAGAGAGAAAGGCAGCTCCGGCGTGAGCAGGCGAAAGATCGACGCGCCAGGCTTCGTGGCCTATGCGCGGCTGAATCGTGTATCGGCGCAGGGCACTGAAGCGCAACTTGAGGAAGTCGACGCGATCATCGGTGACATCGACGTTCGCTCGGACGCGAGCCAGTTTCAGACGATTGAGCTGACCCGTGCAGATGCGCTGGTGGTCGCGGAGCGGCTGACGGAGATGTTTGGTACGTCCGGTGGCTCAAGCGGCGGCCGCAAGGCGCGCGGTCGCCAAGGCAGACGTGGCGGGGGTGCGGATGGCAGTGGCGCGACGGGGGTGAAGTTTCTTGGCGAGGAAGGCGGACGGATCTTATTCTATGCGGCGCCGCGGACGCTTCGCCATGAGATTCTGGCCGCCGTTGAGCAAATGGAGGCCGACAGCGCGCAGACGGAGCCGCGCACGATCCAACTGGAAAACGCCAAGCCGAGCACGGTCGCGACGGCCATTCGAGAGGCGTATGGAGGGTCGTCGTCATCGGGGCTGCGGGGGGGTAAGCGCAACGCGTCGCAACCCAAGCGGTTCACGATTTCCGCGCACGATCCGACCCATCGCCTGTTCGTGGTGGCCGGCGATGAGCTGTTTGAGGAGATTTCGCGTTTGGCGGCCACGATGGATCAAACGCCCGACCCCGGATTTGACTTTCGCGTTTTCAAGTTGAAGTACGCCGGGGCCAAGAAAGTCTATGGACAATTATCGGGCCTGATGACCGACTACCTGCGCCAACTGCGCGGCGGCGGGGACATCGAGCCCTTCAGCGTGGACGTAGACGAAAAGGCGAACGCGCTGATCGTGTTGGGCAGTCCGGCGATTTTCGAATTCCTGGAGCAAAAGCTTCCGCTGATTGACATTCCCGCCAACGCGGCGAGTCCGCCGGGCTTTTTGATGGTACAGCTCAAGAGTGCCAACGCGCAGGAAGTGGCGCAGAACATCAACCAGCTTTGGACCGCCCGGGACATGGCCGAGGGAGAAACGCCGCCGCAGGCGCAGGCGAACCGGGCCACCAACACGCTGATCGTCAAGGGCACGCAGGAGCAGGTCGACGAGATCAAGAAGCAGTTTATCGATCCGCTTGAGGCCAACGCCCAGCCCACGCTGCTCACCGAGGTGTTCGATTTGGCCAACGCCCAGCCGGAGGCCGTGGCGGATTCGATCAACCGCATGTACGACGATCTGAAGCGGGTGAATCAGTTGCTCGGACGTGACTCCAATGTGTCACCGATCGAGTTCGCGGTCATCGCCACGCCGGATGTGAACACCAAGCAGGTGATCGTCCAGGCCGGTGAGAAGAACATGGAAAAAGTCCGGCTCCGCATCGCCGATCTGGACAAGCCGGAAAACGCGGCCAGCACGGCCGTGGTGATTCGGGTCTATTCCATCAAGTATGCGGACGTCAACGCCGTCGCCAACATCATCAAGGATTGGGCGCGGTCTCGCTCGCAGAATCGCTCGGTCAGCGCCAGCGAGATGGTGACGGCCGTGGCGGAGGGCGGGACGCAGTCGGTGGTCGTCACCGCCAGCGAATTGAATCAGGCGACGGTGGCCGAGATGATCGCCGCGCTGGACAACGAGGACAATGCGACGCAGCAGCGCAAGCAGCACGTGCTCGCGCTGCATTACGCCAACTCCAACGAACTGGCCAACCATTTCACGCAAATCTTCCGGAACATGCCCACGCATCGGCGCGGCGATCGCGGTCCGGCGTTTGTCAGCGAGGCCAACTCGAATTCGGTCATCGCCAGCGTCAACGAACGCGAACTCGTCGAAGTTCAACGACTCGTGGATGAACTTGACGTGGAGCCGGAACTTGACAAACAGCGTACCACCGAGGTGCATCCGCTCAAGTACGCCGACCCGGGCAGCCTCAACGCCGTGGTGCTGAACATGTTTCGATGGGATCGGCGCGGGCAGGCCAGCCCAGCCGAGCAGGTGACCAGTTCGGTCGACTGGGGGACGCGCTCGCTGATCGTGACGGCCTCGAAAAAGAATCACGCCATCGTCAGCGCGATGATCGAGAAGGCCGACGTCGAATCGGCGGAGACCAAACAGAATTTCGTCTATGTGTTGGAGAACGCCAGCGCCACCGACGTTGCCAATACGCTGCGCGAAGCGCTGCGTAGCCGACGGCGGACGGGCCGCGGGGAGGAGCCGGTCAGCGTCGTGGCGGACGCGGCCAGTGACAAGTTGGTGATCTCCGCAAGCAAGAAGGAATACGAAGAGCTCGTCAAGCTGATCGAGCAGTTGGATACGGAGGACGCCGTTTCTGGCGAGGTGCGTGTTGTGACGCTCAGCTACGGCGATGCAACGGAGATGCAGCGGGCCTTGCAGGAAGCGCTACGCAAGCAGGGTGGGCGCGGCCAGGAGCTGACCGGCGGCGTGCGCATCAGCGCGCTGGCGCAGAGCAATTCGCTCGTGCTCAGTGGGAGCAAGTCCAAGCTCGATGAACTCGAAGCGCGGATCAAGGAGATGGACGCGGCCGGCGCGGAGACCAGCCAGCCCAGGATGATCCAGCTCACGCACGCCAAGGTGGGCCGGGTTCTGCCGACGCTGCAAGAGATGTTCCTGGATCAGCGGGGTGGCCGCCGCGGGCGGAATCAAGTGCCCACGTCGATTACCGCCAACGAACCGCTGAACGCGATCTTTGTCAAAGCCGGGCCGAAGGACATGGCCGCGATCGAATCCGTGATCGCCGATTTGGATAATGAGCAGCTTGCCAAGGAGACGAGCTTCCGGCTGGTATCCGTGGCGGGCGGGTACAACCTGAACGATCTGGCGGCCAAGATCGAGGAAGCCGTCAACGCCGGACCGCAATCGCAAGGTCGCGGACGCAACAGCCGGCAGGCCCCGCGCGTGACGATTACGCCGGACACGCGGTCGAACCAGTTGATCGTCGCGGGTGATTCTGTGCTGTTCGACGATGCCGAGCACCTGGCGCAAATGCTGGCCGAGGCGAAACCGGGCAGCGGTACCGGCGTTACGGTGATTCAACTGAAGCGGCGCAAAGTGGATGAGATTCAGCGGCTGATTGATCAGTTGACGCAGCAGGGTGCCGGTGGTGGTCGCAGCGGTCAGCGCGGCCGGGCGACGAGCGGTCGGCGTTCGAGCGGCAATCGGCCGCGAGGCAGGTCGTCGTCGAGGCGGCCGTCGTCGAATCGGCGGCCGACCCGCAACCGGCGATAGCGATGGGTGGCCCATGTCCTATTGGACATGGAGGAGACGATGATCTTGCGGACACGATGATCTCGCGGACACGAGGACTTGAACGCCCTCCGGCTCGGACGCCAGACCAGAGAAGCTTGGATCGTCGGCAAGAGTAGGCGTCAGTCGGTGACCATCATCGGCTCCCCAACCTCCAAAAGGAGGTAGGGCACCCGGCGGTGGGAGCCGCTTCCTTACGGGCGCGGTTCGGATCAGGCGCGGATCAGATTTTTGAGAATAGGGCAGAATGGCCATGATGAAGACCGGAATCAGTGCGTTGCACAGCGGTAGGTTGAGGGCGTTGGGCGTTTCGATGGCGCTGGTCGCGGTTGTGGCCGGACTGCCCGGCTCCGTGGCCTCTGCGCGCGCGCAGCAGGATCAGCGCGTGCGCGCTCAGCAGGGTCCGCGCGATGCACAGCCGCAGCCCGAACCCGCCGACATGTTGGACAATGACGCGATTGCGGCCCTATTGGGTCAGTTGCCTCCCGAGCAGCTAAACGGGTTAATCGGTGCGGAGGTGGCCGTCGAGGTCGTTGGGGATCAGATTTTCCTGACCGGTCCACAGGATGCGGTCAAGACGTTGGAGCTGTTGATTCGGGCGTTGGACGAGACCGGCGAAGAAAAAGTGCTCGAGCTGGTTAAGGTCGAGAAGCGCGATGCCAATGAAATCGCGTCGACCATCGAGCCGGTGCTCAAGGAGTTGTTGTTTCGCCCGAATCAAGAACCGGAAGACGAGGTTTCGGTTCGGGCGCTTTCGCCGCGGCTCTTGATTGTTTCGGCGATTCCCGGCGATCTTGACTTCGTGGTTTCGATTATCGAGCAGGTGGATGAGGAAGAGGACGGCATCGTGGATTTCGAGCAGTTGATTTTTCCCATCAAGTACCGCAAGGCCGCTGAAGTCGCGACGCAGCTTGGCGAGATTCTTCAGACGATCAACGCCAAGAGCGGCAGCACCGACGACATCCAGATCATCCCCAACAGCGCCAACAATTCGATCATGGTTATTGCGCCGGAAGAAGACCGCCCACGGATTCAGAAGCTTATTGATGAGCTGGACGTCGAGCCGGTCGAAGGATTCAGCGAGCTGAAGCTTACGATTTTTCCGCTGTTGCATTCCAAGGCGAACGACTTGGCGGAAGTCGTGACCTCGCTGCTGGCGGCCAGCGAAAGCGAGGCGGACGTCAAGGAGACGATCCTGCGCCTGCAGATCAGCAAAGCGCTTCCGACGGGCGGGTATGAGGAGCTGCCGGAGATTGATCTGGCGAAGACGACTACGATCACGCCGGATGAGGGTACCAACAGCCTGATCGTGAAGGCGGCTCCGCAAAACCTCGCGCCGCTTCGCGCGTTGATCGAATTGCTCGACGGCGTGCCGTCGGCGAAGGACATGACGGTGCGGTTGTTTCCGCTTCGATTCGCGGACGCCGAGTCGGTCAGTGGGACGTTGCAGGAGATGTTCGACAAGGGCAAGGACCTGCCGCAGGATCCCGACGGGAGCGGCGAAGCCGGCGTGCCCACCGATGAGATGGGTGCGGGGCTGGTTTACAACATCGGGCTGTTTGCCGACGCGCGGACCAACACGCTGATCTTTGCCGGCCGCGCCGAACAGCTTTCGGTGGTCCAGAAGGTGGTGGCCGAGTTGGATCGCCCGGCCACCGCGATGAAGTTTCCGCTAACGCTGATTCGGCTGGACCACTCCGACGCCACGCGTGTCGGTCAGATTCTCGAGGAGTTGCTCACCCAGCGGTTCGATGCGCTCGAATCCACGAATGCCGGAAGCGCGGCATTGGAGCGAGAGCGCGTTTTTATGAGCGTGGATATTCGGAGTAACGGGCTGATTATTTCCGCATCTCCGGAAAACCTCCAGGAGATCAAGGCGATCACCGCCCAGTTGGATACCCGGCCGGTGCGGCTGTTTGATCAAATTCGCATTATTGCGCTGACGCGGTTGGCTGCGACCGATTTGAAGACCAAGATCGACGAGCTTTGGGCCCGCAAGGGGACGCTTCGAGGGGCCGAGGAGATGCTGGAAGACCTGCCCATCGTTGTGGCGGATGAGCGCAGCAACACCCTTGTGGTGGCGTCGAGCATAGAAGATTTTGAGGAGATCAAGGAACTGGTCGAGACGCTGGAGCAGCAGCCGTTGATGGATGCCGTAAAGTTGTTCAAGCTCGAGCTGGCGGATGCCGCGGTGATGGCATCCATGCTCGACGAATTGTTCAACGGTATGGCCGGACAGTTGGACACGTTTCAGGTGCCCACGATCATTCCCGACCCCCGAAGCAACTCGTTGGTGGTGGCCGCCACCCGTGATTCGATGGAGCGGGCCGAAGATCTGATTGCGCGGCTGGACGTGGAGGCAGGCCCGATGACGGCCGTGTTTCAGGTCTATTCGCTCGAACATGGTAGTGCCACAAAGCTGGCTCCGCGGATGCAGGAGCTGTTCGATTCGCGGAGCGAGGACACTCAGCTTTCGCGCACGCCGATCGTGATCATGGCCGACGAATCTTCCAACAGCGTCATCTGCAGCGCCTCCCGGGACGATCAGGATGTCGTGGTCGATCTGTTGAAGCTCCTGGATCGCCCGTCCAGCATCGCCAAACAGTTCCGCATTTTCCCACTGAAGATGGCCAAGGCCACCCAGATCGCGGAAAAGCTCGATACGCTGTTTGCCTCCCAGCAGGAGGGATCGAGCGGACGTGCGGACGCCATGGCGGTCGAGGCCGACGAACGCACCAACTCGATCATCGTCTGGGCGGCACCTTCGTCGATGGACAACATAGGCCAGATGATCGCCGAGCTCGATACGTCGCGACCGGCCGTAGAGATGATGGTTCGGATCATTCAACTCAAGCAGGCGCTCGCAGAGGATTTCGCCAGCTTGTTGACGGAAGGACTTCTGGGCGACAGTGCCGGTGCCGACGACGAGCGCGCGGTGATTCTTTCATGGACGGAGACCCTTCCCGACGGGCGCCGCGCGGTCCGCAAGCTGCTCCGCCAGGACATTCAAGTACAAGCGGACCCGAGGACGAATTCGCTGATGGTGGTGGCGCCGACGTCGAGCATGGCCAAGCTCGAAGCGATGATTCGTGATTTCGATACGATCCGCCCGATTCAATCCGAGATTCGGCTGTTCCAGCTGATCAATGGAGATGCCGAGGCGATGGTGACTCAAATCATGGATATTTTTGAGGCGAATACCGGTGAAGGGGATACCGTGCGCCAACTCAACTTCGGCGATGCGATCGCGTCGACGGAGTTTGCACGGGTGGGTCAGGATCTTCGTTTGACGGCGGACGCGCGGACCAACACGATCATCGCGGCCGGGGCGGAGGTTGATCTGCAAATGGTTGAGGATCTCATTCGCTACCTGGACGCGCAGGAGGCCGAAGATCGCGTCGTTGAGGTCGTTCCCGCCAAGTTTCGTGATGCCCAGGACATCGCCAACGCGGTGCAGGGCTTTATCTCTCAAGAACAGGACGCCACGGGGCTCGCCGACGACGAAGAGTCCGCGCAGCGGCGTATGGACCAACAGGTGTCGATCGAAGCCGTGGGCGATCCGGAGGAAGGCAGCAGCAGTCTGATCGTCGGCACGAGCCGGCGGAAATACGGCGAAACGATGGAGATGATTAACGAGCTCGATCGCCCCGAGCCGCAGGTCATGATTTCCGTGCTCATCGCGGAGGTGGCGCTGCGTGACGACGTCGAGTTGGGCGTGGAGGTGGCCGGTCAAGACTTGAACTTTTCGGAATCGGCGGTGGTCGGCCCCAACGGCCTTGTCATGGGCGACCAGTTCGACTATGTCCTGGGCACGTCGCTCGGCGCAGCGCCGACGGGGCTGGGCGGCATCAACTTTACCGTCAGCGGGCAGGACTTCAGCTTCCTGCTCCACGCGCTGCAGCAGAATTCGCGGCTGGAAACCCTGTCCCGGCCGATTCTCATGGTTCGTAACGGAGAAGAAGGCAACATCACGATCGCCGATCAGATTCCCTTCGTGGAAAGCTCCCGGCTCAACGACACGGGTCAGACCCAATCCACGATCGGTAGCGAGGATGTCGGTATCGTGATGACCGCCACGCCGAACATCAGCCCGGACGGCTATGTCACGATCGCGCTACGGCAGGAACTCTCGAACTTTTCCGGCCAAAACCTGCAACTGACCGAGGGCGTTTCCTCGCCTGTGTTTTCCACGCGAGAGGTCCAGACCAACATTACGGTCCGCGACGGCGAGACCGTCATCATCGGCGGGCTGATTACGTCCAGCGATGACGAATCGGAAAACAAGGTTCCGATTCTCGGCGATCTGCCCTACATCGGATTTCTGTTCCGCACGACCGCCGTGACACGCACCAAAACGGAGTTAATTGTCGTATTGACCGTGGACATTTTGCGAACCGACGAGGACGTGCGCGACATGTCCATCGAGCAGCGGGACAAGTTCATCATGTCCGACCGCATCCGGGAGAGTCCGCTGATGGAGGGGCTGCGCATCACGCCCGACGAGGCGTTGATGGGTGGCCGGGAACCCGCCGGCGTCCAGGACGGGGCCCTAACGCCGCCGGGACGAACGAAAACTGCTCCGCCGTCGGGTAGGCGGTATGGTCCCAAGCCCAAGACGTATGGTCCGGTGATGCCCCGGCGACCCGCCACAAGCGCGTCGGCCGGTCCGGTTTTCGGCCCGCGACTTGCCAAGAGCGTGCTTCAAACGAGCGACTAGCGCATGGTCACGCTTGAATCTGCGGGTACTCGCCCCCCACCGAGCCGCGGCTCGGAGGTCGCGCAGGCTGGCGCCAGCGGCTCTGATATAGGTCAACTTTACGAAACGCCGTACCGGGGTGAAGGAGTTCTTATCATGATCTCTGCCAACCAGCGAATTCCGAACAGGCTGGGGCATGTGCTTTCGCTGATTTTTTGCGGTTGTTTGCTGGCCGGTACTTTCGGGTGTCGCGCATCCGGCTCGGCCGGTGTGTTTCGGGCGGGTTCTTCGGCGCGCAAAGTCGGCGACAAAAAGCCTCGCCCGGTCGTGGCCGTACACTGCATCTACGGCGCCCGGCCTTGGCTCAATCTCGACCGGTCCGGCGATCGCGATCCCGAGGGTATTCGCTATCGCGTGTTCTTGGATCTCGGTACGAACGACGCCGTAATCCGGGACGGTATGTTTCATATCGAAATGTATCGGATTGACCGTGCGGGCAAGGGGGAACTCGAGCGGACGCTGGTAAGCGATTGGCATTATCCGACCAGCCGAATGCCCCAAATCGCCAAACCGGGCATGCTGGGGCCGGGGTACTTCCTTCATCTGCGCTGGGCGAGCAAGGACATCGCCGGGAAGGAGATCGAGATCAGCACCGTCTTCGAGGACGAGTTCGGGCGGAGCGCCCGCTCGGAAACCAAGCGTTTTCGGGTTCCGAAGTATCCCGTATAGGTGGCGTGGCCATGGTCCTGGACAACTTCGCTCGATGCGGCCGCGTAGGGCGATTTTTTCCCGCTGCGGTTTGCTACCTGATTCTGCTCGGACTTGGTGCCTCGTTTCTTTGCGCCGGTTGCGACCGACCTGGGCACGTTCCGGACGCCAAGACGCCGGCGGCGATCGGCGAGGCTCCGGCTCATTTTGATGGGGAATCCCCGATGGCGCTGGTGCGCCGGGCGCACAAGCTGCGTCGGGCGGATCGTCTAGACGCGTTGGAAGCCGTCATCGACCCCAAGCAGGCGCGGCACGTTGTAGCGCTTCTGTCTTCGTTGGATCGGTTGGAACAGGCCGATCGCACGCTGGGTAGGGCGGTCAAGAAAGCGTTCGGTTCCGCAGTTGCCCGGGAGTTCGACCATCGGGCACTGGTCAACGCCGCCGGCGTGTTTTCGAGAGACGTTGCGCTGATCGGGCAGCACATCGATGGTAATCATGCCACGGTTACGTATCAGGTTGCCGGGCGCTTGCCGCTCGATGAAATGGCGTTGGTCAGGTCTGGCGGCAGCTGGCGAATCCAAACGGATGATCCCATTCCAGAGGTGGTTCGGGAGATCGAGCGATTGGCGGAAGCGCTCACGGCGGTGGCTCGTCTTGTGGGAAGCAGGAAGATGACCGTGGCGCAATTGCGTACTGAGCTTCACGTGCACGAGGCGCCGATCGGTCGTCGTCTTGCTGACCTGACGCGGAAGGATCCGTAACACCGCGTCGGTGGGCCCGTTCTGCAAGCGTCGGTCGGCTTTACGGCGGCTCCCCGTGGTCGGCGCCGCGCTTGGCCGCGCGTACGATCGAGCAGGCCTTCCGCCTGCACGCACAGACGCCGATTCCCTTGCGGTCCCCCGTAGTAGGTCCGCAGGCCGGCGCCGGTGGTTCCGAGTCGGTGTACGCATTACGCCGACGTCTCATCTTCGGCAGTCAGTTTCGCTCCACACCTGCAGAACGTCTGGCGAACGATGAGTGCCAGGGCCGCGACGACGCCAACGATCAGCAGTCCTGCGCTGGGAACCGCCAACCATTCGAGCGAAGCCTTGGCCGGCCCTGGACTACCCATCCTCGCGGTTTTGATGGCTGCCAGCAGCCAGTACATCGAATAGCCGAAGGAGCCGGCCCCGAGCGCTGCTGCCACCAGGCCGCGGAGAAAACGACGGCTACGATCGCAAAAGGCCAACATCAAACTCAACGCCAGCGCGGTCGCCCCAATCGCTCCGCCGTGCATGTGGGACCGCTTCACATAGCCCCACGCCTTCTTGATTACTTTCTTCGATTTGGTTTCGTGGCTTGCGTAGACGGAACTGTCCACCGAGGAGGCGGCCTTCTCCAGAAACTCCTTGGCCTCGCGCTCGAAGCCGCCAAACACGCCACCGAGGCCGAATCCGAGTAGAATGCTCAAGATTGAAAGGACGATGCCGATGCGCACAGGTCGCAGCAAGTCGCTTGATTCCGCGGTCTCCGCCATACCAACTTCTCCTTGATTCCGGCCCGCCCATGGGGTATCGCGCGAGCGTGAAGCCCCAGAATTCGCCTTCCCCCGACGCAGCAAGGATGGTAACGATACTGGCAATGCAGGCCAGTCCCCATCCCGGGAATTCCGCCGCGTTCCGTCCTGTTTCGCTGAGGCTCAAGCTCGCCGTTGGCCTCTTGGCGGCAATGCCGCGTCGGGAATGAGCCCCCAAGCTTCAAGCATGCCCCCTTGAGCCACCAGCTCGACCTGCGCACGGCGTCCCGGAGAGATTGGCCGGGTTTGGCGCGGCCAAGCGATACATCCGACGGTGGGTGTGGTCATCTTCTGTGGCAGCATAGTTCGTGGGCATGCCGTGGAGTGTGTTCAACCCGCCGTAAGGGGTGGAGAAGTCCATGACAATCCCGGCGGGTGCGTCGTGGGTCATACCGTGCAGCGTGGTGGC
>JBHHUB010000088.1:0-15948 GCA_046753625.1 Phycisphaerae bacterium | reverse complement strand
GGATTCTTGAGGGCATCACGCGCGGCTTGGTCATGGAGCTCGCCCGCAAGCGCGGTTTCGAGGTGACCGAGGAGATGCTCGTGACGCACGATTTATACATCGCGGATGAGATTTTCGGCACCGGGACCGCCGCTGAGATCGTTCCCATCGTTTCGGTCAACAAGCGGACCGTCGGGCACGGCAAGCCCGGCCCCATTACCAAGCAATTGACGGACGATTTCATCGCCTACCGCAATGGCTAAACCGCGGTTCGGGTTTGGATTGGGGCGTGCCCACGGATCGCGGCGGGGCATGTCTCAGGGCACCTGGCGCGAGCCTGGTGACCTCCTGTCAGAGCGCCGGGCGCCAGTTTGGTGACCACCTGCCACGGTGGGTCCGCAGGCCGGCGCCAGCGGCTCTGAGGTGGGGGGCGCAGTTTCCCGGAATCGGCTCGGGCGCGGGTGGGTGAGGGTCCATGACACTTGCGCCGGTTTTGATGCCCGTCTTTCCTCCAGCCTGTAGGGCTGAACTATAGTAGCTGTGGGTCCGCCTCAAGCGGACCCACGGTTGCGGAACGACCCACGCCCATCGACCCTGTAGGGGGCGGCTAGCCGCCATGTTGCGCTTGCCCCCGGCTACGATGGAGCAGGCCTTCAGCCTGCAATCACAGCCGCCGATGCTGTCACGGGTTCGGGTGTGCGATATTGCTACGTTTTTGGTTGACGTGGGTGGAGGCGTGGTTAAGATAGCGAACAGTTGATCGACATCATCAGTCTTTTCTTGACAGGAGGTCAAAACGATGCGATGGAACGCAGCCAGCTTGCTTCTCGGTGCTCTTGTACTTCCCTTGCTTAGCGGGTGCAGTCTCTTTCAGAAGAAAGAGACGTCCATGACGGCCGACACGTACGATCCGGCGTATGAGCGGACCGCCGCCGCCGATTCCTACGCGGATGGCGGGGTGGGGACCTACAACGATCCATTCGCCGCGTCCTACGGATCGCCCACCTCGGCGAGCCCCGCTTATGAAGCGCCGGCGCAGGCTGATGCTCCGGTTGGGCAGTACCACACCGTGGCCAAGAGAGACACGCTCTATAGCCTCGCTCGGGCCTACTACGGCGACGCGCGCCGTTGGAAGGATATCTACGAGGCGAATCGGGCTGAAGTGTCCGATCCGAACAAGATATTCGTCGGCCAGCGCTTGATCATTCCGTAGGAGCCCGACGCGGGGTGTTGCCAATGCGCCACCGCGGGTGGCCCACCTCCTTTCGGAGGTGGGGGCGCCGATGATCCTGACCGACTGACCCCGGCTATCGAGGATGATCCAAAGGTACGGGTGTACGGCGTCCCGGACGCGTGGGCCTTGAAGCCGAGTCACGCCGGTATCATCGAGCCCCCACGTCCAATAGGCCATGGGGCAACCCGAGCGCCAGCGGCGCTCTACGCCAGGGTGGGCTTGGGGTCCGATTGCGGATATGCTCCGGGGGTTGTCCGTTGCGGTCTTTCCCGTTTTGTGCGCCGCGAAAGCTTTCGGTCCGCAGCGCGCCATGTTAGGGAGCCAGTGCGTTGGCGCGGCGCGTGTTCCTGGATGATCAAGTTCAGTTTCTTCGCGGCGTTGGTCCCGGACGCGCAAGGATCCTGGCCGGGCTCGGAATCCATACGGTTGCGGACCTCATAGAGCATTTCCCGTTTCGTCACGAATCCCGGCCTAAATCGCAGGCGATCGGTACGTTGCGAGAAAATGAAACCGCCACCGTCATCGGGGGGATCCGCTCGGTTCGGACGAAATCGAGATTCGGCAGCGCCCCGGTTACCGTGCTCGTGGAGGACGGCACAGGGCGTTGCCGGGTCCGCTGGTTCAACGCGCCGTACGTGGCCGATCAACTTCAACGGGGCCGCGTCATCCGGGTCTGCGGCAAGGTCGGCGTGGACGACGATCTGGCGATTTTTACAAATCCCGTGTTTGAGGTTTTCGAGGATCCGGCGCTGGTACTCAAGGATGACGTCGATCAATGGTATCCTGTCTATCCGGCCACGGGCGAGTTGAGTTCCAAGCAGATTGCGCGAATCATAGACAGTGTTTTGGAGGAGGCGGCCGCTCAGGTGGGGGAGTTTGTTCCCGAGACGGTGCGCATGCGTCGGCGCCTTCCGCCACGCTCGGCGGCTATCGTTGCGATGCATCACCCGGCCAACGCCGAAGGATTTGAAGCGGCGAGAAAAAGCCTCGCGTATCAGGAACTTTTCTTGCTTCAAATGGCGGTGCTGCTGGCGCGCCATAAGTTACGTCACGCGGGCCGCGCGCCGCGCTTTGCGGGGACGGAGGTGATCGACCAACGTATCCGCCATCGGCTCCCGTTCACTTTGACCGGCGGGCAAGACCGCTGCATCGAAGAGATCTGCGCGGATCTGGCGTCCGAGCGTCCTATGAATCGCATGCTTCAGGGGGATGTCGGCTCGGGGAAGACGGTCGTGGCGGCCTACGCGGCGTTGGTGGCCGTCGCGAATAGGGCTCAAGTGGCGTTGCTTGCGCCGACGGAGCTGCTCGCCCGGCAGCATTACGGAAAATTCGAGGCCATGCTGGCGCAAAGCCGGGTTCGTATGGGGCTGCTGGTGGGCGCAACGGATAAGAAGCAGCGCGGCATGCTATTGGCCGATCTGGAACGCGGCAACATTGATATTCTCATTGGCACGCACGCCCTGCTGGAAGACAACGTCCGCTTCGCCAAGCTCGGGCTCATCATCGTGGACGAACAGCACAAGTTCGGCGTGCGCCAGCGCGGGTTGCTGCGCCGCAAGGGGATCGCGCCGCATTGTCTGGTCCTGACCGCGACGCCGATTCCGCGCACCTTGGCCATGACGGTCTTCGGTGACTTGGATCTCTCCTCCATTCGTGACCTACCACCGGGTCGGCAGCCCGTGCGCACGCAGGTGGTCCCCGGCGATCGGGTGGAGGAGGCTTGGTGTTTCGTGCGCAAGCGATTGGCGGCGGGGGAACAGGCATACATCGTTTATCCACTCGTGGAAGAGTCCGAGCAGCTCGATCTCCAGGCGGCTGGCGTCGAAGCCGAGCGCCTCGAAGAGGGGGCCTTGCACGGCTACCGCGTGGGGCTGCTTCATGGTCGAATGGCAGCGGCGGAAAAAGAGCGCGTCATGGCGGCGTTTCGCCGCGGTGAGATTCAGGCGCTGGTGGCAACAACCGTGGTCGAAGTGGGTGTGGACGTAGCCAACGCGACGGTCATGGTTATCCAACATGCGGAGCGATACGGTCTGAGTCAGTTGCATCAGCTTCGAGGCCGAGTGGGTCGCGGTCGCAAACAGGCTTATTGTCTTCTGATCGCCGGCGGCCAAGGGAATGCTTCGTGGGGGCGCCTGGGCGTTCTTGCCGGAACGTCCGACGGTTTTCGAATCGCCGAGGAGGATTTGCGATTCCGCGGGCCGGGTGAATTGCTCGGAACGCGCCAGCACGGCATGCCGCCGTTGAAGGTGGCCGACTTGATGCGTGATCTGGATGTGCTCGAGCACGCACGGGCCGATGCGCTCCGGCTGCTTCGCGACGATCCGGAGCTGAAGGCGCCGGAGCATCGGACTTTGCGCGGCGCCGTGGTGGGGCGGTATGGTGGGTCGCTGCATCTGATGGACGTAGCGTGAGGGCTTTTGATGGGCGAAAACAAGTCATGATGCCTCCCAAGAGCCCCATCGCCGCGTTCCGACGGCCGGACGTACTGCAGATCGGCGTCTGGTTGTTTGCGGCCGCTGCGATGGTGTCTTTGGCACTGGAGTTCGGTTTCGAGCGGCCTCCGTTGCCGCTGGGCCTTCTTGAAGCGATTCAGTTTGCGGCCGTGACGATCTATCTGGTGTCGCGCATTCGGCACCTTTTCACTGCGCCTACCGCATGGACGGGCATCAAAGATTGCGCGGTGGACTTCGTGGCTCTGGTGCTGGCGGCATTGGCGCTCGTGGTTTGGGTTGAAGTCTTGAATCATCCGGTGCTCAAGGTGTCGGCGGTGAGTGTGGCCGTGATTCAGGGCGTTCTGGCCATGCGGCTCGTGCTTGGCGCCGTTAGGCTTCACCTGCTGTTCTCGGAGCGAAGCCTGCACCCCACGCGGACGGTCGCCCTGACGTTTGCAGGTCTGATTGTTCTGGGTACCCTGGCACTGGCGCTGCCGCGTGCCACGACGAGCGGTCTTCACGATCGGGCGGATTTCTCGATCGGCCGACATCTGTTGAATTGCGCGTTTACGGCTACAAGTGCCACGTGCGTGACGGGGTTGGCGGTTTACGACACGGAGAAGGATTTCACCCTTTTCGGCCAATCGGTCATTCTCCTGCTCATCCAATTGGGGGGCTTGGGCATCATGCTGTTCGGCAGTGCGATGGGGCTCCTCGTGCGGCGCCAACTGTCGCTGCGCCAGACCCTGGTCGTCCAAGACGAATTGAGCCACCGCACGCTTGGCGATCTCGCTGTGATGATTCGCTTCATTGTCGCATTCACTTTGATGGCTGAGGGCATCGGCGCGGTCTTGCTTTGGCCGATGTGGTCCGATTTGCCGACCTGGTCCGATCGAGTATTCCACAGTCTGTTCCACTCCATCAGCGCATTTTGCAATGCGGGATTCTCGCTGCAAAGCGACAGCCTGATCGGCTTTCGCGGTGCATGGCCCGTCTACGGAGCCATCATGCCGTTGATCGTGGTCGGAGGTCTGGGCTTCCCGGTGCTGCATGACTTGTGGATGAGCGCCAAAATCGGAATCGTGAATCGCCGGCGACGCAAGAGCGGCCGCGCCGTGGTGGTTCGTCGCGATCGACACCCGTTGAGCCTGCACACGAAGCTCGTGTTGGTCAGCACGGGCGTGTTGCTTGTCGGTGGGGCGCTTGCGTTCTTCGCGTTCGAATCGATTACGCCTGAGGCCGTGACGGCGGCGGGATCGGATCCGGCGACCATGGCGCAGGCGGGCGTCGTCGGTCGCTGGTTCGACGCGATGTTTCTTTCGGTGACCTGTCGGACGGCCGGGTTCAACACGGTGTCGATGGAGCTCGGCTCGCTGTCCTCGGCGAGCCTGCTGTTGGCAGCCATTTTGATGTTCATCGGAGGCGCGCCCGCATCGACGGCGGGCGGCGTCAAGACGCTCGCGGTGGCCGTCTTGCTGCTGGCGGTCGGGTCGCTGCTGCGCGGTCGGCCGCGCACGGAGGTGTTTCAACGCACCGTCGCCGACGTTGTCGTGCAGCGTGCGGGCGTGCTCGTGCTTGTGATGTTTGCTATTGTCAGTTTGGTGACACTGACACTGTGCTTGACGGACTCGGTTTCGCTTCCCGAGGCGCTGTTCGAAGCCGTATCCGCGTGTGGGACGGTGGGACTCTCGACCGGTCTGACGCCGGAATTGACGGCCGGCGGTCGGGTGGTCATCATGGCGGCTATGTTTATGGGCCGGCTCGGGCCGCTTTCCATCTTGATCGCGCTGGCGGGCCGGGGATCGACGGTTCGGTATGAATACCCGACCGAACATATTGGCATCGGCTAGTCGAGTCGGCCGGTGGGTGCTGCGGGCCGACGCCGGCCTGCTTGGCGTCGGTGGAGTCGTCTGAGAGGCGTCGCATCATGCAGAAGTTTGCGATCTTGGGCTTGGGCAGGTTCGGCGATCGGCTGGCGCGATCGTTGGTCGCATCGGGCGCGGAGGTCATTGCGGTCGACCGCAACGGTCGACCGGTGGAACATCTGCGCGATGAAGTCACGCTGGCCGTCCGTTTGGACAGCACGGACCCGGAGGCGCTGCAGGCTCAGGGCGTGGATCAGGTGGACGTGGCCATCGTCGGCATCGGCGAAGATTTTGAATCGGCGGCGTTGACCGTGGCGGCGCTGCACGAGCTCGGGGTTCGGCGCATCATCGCACGAGCGATGACCGAACTTCAGGGCAAGATTCTGCTTCGTGTGGGAGCGTGCGAGATCGCCCAGCCTGAAAACGAATCCGCGATGCGATGGGCGCACCGCCTGATGCTCCCGAATCTGAGCCAATACGTTGAGCTGGGAGAAGGGCACAGCATGATTTACCGCTCGGCTCCGAAATCGTTTCACCAAGAGAAACTCAAAGACTTGGATTTGAGAAACAAGTACGGCGTCAACCTGGTCGCCATCGAACGTCGCATCATGGAAAAGAAGCAGGACAGCGAGTCCGGCGTGGAGCGCGTGGTTCTTGAGATTCCGTTTGCCGATACGTCGATCCTGCCGACCGATACGCTGGTTCTGATCGGCTCCAATGAAAGCCTCGCCAAGTTGCCCGCGGATTGAGGCAGTTGCATGTTCCCGCTAGCGCTCGCCGGAAGGCACGCGTCGTGATTCGGCGATCCGTCGCCTGGGAGGGTTTATGGGACGCCATCCCTGCAAGCTCGGGCGGCGTCGTCAGAACACACGCCAAGTCCGAGAAGAAAGGCACGCCTGTATGGGGCGGGGGAGATTGACGCCGCGCAATCCCAACGCGCGGTTGATTCACGTTCCGCCCGACCTACAATTCAGCGTAGCGGGTCTTGATCCATGCCTCTGGGAGGGGGGAACGTGCAAACATCTGGCCATGTACCAGCGGCCCTAACGCGAGGATGTCGTGGGAGGCGGGCTCGAAATCTTGTGATGCTGATCGCTGCCGCGACCCTGATGAGCGGACCGGTACTGCTTGCATTTCGGATCGGTGCCGGCGCGGGGCGGAGCGGCGGTCCGGAAAACCTGGGATCGAATTGCACTTCCTGTCACGAGTTCGATCAAGGGCTGGGACGCGTCGAGGTGCTCGGACTTCCCGAGCGCTACCGGAGCGGCGTCCAATACGATCTGACCGTGCGCATCGGCGACCCCGAACGCGTGGGCGCGGGTTTCGAACTCAGCGCGGAGGCGGGTACGGGCCATGCGGGCACGCTGGCGTTGATCGATACAAACCTGACGCAATTCGCGTCCGGCAATCCGAGCTACGTCACCCATACGGAGGTCGGCGTGGATGCCTCCATCGCCGGCTGGGCGGCGGGCGGCGGTTCCTATGACTATGCCGTCCGGTGGCAGGCACCGGTTGCGGATACGGGGCCGGTCGATTTTTTCGCGTCCGGCAATGCCATCAACAACGCCAATGGTTTCTTCGGGGACCATTACTACTTCGGATACCATCGGCTGACCTTCGCCGTGCCCGGCGACGGCGACGGCGACGGTGATGTGGATCTATTCGATATTGCGCTTTTTCAGCAATGCTATGGCTTGTCCGGGCTCGCCGCCGCCGATGCCTGCCTTTACTTCGACACGGATGGTGACGCCGGCGTGACGCTGTACGACACGCCCGGCCAGGTGGGTGCGATGGACGGTCCCGTCGCCGCCGAGCCGGCCGCTTTGGCTGCGGCCGACGCCGTGCGCGGCGGCAAGTTGTACGATCGTTGGTGGACGGTGGTGGGCCTGCCCGCACCGCAGACGACGAACCCGCTCTATCCCGACCTGCCGTTCCAATCCGGTGCCGCAACGAATCGGTGCAAGGAGTGTCATGGCTGGGATTACAAGGGCGCGGCGGGGCAATACGGATCGGGACCGCACTATACCGGCATCCCGGGCGTGGTCGATTCGACGCTTGGTTCTGAGGCGATGTTCCGGCTTCTTCGGTCATCGCCGGATCAGGTGCCCAACGGCCACGACATGGCCGGCTACGGTCTTGCCGACGAGGACATCTGGGATCTCGTCAGCTTTCTCCGTTCGGGCGTGATCGATCCAGACCTGTATCTGGATCAGAACGGGGCGTTTGTGGGCAGTTCGATGGAGGGCATCTTTCTGTTCCAGACGGTCTGCGGCCACTGTCACGGCACCGACGGAACGGCGATCGATTTCTCGGGCGGCGGGCCGGTTCCCGAATACGTCGGCACGGTCGCGACCGACAACCCCTGGGAATTCATGCACAAGGTTCGCCACGGCGACCCGGGGGCGTCAATGCCACCGGGCGTATTGCTTCGATGGACGCCGCAGGATGTCGCGGACATCGGCGCGTTCTGCCAGACTCTGCCTACCCAGTAACACCTATCGAGCCGCGTCAATCCGGAGTGTGCGGGTCCGGGCGGCCGCGCAGGCTTGAAGCCCACGGCTCGGTAGTGTGGCCCGCGGCTCGAGCGTGGCGCGGATTCGGTCGTGCGGGTCACGCTTTCATTTCAAGTAACCGTTCATAGGGTGGAATCGGCTCTGGCGCTCCCCAAACGGCATTGTGAGGGGCAGGTCGTCCCCGTTTCGACCGCCTTTCTGTACCGACCATCACGAAAACCACTTATTCTATAGGAGCTTGACCCCGTGAACGGTTACCATTTCAATTCTCAGGATCGCGGGAGTTATCGGGCCCACCGCCTGTCATCCGGACCACGTTGTGGCGCCATTCGGTGCAACGCATCTTGAGCGTCGGTCGCTCACACGGCCCCCGTGGCGCTGAAAGCCTTGCCATGATCCATCATCCTGAACACCAATCAGATTCGGGCGGGGGCGTTCATCTGGAGAGGGGGCGCGTGCCTTTCTGCGGGCGCGGCTTGCACATGCCGATACAAGACGTGAGCGTAATCGTCGCAATTCAGCGGTCGTGGTTTTGCCCGTTCGGGTTGCTCCCCAGGGACGTCAATTTGGAGGCAGTTATTAGATGAATAAGAAAACTGGTCAAGCCGGTGGGTCGGTGAACGATCGGTCAGCGGGCGCGGCGATGGGCCTGAAATGGAACAACATCAAGCTGGGACGCAAGCTGGTGTTTTCGTTCCTGGCAAGCAGCGTGATCCCGCTGGCGATCGTGGTGTACATCAGCTACACGATTGCTGAAGGTGGGATGTCGAAAATCGGAGCCACTGGAAGCACGGCGCTGAAGGAGGCGGCCACGGACAAACTCATCGCCATCCGGGATATAAAGAAGAATCAAATCGACAACTACTTCAAGGAGCGCCAAGGCGACGTGGGCGTCTTGGTCGAAACGGTCAGCACGCTGCGCGATGAGGCGTTCAAAAAGCTGCTGGCCGTGCGCGAGATCAAGCGCGCCGCCGTCGAGCGTTACTTCCAACTGATTAGCGATCAGATTCTGACTTTTTCCGAGAATCAAATGGTAATCGATGCCCTGCGCGACTTCCGTTCAGGATTCGGCAACGTCATCAAGGATAATGGATACTCGACCGCGGATATCGAAACAATGCGCGCGGAGCTCTCATCCTATTACACGAGCAAGTTTGACACCACGTATCAGGAAAAAAACGACGGCAAGCCGTCCAACTCGCAGCGCTACTTGGAGCAGTTGGACAATGATTCCATCGCCTTGCAGTACCACTACATCCAAGCCAACGCCCATCCGCTGGGCGACAAACACAAACTCGACCAAGCCTCCGACAAGTCGGCATACAGCGCAGCGCACGCCAAAGTCCATCCGTTTATGCGGAGCTTCCTCGAGAGATTCGGCTACTATGACATCTTCCTGGCGGACCCCGAAACGGGTGACATAGTGTATTCCGTCTTCAAAGAGCTTGACTACTCGACCTCGCTGATTGACGGCCCGTTTGCGCAGACGAACTTCGGCGAGGCCTTCCGACGGGCTAATGCGGAGGGCAATAAGGACGCGGTTGTTCTCGTGGACTACGAACGATACGCCCCTTCGTACGAGGCGCCGGCCGGATTCATCGCATCGCCAGTCTTTGACCGCAATGAGAAGATCGGCATTGCGCTCTTTCAAATGCCGATCGACCGGCTCAACACGATCATGGCGGTACGATCGGGTCTCGGTAAGACGGGAGAAAGCTACCTCATTGGCCCCGATCGCCTGATGCGCAGCGATTCCTACCTCGACCCCGAGAACCACAGTGTTGCGGCGTCGTTCGCCAACGCCGAGCTTGGCAAGGTGGACACTGAGGCGGCGCGAGCGGCGTTGGCCGGTACTACCGATACGAATGTCATTGACAATTACAACGGCAACCCCGTGCTCAGCGCGTACGCCCCGGTGGACATCGGCGGCATCACGTGGGGGCTTTTATGCGAGATCGACGTAGCCGAAGCATTCTGTCCTAAGGTATCCGGAGCCGAGAAGGATTTCTTTACCCGGTACACGGAACTATACGGATACTACGACTTGTTCCTAGTCAACGCGAATGGGTACTGTTTTTATTCCGTCGGACATGAAGCCGACTTCGAGACCAACCTTGTAAGCGGCAAATTCAAGGATTCCGGACTCGGTGAAGCGGTCCGTGCGAACCTGGCCACCAAGCAGTTTGCGTTCGCCGATTTCGCACCCTACGCTCCGAGTAACGGCGCTCCGGCGGCCTTTGTGAGCCAGCCGATCGTTTACGGCGGTGAGGTGGAGGTAATCGTCGGCCTGCAACTGCCACTTGACGGCATCAACAACGTCATGACGTTACGAACCGGCATGGGTGAGACAGGCGAATCCTACCTTATTGGACCCGACAAGCTCATGCGCTCCGATTCACCTCTGGATCCTGAACATCATTCCGTGTTGGCGTCCTTCGCAGATCCATCTCTCGGGTCGGTCGATACCACTGCCGCCAAGGCGGCGCTGGCGGGCAACATCGGCGCGGAGTTGGTTGTTGATAAGGACGGAGATATGATGCTCAGCGCGTATACACCCGTGAATGTATTCGGCACGACCTGGGCGCTCATGGCGGCGATCGACGAGGCCGAGATCATGGCGCCGGTGAAGGCCATGGATACGGCCTCGGACACGGCGGGAGGCCGATTGCAAACGTGGGTTGCCGCGATCGGCGCGATCGCCGTGGGGCTGATCGTTGTATTCGCCCTGTTAATCGCGCGTTCCATCAGCCGACCTATCCAGACGGCGGCGGAGTTTGCGGGGAAACTGGCCGAAGGTGACCTGACGCAGCAAATCGATCTGGATCAGCACGACGAAGTCGGTGTGATGATCAGCGCCCTCAATAGCATGGGATCAAAGCTGCGTCAGATCATGCGCGATATGTCCGATAACGCCCAGACGCTCGCCGGCTCGGCGACCGAGCTATCCGCCACTGCGACGGAATTGACGAAAGGCTCTGAATCGACGACCACTCAGTCGACCAGGGTGGCCGCCGCGGCGGAGGAGATGTCGACCAACATGACGGGGATGGCCTCCGCCACCGAGGAGATGTCCGCTAACGTGAAGACCGTGGCCGCCGCGGTTGAGGAGATGACCGCCAGTATTATCGAAGTGGCCAAAAACACCGAGCGAGCCGCCGGCGTGGCGGCCGAGGCCAACCGATTGGCTGACTCGAGTAACCAAAACATAGGTGCATTGGGGTCGGCGGCGGACGAAATCGGCAAGGTCATTGAGACGATCCAAGACATAGCCGAACAGACGAACTTGCTGGCGCTCAACGCGACGATCGAGGCCGCCCGGGCTGGCGATGCAGGGAAAGGATTCGCGGTGGTGGCGACCGAGGTTAAGGAATTGGCCAAGCAAACCGCGGAAGCTACCGAAGACATCCGCCGGCGCATCGAAAGTATTCAGAACTCGACGGGTGCGGCAGTCACTTCGATCGGCGATATCCGCAGCGTGGTTCAAAAGGTCAACGACGTCTCGCGCACGATCGCAGCGGCGGTTGAAGAGCAAAGCGCTTCGACCAAGGAGATTGCGCGCAACGTGTCTCAAGTTGCTTTAGCCGCGGAAACCGTATCGAGCGGCGTGAGCCAGTCGGCGATGGCGTCCACGGAGATCACGAAGAACATGGTCGCCGTGGATCAGGCGGCCCGGCAAGGTGCCCACGGGGCGACGCAAACCCAAACCGCCAGCTCTGAGCTATCCAAGCTGGGCGAACGGCTCCAGTCGCTTGTGAAGCAGTTTTCCGTATAGGCGCTCCCCGAGGGACGCTTTGGATCCAGGTATGAACCCGGCACGTTCAAGGATTGATCCAGCGGACGCCGTGGGTGCGGACGCCGGGGCAGGCACGAATTGCCATCCACTCCATCACACAGCTACATGTTCGGCATCGCGCAGCCGAGGGCGGCCGGGCTACGTGGGGCGGTCGTGGCACGCGGTGGCCGTGCCGCGGCTATGGTCTCTCCGCGCCCCAGAGTTTTGCAAGTTGGACCAGGGTCGCGACGGCGGATTCCATTTCCTCAAGACAGGCATACTCCAACGGCGAATGAAAGTTGTGCATGCCGGCGGAGAGGTTCGGCGTGGGCAGGCCCATTTCGGAAAAGCGCGAGCCGTCCGTTCCACCGCGAATAGATGAAAACTGCGGCTCCATGCCGATGTCACGCATCGCCTTGGCTGCCAGATCGACGGCACGCGGCTCTTTGCTGAGATACCGGCCCATGTTGCGGTATTGCTGGGTCACGTCCACGGTGATGGATGCATCCTTGTGTTCGGCCGCGACGGCCTTGGCGATTTGCCGCAGAAGGTCGGCGTGCGACGCCAGCTCGTTCGTGTCGAAGCTGCGCAGCAGGATGCGGATCGTTACCTTGCCCACGCCCCCCTCGATCACGTAAGGGTGCAGGAAGCCTTCGCGATCTTCCGTCGTCTCCGGCGACAGCGTGTCCGACGGCAGCCGCGCGATGAATTCCGCCGCGATGCGCAAGGCGTTGGTCATCTTGCCCTTGGCCATCGCCGGATGGATGTTCTTGCCCGTGACGGTCACGACGGCCAGATCGGCTGAAAACGTTTCGTTCTCGATCATGCCGGACGCTTCTCCGTCGAGCGTGTAGCCGCAAACGGAATCGACCTTGGCGAGATCCACCTTGTCGGTGCCGCGGCCGATCTCCTCATCGCAGGTGAACACGACGCGAATCGGGCCGTGCTTCGTTGGTTTGCCATGGATCAACTCATCGGCGGCGGTCATGATGATCGCGACGCCGGCCTTGTCATCCGCCCCGAGCAGGGTCGTGCCGTCGGTCGTGATGAGGGTTTTGCCCTTCAATTCGGCGAGCCCCTCGGTTTCGCCGACTCGAATGACCTTGCTCGGATCGCCCGGCAGGACGATGTCCTTGCCGTCGTACCGCTCATGAACGATCGGCCGGACGTTCTTGCCCGTGGTTTCCGGAGATGTATCGACATGGGCGAACCAGGCGATGGTCGGGGCGGTTTCGACGGTCGCGGGGATCGTCCCGATCACGATGCCGTATTCGCTCACGCTGACGTGGGTCAGGCCGAGCGCACGCAACTCATCCGCCAACAACCGAGACAACTCGATCTGCCCGGGAGAACTCGGATAGCCCTCCGCCCCTTCGACGGCCGTGGTCTCGATTTTCACATAGCGACAAAAGCGATCCAAAAGCGGGTTCACCATCGATTCTCCCGAGCCAGATTCAAATCAACACGCCGGGGCCACAAGGATATACGCCTGGCGCGGCGGTAGCCGGTCCCCATGATCGGCCTGCCCATCCGCCCAAGGGCGTGGTCTACCCGGTGAGCAGCGCGAGCGCTCCGCCCGCATCGTAACCGCGAAGCGGGCCGGCTGAAAGGCTGACGCGCCCGCAGTTTTCGCCGCACGAACAGAGTCCGTATACTGTGGTCGTCGGGCCGACGACAGCGCATTTGCTCAACGAAGGAGAATCGGTACGATGCCTCCCGGCGGGATGTTATGGCTCGCCGATTCGGATCCGTTCTTGTTGCCGACCGTCAGGCGCGACGCCGGAGGCGAGTCGGCACGGCCGGGCGGGCGGAGCCCGCTTGCCGGTGGACGCCGCGCCTTGCCCGGATGTCCGGGCGGTGCTTTCATACAGGGAGCTTGCATCATGGATGTTCGTTACATCAACCCATTCATTGAGGCCGTGCAGAATCTTTTCAAGACGATGCTGAGCACCGGGATCACGGTCAACAAGCCACAGCTTAAGGGCAAGGACACGCCCCTTTGTGACATCACCGCGATCATCGGGTTCTCGGGGGATGCCACCGGAAGCGCGGCCTTGTGCTTTGCGAACGAGGCCGCGGTCGCAATCGCCGGCAAGTTCGCTGGGGCCGAGCTCTCGGTGGATGATCCAGACTTTGCGGACGCGCTGGGCGAACTGGCCAACATGGTCGCCGGACAGGCCAAGAGCAAGATCCACGATATGAACATCTCCATCTCGCTGCCCCAGGTCATTGCCGGAGCAAACCAGCGCATCCTCAAGTCAGGGCACAACCCGGTCCTCGTTCTACCCTGTGACTCCCCGCTGGGCCGTTTCACAATCGAAGTGGCCATGGTCATGGAAAAGACGGCAAGCCCCTCGGCGCCGAACGCCGCATCCGTGTGAGCCAAGCCCCTGGGCGAACGACCGATAAGCGCATGTACACATGGCAAACGTACCGACAGGAACGCGCGGGCGAGTGCCGCCGGCTCGGCGCTCGCGCAGATTCGGCAGTGTTTTCGGCAGCGCTTCACCAGAGATGAGATTGACCTAAAGCCCCGTTTGGCTCGGTCCGATGAGCGCCTTGTGGGTCGGTTCCACGCTAGCCATGCCACCAAGCTACGAAAGTGGTCGCGCCGATTCTGTTGCTTGCCGATACCGCTACGACCCACATGAAACAGTCGCTCAATGTCTCGATCGGCCAAGTGGCGATCGGCGATGTGGACGGGTTATGCGAACTCAATCAGAAATGCAATCCGCCGACACGCCGGGAGACCGGACACCTGACCGGCAGGAGATCGACCCACCTGACGCCAGGCTTCATGTTCTTTACTTCGTACTCGCGGGATTCGTCCTGCTGACCGTTGTCTGGAGTTCTTACCTCAATCACAAACTGATCCGGATCAACACCGGAACGATCGCCCATGATCAGCATCGGGAGATGCGCTGCAAGGAATATGCGCAACTCGCCAAGCAGGCACAGCTTGTAAACGCGCCGGGAAACGACGTCTTTGAATCGCGCGACGTACCTCGCGAGCGCGCGAGATTCGAGAAGCAGCTCGGAGCGTTTCGCCGGCTCTTGCAGAACTTGATCGCCAACGTGCACACCGACCTTGTAGGAGATCATCAGACACTTGTGTTGGCGTCTTTTGTGCGCATCGACCACGCGATCGACGACATGGTCCAGGAGGCGCGCGCCCTGTTTGGCTTGGCCGCTCAAGGAGATTACAGGACCGCGGGTGTTCGCATGGCCGCACTGGATCGCGGATATGTGAGCGTAAGCGAGGCCGTGGGCCAACTGTATGACATCGAAAGAGAGATCGAAAACCGGCATTTACAGAAGCAAGAAGACAGAATCGCCTCGCTCAGAAGCGTTGGCAATACCATCTCCGCGCTGGTCCTGCTGGTGTTGTTCGGCATCATGGCATACGGCCTCAGCATCTGCGTGAGGGTGAAACGACTCCGCGCGCGCGCGCGAGCCCATGTGCGTGCGCTGAGGGAGCATGAATCCCGGCTCCAGGCGATCGTGTCCACCGCGGCCGACGGCATCATTACCATCGACGAGCGGGGCCTGATCGAATCCTTCAACGAGTCGGCGGAGAATGTTTTTGGGATTTCGGCTCGGGAGGTGCTCGGACGCAACATCTCGATGCTCATGCCCGCACCCTCTCGCAAGGAGCATGATGGTTACCTCAAGCGGTATCTGGAGACGCGCGAGGCCCACATCATCGGCGCGCCTCGCGAGGTTACGGCCTTGCGCGGTGATGGCTCGACCTTTCCGCTTGAAGTCAACGTAGCCGAGGCCGTTGTGGGTTCCGGTTCGGTGTTCACGGCGGTCGTGCGGGATTTGACGGAAATCAAGGAATCCCAGAGGAGGATCGAGGATCTGGCCAAGTTTCCCGACGAGAACCCAGGTCCGGTCATGCGTATCCGCGACGACGGGACGATTCTGTACGCCAACGCGGGGAGCCGACCCATCCTCGATCTGTGGGAACGCGAAGTCGGACAGATGATTCCCGATTTCCTGCAGCCAACCCTCCAAAGGGCCCTTTCAGACGGTCGACTGAGGAGTCTCGAGATTGAATGCGGCGACACGATTTTCGGGCTGAGGATTTGCCCGATCGGGAAAAAGGGTTACCTCAATCTCTATGGCGGCGACATCACCGAGCGTGCGCGCG
>JBHHUB010000087.1:0-16105 GCA_046753625.1 Phycisphaerae bacterium | reverse complement strand
ATGCCCGGGTCGAGGCCGTGCATGCGCACGAATCCCAAGTGGTTACGGCGCACTTTTCCATCGCGACCTTGACGGACATGAGTGCCTTTGAGCTGTCGGTGGGGATTGATCCGAGAGACTTGCGTTGGCTGGACCCGGCGGTGCGCCCCGAGTCGCTGGGGCACGGGGATGTCGAGACTAGCCCCAAGGTGGTCGTACGTTGGTCGCTGCATGGTCAACGGTTTACCTGGGAAGGGCGTGTGACTCGCTTTGAGCGTGTCAATGAAAAGACACGCACGGCGCAGATGGTCGTTGAGGTTCGTACGGCGGACATGAAGGCCCGGGTTGAGCTCGGCAACGATGACGCCGCTCCGACACTGTCGATCGGCATGTTCTGCAGCGCCGAGCTGCCGGGGCGTTGGCTTGATCAGGCACTGATGGTCCCACGGCATGCGGTCTACGACAATCAGTGGGTCTATGTGCTGGAGCCGGACGCCGATTTTGATGCGAGCGGGAGCGGGCACTTGGCCCGGAAGAAGGTTGCGATGCTCCGTTCGGTGGGCGACAATGTGTTGGTCGATTACCGGGGACGCGAGGGGACGGAGGAATGCGAGCTTGCGGCCGGTGAACGCGTCATCTTATCCCGGTTGGTCAAGCCCGTGGTGGGTATGAAAGTCATGCTGCGCGATCATGAGCTTGCTTACGAGCGGGAATCCCGTCCGGCGCACGTCGCCGACTCCGGTTCACGCGAAGCATCGCCTTCCCGCGGTGCACTGCTGGCACTGCTCCCGCCCAAGACCGGAGCGCGTTAGGTGTCTGCGCTCCGCGCGATCATCGCGGGGGGTGTCCGCAATCCCGTCTCCGTCAACTTGTTGATGTGCATGATGCTGGTTGGCGGAATCTACTCGGCCAAGGCGATGGTGCGCGAAGCCTTTCCCGAATTCCGAATCGACTACATCCTGGTTGAGGTGCCCTATCCCGGCGCGAGCCCCAGCGACGTGGAACAAGGGGTTTGCATACCCATCGAGGAGGTGATCGCCGGCATCGACGGGGTTCGCGAAGTCGCTTCGCTCGCATCGGAAAACGTGGGGACCGTTTGGGTCGCGCTGAAGTACGATGTGGACGATGTCTCCAAAATCGTGGATGACGTCAAAGAACGCGTCGACCAGATCTCCCATTTTCCGCCGGAAACGGAGAAGCCCATCGTCAGGGAGATGGTGCTCAAGGCGGAAGTGATCAACATCGCGATTCACGGTCATGTTCCTGAGCGGACGCTCAAGCGGTTCGCACAGGATGTCCAGAGTGACCTTCGATCCTATCCGGAGATTTCTCAAGTCGAACTCGCCGGCGTTCGTGACGATGAAATCACGATTGAGGTTTCGGAAACCGCGCTTCTGGCACACTCGCTTTCGATGAGTGATCTGCTCGCGGTGATCAAGCGGAGCAGCCTCGATTTGCCCGCCGGCACGATCAAGACGGCCGGTGAGGAGCTCACCCTGCGCGTGACCGGGCAGCGCTACACCGCCGCGGCCTATGAAGACCTCGTCGTGGTCGACAGCCCGGACGCCATCGTTCGCCTCAGCGACATCGGAACGGTACGGGAGACGTTTGAGGAGGGCGTTCAGCGCGGGCGATTCAACGGCGAGCCGGCGGTGTTGGTGTCCGTGTTCAAGACGCCTTCGGAAGACAGCGCCGAAATCGCCCAAACGGTGCGCGATTATGTGGCCGCCCGGCAGGCGTGGCTTCCCGATCGCCTTTCCATGACGACCTGGGGCGATACGTCGGTAGTGATCGATTCCATGCTGTCCATGCTGGCGCGCAACGGCATCATGGGCATCGGCCTAGTTTTTTGCGTACTGCTGTTGTTCATGGACCTTCGGACGGCCGGGTGGGTGGCGTTGGGTATTCCGGTATCTTTCGCCGGAGCCCTCATTGTGATGCATGCCGGCGGTGAAACCGTCAACCTGATCAGCATCTTCGCGCTCATCATGGTTTCGGGCATCATTGTTGATGATGCCATTGTTCTGGCAGATAGCGTACACGCGCGCCGGCGGTCCGGCGACACGCCGGAGCTGGCGGCGATCAACGGGGCGCACCGGGTGGCGCTGCCAGTGCTGGGGGCGTCGGTAACAACCATTGCCACGTTCATACCGCTGCTGTTTGTGGTCGGCGTGATGGGCCGATTCATTCATGTCTTGCCCGTCGTGGTGATCGCGGCGATTGCGGCTTCGGCGATCGAGGCGTTCTTGATCCTGCCCACCCATCTCAAGCGGCGCAGCGGACAGATCGGCGATGTGCCGCGCGAGCCCACGCGGATGCGGCGCGTGGTGGAATCGCTGATCGACCGTTTGATCAAGAAGTGGTACCGGGCGGCGAGCCTACTGACGATCCGGTATCGGCTGTTGACGCTATCGGTGGCGACCGCCGCGCTGTTGGTCATGGTCGGCCTGGTCGCGGGGGACCACGTGCCGCTCGTGTTGCTTCCCGAGGACGACAGCAACGTCATCCGCGCGCGGGTGCGGTTGCCCGAGGGCGTTCCGGCGGAGACGACGCGGGCGACGATCGAGCGGATTCAAAAAGCGGCGTACGCCCTGAACGACGACCCGGTGTTGCCGACCGCATCCGGCGCACCGCTGGTTCGGAACGTTTGGGCGCTGACGGGAGGGTTCTCGGGTTTTGTCGGGTTCGTGTCGTCGCGTGGCGACAATCTATGCGAGGTGCGCGTCGAGCTGTTGGATGCCACGGATCGTCAGTTGGCCACGGGGTTGGTGCTCGACCGCTGGCGTCAAAAGATCGGCACGCTGTACGATACGGTGGAATTCAAGCTGGAGCGGCAGCAGCTTGGGCCCACACAGCATCCGATCGAGATCCGGTTGTTGGGTGGCTCGGTTGAGGATCTGGCGGCCGCGTCATCGCGGGTGCAACAGCGGCTTGCGCAGTTCGCAGGGGTTGGTGATCCGCACGACGATCTTATTCCCGGAAAACGCGAGCTTCGTGTGCGGCTCAGGCCCGCGGCGCGCTTGTTGGGGCTGACGTTGGAGGCCGTTGGGCGGCATTTGCGCCAGGGTTTTTTCGGAGGCGAGGCGGTGACGCTTCAGCGCGGCCGCGAGCAGGTAAAGGTGCGCGTGCGCTATCCGGCGAGCGAGCGGCGATCCATTGCGGACCTTGAAAACGAGCGCATCGAAACGCCGCTGGGTGATGAGATTCCGTTTTGTGAGGTGGCCGACGTTGCGTGGGGGCGGAGCTACGCCAACATCTCGCGTCAGGACGGCAAGCGGCGCGTGGTGGTCAGCGCAAGCGTGGATGAACACAGGGCCAATGCCAATCAGATCCTGAGTACGATGGGCGCGGCGTTTCTTCCGGAAGTGGTGGGCGATTACAACGATATGGCCTATCAGTTCGGCGGCGACCGGCGGCGGCTCAACGAATCGATGGAGAGTCTTTCGGATGGATTCCTGCTCGCGGTGTTCGGAATCTACGCGATTTTGGCGTCGCTGCTGCGGTCCTACGTGCAGCCGCTGGTGATTGTAGTCGCCGTGCCGTTTGGGATGATTGGCGTGGTGGTGGGCCACCTGGTGTTGGGGTTGGATCTGACGTTGATGAGTTTGTTCGGGGCGGTGGCCCTTTCCGGCGTGGTGGTCAACGATTCACTCGTGCTCGTGGACCAGATCAACTATTCGATGCGCGGGGGCGCGAGCGTACTCCGCGCGGTGGTGGCGGCCGGGGAGACGCGGTTTCGTGCCGTCGTTCTGACATCCATAACGACGGTCGTCGGGCTTCTGCCGCTGTTGCTGGAACACAACAGCCGCGCCAAGTCGGTCATGCCGATGGCCGTCTCACTCAGCTTCGGCATCGCCTTTGCGACGTTGTTGACGCTCTTTGTGGTTCCGGCGAGCTTTCTGGCCGTCAACGATCTGCGGCGGCTGGTCCATTGGCTTCGCCACGGGGGTGCCTACCCCAAGGCGGAGCGCGTCGAGGAGGCGGTCAGCGAGCGGCCCGCGTGCGCTTGACCTTCGGCGCAGACAACAGGCTGCGCCCGTGGACCGCCAAGATGCCGGGCGCCGATATTACGTTCGGGCCGAGATGGAAGTCGGTCGACCATCTGGTAGCATTCCTGGATTGCGATCATCGCCTCCCCCCGGCTCCAAGAGGAGGTGGGCCATTCGGTATGTGGCGGCCGGCCGGCACGACCCGTGGTGGGCGTGCGGTGCGTTGGTCGATGTGTTGCGGGAAGAGATTTTGATACGACACAACCCCTTTGTGAACAGACCCGGCAACGGTCGCGCAAGCCGCGTTAGCAGCCTGTTGGAGAAGTGGTTCTCCGGTGTGGCGCCGCTTTCCAGCCGGCGTAAACGCGCGGCGTCGCCGGTCCAGGCGGGCCGGGGCTGTCGGCGTCAACGGCACGATGCCGGCACCACGCTTTTTCGAGGGGCTGTTGCGGCATCACGCGCGCGGGCTGAAGGCTCAGCACCCTGGTATGTTGGCCCGCGCAAAGCGGCGGCTTGGGTGATCGCGATCGGCGGCGGGCTTCTCGGTGTGGGGCTGATCGGCGGATGCCGCGGGAGCTTGGAACAGGTTCAGGTGGTGCTTGAGCGGCACAACCGGGCGTTTCGGGCGCTGCCCGAGGAGGAGCAGGCGGTGCTGGAGTCGATCGGGGTACCGGTTTCTGCCGACGCGGTCGTCTCGTTGCTGCCGACGGACGAGCTGTCGCTTGAGCAAGCGCGGGAGATCGCCGTCCGGGCGAACCCGGACATCCACGCCGCGTTTGCGCGACTCGAGGCAAGTCGGGCGCGGATCGCTGAAGCTCGGTCGCGCTACTATCCGACGGTTTCGCTGACGCACAATTCGACGCGGACGTTTCAGACGCCGGCCAATCGAAACCGGCTGGCCACCGCGCTGCAGCCGCGTCAGCCGGTCCCGACGGACATCGGTGATCCGGCTTTCCCGGTTACAACGATTCTCAACGCGCTGGCCGCGCCGCTGCTGGGGGCCGGTAGTCCCAAGGGCAATACCAACAGTTTTTCGGAGCATTCATCGGCGCTGACGGCGAGTTGGGTGCTCTTTGACGGGTTCGCGCGTGAGGCGCGGATACTGGGCGCCAAGGCTTTGTACCGGGCGTCGAGCGCCTCTCTGGCGGATCTTCGCCGGTTGATCGTTCAGGCGGTCGACGCGGCCTACTATCAGGTGCAACTGGCCGAGGAGCAGATGCGCATTGCCGTGGCGGACGAGAGATTCAGCCGAGAGCAATTCGAGGAAACCGAGAAGCTCCGGCAGGCGGGCCGGTCCACGCAGGCGGATGTGGATAACTTTCGCGTGCGCATGCTCGATGCCCAGACGTCGTTGGCGGAGGCGAGCGGTTTGCGGGAGACGGGGCGGGTTGTCCTGGCCGAATTGCTCGGGATTCCGGATGTCACCTTGCCCGAAACGCTTACCTTGGCCGACCTGATGCCGGAGAGCGAAGAGCAGATGACAGCGCCCACCGCGTCGGAGTGGATCCAACGCGCGCTGCACGCGCGCCCCGATCTGGTCGAACTGACCCATTTCGTGGAAAACGCCCGCCAGCAACTGCGCGTGGCTCGAGGGCTCTACCTGCCGTCGATCTCGTTCAGCGGTTCCTGGGGCTACGACAGCAGTTCCAGTTTGCGGTATACGGTGCAGGACCAATCCTCCGCGGCCGCGTTGGAAGTACGCTGGGACTTGTTTACGGGGGGATTGCGGAAGTCCCGCGTGAGTGTCGCCCGCAGTCTTCTGGCGGAGTCGGAGGCGCAGCTCGGGCGTTTGCGGCTGGCCGTTCAATCGGCCGTGCGGCAGGCAATCATCGACGTGGTCAACGCGCAGCAGCGGATTCTGCTGCAACGCGAATCACTCAAGACCGCGATGGAAAACCGTCGCGTCGTACAATCGGGCTACCTGGCCGGTAAGGAGACACTCAACCGGCTCAACGAGGCGCAGCGCGATTATGTCACGGCCGATGCCAACCTGGTGCTGGCCAGGATCAATCTCAGGCAAGCGTGGTCCGATCTTTCCGCGGCCGTGGCGGCGCACGCAGGGGGGGCGGGAGGCGGTTAGGCGGGTGGCCCATGTCCTATTGGACATGGGGGAGCCGATGATCTCGCGCCCATCGCAATTTGAAGCCCATCCGGTACGGACGCCCGGGTAGGGTAGCTTGGATCGTCGCTAAGCGCCGGCGTCAGTCGGTCACCGTCATCGGCGCCCCCACCTCCGGAAGAAGGAGGTGGGGCACCCGCGAAGGGTCATTCGAGGAGGGGATCGAGGTCGTCGAGCGAATGGATCGTATGGTGCGGCGTGCCACCCTCGGTGGCGCGGGCGTCCGCGTAGATGCCGTGTTCGCGGATGATGCGGATGGTTCGCCAGCCCAATCGGTTGGGGGCGAGAAAATCTTTGGTGAGGTTATCGCCGACGTAGACGCACTGTTCCGGTGCCATGCCAAGGGCGCTGGCCATCCATTCGAATGCTTTGGGGTGGGGCTTGCCGTATTGGGGGCCGAGTTCGCTGGTAATGATGATCTTGTCCACGCGGTCGGCGAGTTGGAGCGCCTTGATCTTGAGCGATTGCGTGATCATGAGTCCGTCGGTAATGATGCCAAGCTTGAACTTCAATCGCACACGGTCGAGGGCTCGATCCGCATCGGCGAACAGCGATAGCGTCGGGATGTGGCGACGGTAGATGGTGACGAGCTCTTGAATCCGCTGGGGGTCGTCGGGTAGGCCGTGTTGCTCAAGCAGCGCGTTGAAGACGCGCGGCCGGTGCGGCGTGTCAAAAAGGGCTTCCAGCTCCCCGGCGACGGCGGACGGATCGCCAAGCAGATCGGCCAGGGATTCGGCAACGGCGGCAAAGCCGCTGAAGGCGTAGGCACGCTCGGGATAAAGCGTGTCGTCCAGGTCGAACACGACCGCTTTGATCGTTGGTGTCTTGATGGTGGGCGTCGTGATCGTGGGCACCCCTTTTCGATCGCCGGCTTGCGTGGGCGGCGAACCTATCTTTTGGCCATGAGCTTAGCGGCGTTTCGCACGAACACGGCATCGTCGTATCGTAGCATAACCACATCATCGCGGAATCCGTCGGCGTCGATCTTCGGTTTGCGGCCCAGGGCTTCCTGAAGTACCCATCGGGGAAAGTCGGCTCCGGCATGGATCGCCAGCGGTATGCCGCCGCCAAAGCGCGGGTTGATCTCGAGCACGCGGATGTCGCCTGCGCCTGTCTTGATGCACTGCACGGTGACGACGCCGCGGCATCCTTTCAACGCCCGCGCGACCTTCGCGCCGACGCGCATGATGTCCTTTTTCTTGGCGATCACGGCCTTGCTGACCTCGCCGCCGCGCACTTCCAACCGGTGTCGTGGTACGACGCACTGCGGCACACCGCGTGCGTCCGCGTAGACGTCCATCGTGTATTCTTCGCCGGCGATGAATTCCTGGACGATCGCATCGGGCACGCGCCGGCCGAAAAAACGGAGCGATGCGACGTCATCGATGACATGGTTGCCCATGGCGGCGCTGCCGAACCGCGGTTTCAAGAAGTAGGGAAACCGATGACTCCGCCGCTTCACGACGTCGGCCCAAAGCCAGGTGGCCGGCGTCGGGATGCCCGCCTCGGTGAGTCGCTGATACGTCAGAAGCTTGTCGCGGCAAATATCGATGACGTTGCGGTCGGAGATCATGGCCGAGCAACCCCGTTGCGCGAGGCGATCGCGGGCCGCGGCGATGGCGGGAAGTTCGGTGTCGATCAGCGGGATCAGGAGTTTGATCTTGCGGCGAACAATGATTCGCTCCAAAGCGTCGATGTAGTCCGGCGCCGTGACGGATGGGACCACGTGCCGCACGTCCGCTTCGAATATGGCCGGGGCCAACCGGCCGGAATCCGCGCCGTGTACGCGCAACGTGATCTTCAGGCGCTTGGCGGCGGCGCGAAAGGCACGCACGAGCGCCACGCGGCGACCGATGCACGTGAACAGGATGTTGAGCGGCTCGGCCATTGTCGTTTCCAGTTTCCTCTAAGCGGCATCACGTGCCAAGCGGCACGGGTCTGCCGATGCTTCAGGCGCGCAGTTCGCGCGGCATGATAGCATCGACCGGCTCAATTCACTATCGAGCCCATCGGCACAGTTGGAAGGGAGTCCGACGCGTTCAGACGGCGTATTTACCACCAAGACACGAAGGTACCAAGAAGGAGGAAGATGGAGGACGGACTCGCCTCGAAGGGCAACGCCGTGAACTGAAGGGGCGGATCACAACACCGCCCCAAGCGATTCGCGGGTGGCCCACCTCCTTTTGGAGGTGGGGGAGCCGATGATCGCGACCGGTTGCCGCCTGCTCCTGCCAACGACGCCAGCCACCGCGCTGCAGCGGTCCTGCCGGATGGCATTCGATGGCCAGTAGCAGCAAGATCATCGTCTCCCCCATGTCCAATAGGACATTGGGCCACCCGACGATGGCGTGGCCGGACGGGACGTGTGTTGGTAGGCTGCCCCGATGCAATGTGGGATCATCAGCATAGGCCAAGAGTTGACCACCGGGCAGTGCGTGGACACGAACGCCGCGTGGCTCTCGGGGCGGCTTGCCGAGCTTGGCGTGCCGGCTGCAGTGCATGTCACCGTGGGCGATGAGGTGGCGGAGATTGCCGAGGCAGTGCGGCGGATGATGGCCCGGTTCGGGTTGATCGTCGTAACGGGCGGGCTCGGACCAACGCCGGATGATGTGACGCGCGCGGCGTTGGCTTCGGCGTTGGAGGTAGGATT
This sequence comes from Phycisphaerae bacterium, assembly GCA_046753625.1. Classification (GTDB taxonomy): domain Bacteria; phylum Planctomycetota; class Phycisphaerae; order UBA1845; family UBA1845; genus JADFOB01. The sequence goes on along the minus strand of JBHHUB010000087.1, from coordinate 7,368 downwards.
GACCGAGGATTCGGACGCCTTGGCGCGGATCGAGGGCTTTTTTGATCGAATCGGGCGAACGATGTCCGATTCCAATCGGGTGCAGGCCCTCATACCTGCTGGCGCGAAGGCCATGCCCAACCCGCGGGGGACAGCGCCAGGCGTGAAGATCGAGCGAGATGGGGTGGCTTTGTTCGCGCTGCCCGGTGTGCCGGCGGAAATGCGGGCGATGTTTGACGAATCGGTTCGTCCCTTTGTCGAGGCCCGTACGGCCGGGCGGTGCATCCTGCAACGCCGTATCAATTGCTTCGGCATCTCCGAATCGCGAGTGGGCGAGTTGTTGTCCGATCTGATGGAACCGGGCCGGGAGCCGAACGTGGGGACGACGGTGGGTGATGGCGTGATCGTCGTGCGGATCATCGCTTCAGGTGCATCGCGGGAAGAGGCGGCGGCGTTGGCGGCCGCCGATGAACGGGCGGTGTGTGCCCGGTTGAAGCTCGCGGTATTCGGGCGAGATGAGCAGACGTTGCAGGCCGCTGTCGGCTCGATGCTGGTGGAGGCGGGCCTGACGATTGCGGTGGCCGAATCCTGCACGGGGGGGCTGCTTGCGAAGTACTTGACCGATGTGCCGGGCAGTAGCCGGTACTTTTCACAGGGCTGGATCACCTACGCCAATGAGGCCAAGGTAGCCCGACTCGGTGTCGATGCGGCACTCTTGCAACGATTCGGGGCGGTCAGTGCTGAGGTGGCCGAAGCGATGGCCGCCGGCTGCCGGGAACGGGCCGAGACCGATGTGGGCGTGTCGGTTACCGGCATTGCCGGACCGGATGGAGGTACGGAGACCAAGCCGGTCGGGCTTGTCCATTTGGGGCTGGCGACCGCGTCGGAGGTATCGAGTAAACGGCTCTTGCTGGGCGAGCACCTCGATCGGTCCGAAGTGCGCGATCGGGCGGCCCGGTGTGCGATGGATTGGGTCCGGCGGCACCTCTCACGGCGTTGACGGCGGGGATCCACACGCCGTATCCGGGGATTGTGGTTGTCCCATTGCGGTATACTGGCGAGGTTACTAGAATCCGCCGGCAGTGGATATGCGGTGGTAGCCTGGGTTTCCGGAGGTGTGGCGACAGCGGGACGGCCTGTGGGCTGTTTGGTCGCGACCAGGTTCGGACTCAACGCTCAGTTTAGGGCCAAACGTAGAATGTCAACCACAAACGGATCCTCGCCAAACGCGGTCCGCGACTACTTCCATAACATCTGGCAAACCGTATACACGATTTTGGTCGGGATGCGGATTTCGCTGAAGTATTGCTTCGCCAAGACGATCACGCTGCAGTACCCGGACGTGGCCCCGGCGTTGCAGGCCCGCTACCGCGGCTTCCACTTCTACGAAATCGAAAAGTGCATCGCCTGCGATCAATGCGCCAAAGCCTGCCCGGTGGACTGCATCTACATCGAGAAAAGCGGTCCACGCAAGATCGACAAAGCCAGTGGGATTGCGGTGGGTGGCGCGATGACCCGGTATGCGATCGATTATGCCAAATGCATGTTCTGCGCGTTGTGTGTCGACCCCTGCCCGACGGATTGCATCCATATGGGCAATCTGCACGACATGTCGGGCTTCACCCGCGAGGATATGACCGTCGAATTTACGGAGCTCGCCACGAAAGGATTGCAGACGCCGCAGCCGCTTTGGATGCAGCGGAAAGAATTGCCCGATTGGGCGAAGCAGACCAAGCGGGCTTGGGAGGCGTTCGAGCATTCCCAGGATAAGCTGAGCAACAAGACCGACGAGCGCCGTGAGCAGATGCTCAAGGCGCTTGAGCCGTCGGAGGTTAAGAAGAAGTAATCGCCCGGTGGCGCCTTCGGGTGCCCGGCGCAAGCGCGCGGTGTTGCTTGCCTGCCGTTGTCCGAGCCCGTTTGGAGCCTGATCGAGTGTCGGTGACGTACGTTGAGAGTTTGGCAGCCGCGGCATCGGCGGTCGGAGCGGCCGGCGACTTTGCCGCGCACAGCAACAGCAGTGCAGAGCTGGTATTCGGGATCATGCTGTTTCTGTTCGCGGGGTTTGCGATGGCGTTCGTCGGGCTGACGATCGGGCGCGTGATTCGCCCCACCATGCCGCACCCGGAAAAGGCGACGGCCTACGAATGTGGCGAGCCGGCGATCGGGGATAGCTGGGTTCAATTCGACTTGAGATTCTATACGGTAGCGCTGGTGTTCATCGTTTTTGACGTCGAGGTGGCGTTGCTGTGGCCTTGGGCCGTGGCGTTCAAGGATATGGGCGCGCCGGCGTTTTGGGCGTTCTTGGTGTTCTTCCTGCTGATTGCGATTCCATTTGCGTACGAGTGGAAATCGGGCTACCTGAATTGGGTCCGCGATGTTTCCGGGCAGGAGCGTTCCTCTGTCCTGGATTCCGCGACGGGCGAGGCGACATCGTAATCATTATGGCGGTTGTGGGCTGATGAGCTGGATAGAGAACCGTTTTGAAGAGGGGTTGATCGTCACATCCTTGGATTGGGCGATCAACTGGGGTCGGAGCAACAGCATTTGGCCCATGACGTTCGGGCTGGCGTGCTGCGCGATCGAGATGATGGCCGTGGGGGCGTCGCGTTTTGATATCGACCGCTTCGGCGCCGGGGCGTTTCGGGCGACCCCGAGGCAATCGGATTTGATGATCGTGGCGGGCACGGTGACCTACAAAATGGCCAGCCGGCTGAAGCGGCTGTACAACCAGATGCCCGAGCCGAAATACGTGATGGCGATGGGCGCGTGTACGATCGGCGGCGGGCCGTATTTCAAGCACGGATACCACGTGGTCAAGGGCGTCGACCTGGTCGTTCCGGTGGATGTCTACATTCCCGGCTGCCCGCCTCGGCCGGAAGCGCTGCTGGAGGGGCTGATGCGGTTGCAGGATAAGATTCGCCATCAGACGCGGGCCAAGAGCCTGATGACCAAGGTGAAGGAGAGCGCCCTGCGGTAGTGCCGAGCCTGATGGTCGGGCTGGTACAGGGTGTCGAAAAGGATTCTATCGGCGATGGTTCCCGAGGAAATCTGCGATTTGTTGAAGGAGCGGTTTGGGGAAGCGGTCGAGGCGGTGACGCTCGACGCGGCGCGGCCGTTTGCGCGGATCGCCGCGACTCAATGGCCTGAGGTGGCGCGTTTTTGCCATGGCGATACCCGGCTGCAGCTCAACCTGCTGCGTTCCATTGCCGCGCTGGATTTGCTTGCGGACAATCAACTCGCGTGTGTTTACGACTTGGCGCACGTACCGATCGATTCGCTCGGCACGCTGATCGAAACTACGCGTGAATTCTGCGTGCGCGTGGTGGTGGATCGGGATGATCCGGTGATCCCCACGGTTTCGGATGTCTGGCCCGCGGCGGATTGGCACGAGCGCGAGGCGTACGACATGATGGGCATCCATTTTGAAAACCATCCGGACCTGCGGCGCATCTTGTGCTGCGACGATTGGGTGGGCTTTCCCCTGAGAAAGGATTACGAGTTTCCGCTGGAGTACAACGGTATTCCGGCCACTACGGAGTATGAGCTGACGAACCCACGGCACTAGCGCTGTTGTCGAGCATCATGAGTATTTTAGACCAAACCAAGGTGCTGCGAGCCGAATCGCCTGTCGATGCCGATCGCCGCGAGCAGGGCGACCTCCGGACGGAGGAGATGCTGGTCAACATGGGGCCGCAGCACCCGTCCACCCACGGCGTGCTCCGCGTCGTGCTGCGCACGGACGGCGAGATGGTGCTCGAGGCCGTCCCGCACATCGGCTACCTGCATCGCTGCGCCGAAAAGATCGGCGAAAGCCTGGCGCCGTATCAGTTCATCCCCTATACGGATCGCATGGACTACCTCGCGGGCATGAACAACAATCAGGCCTTTGCCGTCGCGGTCGAAAGGCTCTGCGGCATCGAGATTCCCGAGCGGGCGAAGATCATTCGCGTGATTTTTGCCGAGCTGAACCGGATCGCGTCGCATCTGGTGGCGCTGGGCACGTACGGCTTGGACATGGGTGCGTTCACGCCGTTTCTGTATTGCTTCCGGGAGCGGGAGATGATTCTCGATCTGTTTGAAGCGGCCTGCGGCGCGCGGTTGACCTACAGCTACATCACGGTGGGCGGGATCCACGAGGATTTGCCCGCCGGTTGGATCGAGCGCTGCAGTGAGTTCCTGGATTACTTCGAACCCAAGATCGAGGACTACAACAACCTGCTGAGTTTCAACCACATCTTCGTCAAGCGGACCGGGCGGATCGGCGTGTTTTCGGCCGAGGACGCGGTGGCGTTCGGGCTCACCGGACCGGTGTTGCGGGGCAGCGGGGTCCGTTGGGATCTGCGCAAGATCCGGCCTTACGACGGCTACGAGACCTACGATTTCGACGTACCGATCGGTCAGCCGGGAGGCGTGGATGAATTCCCGCTGGGCGTCGAGGTCGGCGACTGCTGGAACCGGTACTACGTGCGCGTCCTTGAAATGATTCAATCCGTGCGCATCATACGGCAGGCGTTCGAGCGCATCGAGCCGGGCGACACGGAAGCCAAGAAGCTCAAAGGCCTCAAGCTGCCCGATGATGAGGTGTACGTTGAGATCGAAAACCCGCGGGGCCACCTTGGCTTTTACGTCCGCGGCGATGGGTCGGCTATTCCCGCTCGGGTCAAGGCGCGGGGACCGAGCTTCTGCAACCTGTCGATCCTCAATCACTGCTGTCGCAATGTGCTGCTGGCCGACGTGCCGGCGATCGTCGGCAGCTTGGACGTCGTGATGGGTGAGGTCGATCGGTGATGGGTATGCGGATGGGAACGGATAAGTTTGGTAGGGCGGCACCGAGCTGGAGCGTGCCCACCGGAGCCGCGGGCTTTAGCCCGCGCGGCCGCGCGGCCGCGCGGACCCGCATATTGATGAGCGATGCGACGTTAGGCTCCAGCCGAGGACGGCTGGGCTGCAAGATGAATGGAGCGTGGGCGTGAGCGAATACACGCTGCCGTGGAATCGAAAGCAGGACGTGCCCCTTGGGCTGGTCGGTGGCGCGGTGGCGTCGATGGCGAAGCTCGTCTACGCCGTGGCCGCGCCGATCGTCTCCCAAACGGCCGGTCTTGTCCTGATTTCCGCCATTATCGTCGTATGCCTCGGCGTTTGGGTGCATGCCCTGGTGTTCGGGTTTGTGGACGTGAACATCCTGCAGCGGGCCGGCGAAATGGGTGTGGGTGTGCCGGCGTTTGCCTACTTTTCCCCGAGCACCTGGGGTTTGCCGCCGTCGATCATTCACGACATGCTGATTGCGACGGGCGGCGTCGCAGCGGACTTGGCCGGCGCGTTGCAATACCTCATCTGGCCGGTGCAGTTCGGTTTTCTGCGTGACTTGATCGCGTTTGGAGCCATCTTCGGGTTGTTCAACCTCATCCCCGTCTACACGATCTGGTGGGAACGCAAGGTGGCGGGCCGGATTCAATCGCGCCTTGGGCCTATGCGGGTCGGTGGCTGGCATGGCTGGGCGCAGACGCCGGCCGACGGCATTAAGCTCCTGCTCAAGGAGGACTTGATTCCCGAAGGCGCCGACGGCCCGCTTTTCCGAGTGGCTCCCTATTTCGCGTTGATCCCGGCCGCGCTGGCGTTTGTGGCGCTGCCGTTCGGAGCGACGTACGTATTCCGCGAATTAGACGTCGCGTTGGTGTTTATTCTGGCCATGCTCGGGGTCGAGGTGGTCGGCGTGATCCTGGCGGGTTGGGCGTCGAACAACAAATGGAGCATGTACGGCGCGATGCGCGAAGCGTGTCAGATGGTTTCGTACGAGATTCCGATGGGGCTGGCACTGCTGGTGCCTGTGGTGTGCGTGGGCACGTTGAGTCTCCGCGGGATTGGCGAGGATCAATCGGGCGGCTGGTTTTCGTGGCTGGCATTCCGCAACCCCTTCACGTTCGTGGCTTTTGTGGCCTATTTCATCGCGTCTCTGGCGAGTTGTAAGCGGGCGCCGTTCGATTTGCCGGAGTCGGAAAGCGAGCTGGTCGCGGGCTTCCACACGGAGTATTCCGGGTTTCGCTGGAGTCTGTTCTTTTTCGCTGAATACACGGCCATGTTCGTGGTGGCCGCGCTGGCGAGCATTTTGTTTCTGGGCGGTTGGAATTCGCCGCTGCCTTCGAGCTGGGGCCATGGGCTGGGTAGTGCTTGGTGGGCGCTGGGGGTGAAGGGGCTGCTGTTCGACGGCCCGATCTGGCTGATGTTCAAAGCGGTCTTTTTCATCTACTTGCAGTTGTGGCTGCGCTGGACGCTGCCTCGGATTCGCATCGATCAGGTGCTCTACGCATGTATTCAGGTCTTGCTCCCGCTGACGATGCTGACGCTTTTCGGCGCGACGATTTGGGTCTGGGCGTCGACGGGCGACAGCGCGATCTGGAGCGGTATTAATACCGTTGTGAATCTCATGCTCGGCGTGGTGGGCTTGGTGTTTGCGGCGGGCGGCGTGTTGATCGCCGGCTATGGATTCTATCACCGGCGGCGTCTGGTCGGGAACCTCGTGGTGGACGCCCTGCCGGGGTCGTAAGTAATTAGGAGCAGCATGCGGCAGCCGCGACTCATGTTCAGGCACGAATCATCCGGGCGGGCTCGGGCGTCCCAGGTGCATGATTTCGCTTCGGTGGGGCGGATCATGCTGTTGACGATGGCGGCCACGTGGCTGTTTGCTCAGGGGGGCCGGGCGGCTGAACCCGGTGTTGGTTCCGGGGTAACGACGGCGGCGGCGCCCGGCGGATTGCTGGAAGCGGTGTTGTTCTACGTCGTGGCCGGTGGGACGGTGGTTTCGGCGCTGGGCGTCTGTTTCACGACGAATATCGTGCGCATGGCCGTTTGGCTCTTCACCGCGTTGGGCGGTGTTGCGGTATTGTACTTCTTGCTGGCGGCCAATTTCCTGGGCGCGATTCAGTTGATCGTCTACGCCGGCGGGACGCTGATCCTGTTGATCTTCGGGGTCATGCTCACGAGTAAGTCGCCCTGGGTTCGCTTTACGCCGCAGAAGTGGGAACTGGGCGGCGCGATCGTGGTGTGCGGCGGCTTGTTGATCGTGTTGTGTATGGTGCTGCTGCGCACAGCGTGGGCGGCTTCCACAAGCGCCGTGCCCGGAACCTCGGTGAAGGTGCTTGGCGAGGCGTTGCTGACTCGTTACCTGGTGCCATTCGAAATCGCCGGTGTGGTGTTGATGATCGTCATGGTCGGTGCCGCGCATTTGGCAAGACAGGAGGCGAAATAGGGCGATGACCATCGGTTTGACGCATTACCTCGTCGTGGGCGCGGTGCTCTTTTGCACGGGCCTGTTTACGATGATGACCAAACGCAACGCCATTGGGATTCTGATCGGCGTCGAGTTGGTGTTGAACAGCGCGAACGTGAACT
>JBHHUB010000086.1:0-16389 GCA_046753625.1 Phycisphaerae bacterium | reverse complement strand
CCGAGGTGCAGGAAGCCCTCGCCGCGTCGATCGTCGCGGCGTTCGATCGCTTCGGCGAGGGGTCGCGGTTCGACGGGCAGATCATGGCGATCTTTGTGATCGTGCTGGCCGCGGCGGAGGCGGCGCTGGCCGTGGGTATCTGCATCAACGTGTACAAGAATCTTTCGTCGGTGGATGTGGATCTGGCGACGAGTTTGCAAGGTTAAGCCCCGGTCGAGCCGTTGGCGCGGAGCCCGATCGGAATCCACAGCTACGTGTGAAATGAGTTTCCATTGATGGGTGAACGTACCTTCGAACTCTGCCTGGCGATGGGCGTGCTCTCGCCGATGATCAGCTTCTGGCTGCTGGTTTTCTTCGGACCGAAGATGGGCAAGCCCGCGGCCGGTTGGTTCGGCGTGATCATGGGCATGGGCATTCCGCTCGCGCTGGCGACGTATGTGCTTATCGGCTGGATCGGCGCCGTGGGCAGCGGAGCGGCCGCCGGACTTACGGCGAGCGCATGGCGGGGGACGTGGGCGCTTTTGGGCGACGTGCCGATCACCATCGGCGTCAAGCTCGATTCGCTGACCGTTGGCATGTACTTCATGGTGACGTTCATCGCGTTTTGGATCTTCGTATTCAGCGTGGGGTACATGTCGGGCCACAGCGACGAGGTGGCCGGTAAGAGCAAGTACCACCGCTTTTTCGCCTACCTATCGCTCTTTGCGTTCAGCATGTTGGGGCTGGTGGTCAGCAGCAATCTGCTGTTCCTGTTCATCTTCTGGGAGTTGGTCGGGCTCTGCAGCTATCTGCTGATAGGCTACTACTTCCACGAGCGCGTCCCGCAATATGCCCAGATGAAGGCGTTCATAACGAACCGCGTCGGCGACTTCGGCTTCATCATCGGGATGATGCTGGTCTACTTCCAATTGGGCACGTTGGATCTGGACGGCGCGGCCGCCGAGTTCGCCCGGCAGTTTTCTACGCACTCGGGCATTTTCGCGAGCGACTTTACGATGTTCGGGTGGTCTTTGGCCACCATCATGGGCGTCGGTCTGTTCTGCGGAGCGATGGGCAAGAGCGCTCAGTTTCCGCTGCACGTCTGGCTGCCCGATGCCATGGCCGGCCCGACGCCGGTCAGCGCGCTGATCCACGCCGCGACGATGGTGGCGGCCGGGGTCTATCTGGTCGCGCGGGTCTTCCGGCTGATGACCCCCGAAGCGCTCATGTTCGTGGCGGCGATCGGTTGCATTACGCTGACGCTCATGGCGCTGATCGCGATGGTGCAAACGGACATCAAAAAGTGCCTGGCCTATTCGACGCTTTCGCAATTGGGCTACATGATTTTCGGCATGGGCTGCGGCGCGTGGATCGCGGCACTGTTTCATCTGATCACGCACGCGTTCTTCAAGGCCATGCTCTTCCTTTGTTCGGGGCAGGTGATCGAGGGTTGCCACCACGAGCAGGACATGCGCAAGATGGGCGGGCTGATGAAAAAGATGCCCGTTACCGGCCTAACCTTCCTGGTCGGCGTTCTGGCGATTTCCGGCGCGGGCATTCCCGGTTTGTCGTTCGGTTCCGGCGAACACAAGACCAAGATCGGCCTGGGCGGGTTCTTCAGCAAGGATGAGATTCTGGCGGTTGCCTACGCGCGGTCGTATGTCTGGCAAGAGGGCGATTACGAAAAGCACGTGCCCGGTGCGCACAGCGATGACGGCGACCACAACGCCGGCGGGTCCGACGAACATACCTCGACGGCTGGCGACGCGGAGTCGCGCGTGCGGCTAGCGAGCATGCAGGCCCATGGCGAGGGGCACGCGGAAACCGCGGCGCCGCGCGGGCTGAAGCACGCGGCTCGGGGAGGGCATGGCGGGGCGGCGGAATCCGCGGCGCATGGTGACGATACCAAGGCCGCGATTTTCGCGGGCACGCCGGCGCTGCCCCCGTGGATGTTCTGGCTGGCGATCATCACGGCCTACGTTACGCCGTTCTACATGATGCGGGCGTGGTGGCTGACCTTCATGGGCAAGCCGCGCGATGAGCACGTGCATCACCACGCCCACGAGAGTCCGATGATGTACGTCCCGCTTGTGGTACTGGCCGTCGGGACGCTCGTTGCGAGCTACACCCTGTTCCGGTGGCTGATCGCGGATGCGGCCGGGGCAGCCACGGACGCCGCCATGGTGATGGCCATCGACGGGGAATGGCATACGCCCGCGATCGCCGCGGCCCATCATTGGCTGATGTACGGCGTCGGCGGCGCGTTTGTGGCCGGGTTCCTCGTGGCGATCGCGATCTACGGGCGTGGCTTGGCGTTGGCGACGGCCATCAAGCGTCTACCGGGTGTTTCGCTTCTGCATACGCTGTTGGATCACAAGTACTACATCGATGAGCTGTACGATCTGGTCTGGGTCAAAGGATGTCTGCTGGTCTCGCGGATCGCGGGCTTGATCGACACCTACGTCGTGGACATGTTCTTCAACCTGCTGGCCGGGCTGACGCGTATGTTCGCGTTTCTTTCAGGGCTGCTGGATGCAGAAGGCGTGGACGGCATCGTTAACGGTGTGGCCGACACGTCCAAGATGGCGGGCGGCTGGATCTGCCGTCCGCAGACCGGGCGGATTCGCAACTACGTCCTGTTCGCTTCGGCCGTCGCGGTCGTCGCATTCGCGTGCATTTTGTATTTCGGGATGGATACCGGCGTGGTGGCGTCGTCTGTGGTGCTCTCCGCTGCTCCTTGAGCTTGCTTTAGAACGGTTTGACCGATGAGTAATCTTCTTTCGTTAATCGTATTCCTGCCGATGATCGGGGGGCTGCTTTGCCTGTTTGTTCCGCGCAAGCAGGTTCGGGTAGTCGCGGTCGCGGCCGCCGGACTGACGTTGCTGGTGTCGCTGGCGCTGTTCGGCACCTTCCTCGAGGCCTGGGGGGGGGACGGCTCCCAGGTGGCGGCGGTCTTCGGTTCGAGCTACGGCACGTTGCATCACGTTGAGCGGGCGGCGTGGATCACGGGCGATCAGTTCAACATTGAATACTTTCTCGGGGTCGACGGCCTGGGCTTCCCGCTCGTCGTGCTGACGACGTTGGTTTCATTCCTGGCCTGTCTGGCGAGCTGGAATTTCGATACGTGGAAGATCAAGAAGGGGATTCGCGCGTACTTCTTTCTGTTCCTGATGCTTGAGACGGGTATGCTGGGCGTGTTCGTGGCATTGGACTTCTTCCTCTTTTACATATTCTGGGAAGTCATGCTCCTGCCGATGTACTTCCTGATCGGTGTGTGGGGCGGAGCGCGGAAAGAATACGCAGCCATCAAATTCTTCCTGTTCACGTTGGCCGGCTCGGTCCTGATGCTCGTGGCGCTGGTGGCCATGTTCTTCTACAGCGACGCCGCCATCACCGCACACATGCAGCAACAGGGCGTCGCCGGCGTGGCCAGCGTCTACCGCACCGACGGTACGATGTTGACGCACGGCACATTTGATCTCATCGAGCTTTCGACCAATCCGATCATTCAAGAGTACTTCGGCGCGAACTCGACGGCCTTCTTGGGGGTCAAGTTCGCGACGGTGATGTTTGTGTTCCTATTCATTGGGTTCGCCATCAAGCTGCCCATTGTGCCGCTGCACACCTGGCTCCCCGACGCGCACGTCGAAGCGCCGACGCCGATCAGCATGATTCTGGCCGGTGTGCTGTTGAAGATGGGCGGCTATGGTTTCCTGAGAATCTGTTACCCGATCTTCCCCACCGGGGCCGAATATTGGGCCTTTCTGTTGGCGCTGATCGGGATCGTGAGCATCTTGTATGGGGCGCTCTGCGCGATGGCGCAGACGGATTTCAAGAAGCTGGTCGCCTACAGCTCCGTGTCGCACATGGGGTTCGTGCTGTTGGGCATTGCCGTGATGACGCCAGCCGGGTTTCAGGGGGCGATGTTTCAGATGTTGGCGCATGGCATCAGCTCACCGATGTGCTTCTTTCTGGTCGGCGTGATTTACGACCGAGCCCACCACCGAGTGATCAATCGGTTCGGCGGCCTGTGGCTGACGATGCCCAAGTACGGCACGATGGCGACGATCGGGTTTTTTGCGTCCCTCGGTTTGCCCGGTATGTGCGGGTTCATCGGGGAAGTTTGGGTGCTGCTCGGTGTGTTCAGCGCCGGGGACAAGTTCACCTGGGCCTACCCGATGGCGATTATTGCTACGGCCGCGGTGATTCTGACCGCCGGGTACATCCTCTGGTTGGTGCGGCGGGTCTACCTCGGCAACGAACGTGAGGAATACTCGGGATTCTCCGACGTATCGGCTCGCGAGATGTTTATTCTGGCGCCGCTCGCGGTGCTGTGCATTGCGTTGGGCGTCTTGCCCATGCAGACGGTGTTCAACTTCACCAACGGCACGCTGGATTTGATGCTCGCTCAGGTGGTCGGGGCGATCGCGTCGTTGGGATAGTTGGCGATGAACCTCCGAGACGCCTGGCCGCATGGGAAACGATTGGCCGGGGTCGCTTGGACGGGTTGCTGGTTTCTTGTGATTGAAGGGTACGAACCCAAGTGAATGTGACGGCACAAGCTGGCCTTTGGGATGGCGTTGACATCGGGCACGCGCTTTCGATGTTCCTGCCCATGATCGTGTTGATCGGCACGATGCTCTGCGTGGTCGCCTGTCCGATCATCTTCGGCCGCGGCGCGCGAAAGATTGGAGCGATCGTCGTCCTGGGCATCGTCGTCGCGTTTTGGGCATGCGTTCGGTTGAGCGCCACAGTTCCCGACGGCGGGTTCAGCGGCCTTTCGCCCGGTGGGGGGGCGGGCATGCTGATCGCCGACAACCTTTCGATCTTCTTTCAGTTCGTTTTACTCGCGTTCATGGCCGGTGTGGTGTGGCTCTGGTGGATGGGATCGGCTGCGACCGAGGAGAACGCCCCGGAGTTTTTCATTCTGTTGCTCGGCGGCGCCTTGGGCATGGTGCTCATGGTCAGCACCACGCACCTGCTGATGATCTTGATCGCCATCGAAACGGCCTCACTGCCGAGCTACGCGATCGTCGGATTTGACAAGCGGGACCGCCTCGGGGCGGAGGCGTCGCTGAAGTATATGATCTTCGGAGCGGTCTGCGCCGCGATCATGCTTTACGGCATGAGTCTGCTCTACGGTTTGACGGGCAGCCTCGACGTCGTCGGCATCGCGAAGTACGTTGCCGCTGAGATCAGCGGCCACGACCGGGTGGTCCTCACGCTGGGGCTTCTCTGCTTCTTGGCGGGGATTCTGTTCAAGATTTCCGCCGTGCCGTTCCACTTCTGGTGTCCCGACGCCTTCGAGGGGGCCAAGATTGAAGTCACCACTTGGCTCAGCGTCGCGAGCAAGGCGGCGGGCCTGATTCTGCTGATGCGGCTCGTCGTGGTGTTCTGCGGCGCGTTGGGGCATCCGGCGTACATCACGACCCTGGCGCCGATGGCGTGGACGATTGCGATCGTCGCGGCCCTAACATGCACGGTCGGCAACTTCGCCGCCTACAGCCAGACAAGCGTAAAGCGCCTGCTCGCGTATTCGTCCATCGCCCATGCGGGCTACATGATGATGGCCGCGGCCATTTTTCTTCATCCCGACGTCGCCGGTTCCGAGCTGCGCATCTCGGCGTTGCTCATCTACGTCGTCATTTATATGTTCATGAACCTGGGGGCCTTCGGCGTCACCGCGATGGTCGTCTGGGAAACGGGAAGCGACCAGATCGGCAACTTTACCGGTTTGATCCGGCGGGCGCCGTGGCTGGCGATTCCGATGGTGGTTTGTCTGGTCTCGCTGGTGGGGCTTCCGCCTTTTGCCGGGTTCATCGGGAAGTGGTGGATTCTTGTAGCACTAGGCAGCCTGAAGGGAACCCAACTGGGCTGGTTTCTCGTGATCGTTGCGGTCATCAACACGCTGATCAGCCTGTACTACTACATGCGGATCGTCCTTCAGATGTCGCTCAAAGACGACAAGCAGCCGGCCCTGGCGCCACCCATCGGCGGCATGGCGCTGGTCAATATCTGTGCGATCGCGCTGGTGGCGCTCCTGGTGTTCGCTCACCCACTCAAGAGCGGCGTGGATGCGTTTTCCCGCAAGACCTTCGTGGCGATCGCAACGCCGCAACAAACGAATGCGGTGACTCTGCATGACGCCTCGGACCCGGATGCCCCATAATGTCGGATGACACGGTCCTGGCTTTGCTCGATGAATTGCTCGCACTGGAGCAGCGCCAACTCGCCGTGCGCCTCCGCGAGTCGGCGGTGTTCGTTTCACGCAAGTCGATCGATCAGCAGCGGGTAGTCCAGCGGCTATGTGAACAGGCGGATCGCAACGCCGAACTTCTTGTCCGGACGATGACCAGGCTGGGCGGATCACCGGGTCCGCGCGTCGGAGATTTGGCCACGGCCTCGCTCCATTTCCTGGAGCTTTCCAGCGTGCGGCCGGCGCTCATAGATGATCTTGCGGCGCTGGTTAAGGCCTACCGCATAGCGGCCGAGCGCGTCGCCGTTGATCCCCGCGCCGCGGATGTGGTGGGCCGAATCCTGCAAGGTCACCAGACCGATCTCGACGCGCTGTCAAAAGCACAAGAGGTCGACGCAGCTTCCTGAGTGAGGCGTTTCGGCATCATCTTCCCCGATCATCTCGCCGCACGCACGCAGGCCGACCGCGATGTGTTGGATCAAAGCAGGGTCACGACAAGCAGTCCCAAGGCGATGCAGTAGATCGAGAAGTAGTGGAGCCGTCCGTGATTCACGGTGCCCATCAGGAACTTCAGCGCCGCAACGCCGGTAATCAACGCGGCGATCGCGCCTACCAGGATCGGACCCATGCGGATTCCCTCCAACGCTTCCGGGGGCAATTGCACCGTGTCCAAGAGCTTCTTGGCCGTAGCGCCCAAGATCGCCGGGACGGCGATCAGAAAACTGAACTGGGCCGCCCATCGGCGCCGCAGGCCGCATGCCATGGCCATGCAAATCGTCGATCCGCTGCGCGAGAGGCCCGGAAGAATCGCGGCGGCTTGGGCGATGCCGATCCCGACGGAGTGGTGCCATTTCATGGCACGCCAACTGAGTTGTCCGCGATGCACAAAGCGGATCGCGAGCAGCAGCAGCCCCGTAAGGATCAGGGCGGCACCGATGCGCGGCGGGCTGGAGAATCCGGATTCAAAGAAGGATTGAAAGGGCAACCCGACTGCGCCGGTGATCGCGGTCGCCGCGAGCATGTGAATGACAATACGCCATGCGTATTGGCGCGGAGCGGCCGCTTGCTTCCATTCCGTATGCAATCGCAGCACGAATGCGCGGATGGCGCCGGAGAAGCCGATGAGCACGGCCGCGAGCGTGCCTAAGTGCGCGAAGATGTTGAACAGCAGCATGGCCGAATCGGCGGCGTCAAGGTGCATGATCTTTTCGGCCAGTGCCAGATGGCCGCTGCTGCTTACCGGTAGGAACTCCGTGATGCCCTGCAACGCCCCCAGGATCAGCGCTTGCCCATAGCTCAATTCGCTCACGGGTGGGCACTTTCGTCAAGGATGGAGCGGGCGCGAATCAGGTACTGTACGGAAGAGAGCACGGTGATGATCACGGTCGCCCAGACGAGTATCGTCTTGATGGTTTCCGCAGGATCGGACGCGATCCACCGACCTTCGCCGGCGATCAAGAGAAGAATCACCGGCGCGGCGATGCTCTGCATCCACATCTTCATCTTGCCGTAAACCGAGGCACCGAACGCCCGCCCCGTCGATTCGCTGAAGCCGCGGAGCCCGGTTACCAACAATTCCCGCCCCACGATGACAATCACCATCCACGCCTTGACGCCGGTCACGTTGCACCCCGAAGCATCCACGAAGCCGGGTCCGACAAAGAGGACGAAGGTGCCGCATACCAGCACCTTATCGACCAGCGGATCAAGGATACGCCCCAATGCGGTTACCTGTCCGTACTTCCGAGCCAGGTATCCGTCCAGAAAGTCCGTACCGGCGGCCACCACGAACAGAACAATGGACGCCTCCAGCAACCACAGCTGGGGCGCCCGATGGGTATACTGCGACAACAGGGCGAAAAAAATAATCGCCAGAACCAGGCGGGCAAGCGTTATCTGATTCGGTAGGTTGAGTGCGCGCATCAGCTCCCTAGTATGGGCAAGGCTACCTCGGCCGGACGCGCGACCAGGTCATAGCCGTCTCGGGCCACCAGACGCACCGTGATCAGGTCGCCCGGTTGCGCGTCAATGTCTTGCAGGATGGTCAGGCTGTCAACCGTTGGGGCTTGCCCCTCGTGTCGGCCTACGAGCGATCCGGATTCATCCCGCCCGTCGACGAGTACCTGGACCGTCTGACCCAACCGCTCGTCGGCCAGAGAAAACGCCACTTCTTGCTGCAACGCCATAAGGTGATCGTAGCGTTGCTGTTTGACGTCTTCGGGAATCTGCCGCTTCATGCGCCCGGCCGGCGTGTCCATCTCACGGGAGTAGGTGAACACACCCAAGGCGTCGAACCTGAACTCCCGGACGAACGCGCAGAGCTCCTCGAACTGCTCGTCGGTCTCGCCGGGGAACCCGACGATCATGGTGGTCCTAAGCGTCAACCCCTCGATGTGTTCGCGCAGCTCGTCGAGCAACCGCAGCGTCTGATCCCGATTGATTTGCCGGTGCATGGCTTTGAGCACGGCATCGCTGATGTGCTGCAACGGCATATCGACGTACTTGCATACGCGCGGCGTTTGCGCGATGGCCTTGATGATCGCGTCCGTCATGACGCTCGGATAAACGTACATCAGCCGGATCCACGACAGGCCGTCTACCGTGTCCAACAAGCGCAGCAAACCGGCCAATTCCGTGTCGTAGGGATGATCGCCCAATCCGTAGCTTGTCGTATCCTGTCCGATCAGGTGCAGCTCAACGGCTCCGTCCGCGACGAGTTCGCGAGCCTCCGCCAGGACGGCGCCCGGCGGCTTGCAGTGCATCGGGCCGCGAATCGCGGGAATGGTACAAAACGTGCATTTCTGGTCGCAGCCCTCACTGATGCGCAAGTAGGCGAAATGTCGCGGTGTCAGCCGGAGACGTGCGGTGTCCAACTGCGTGAACGCGTGGTAGTCGCTGAGAAAAACGTCCGGCTCGCGATTGGGGCGCGATGGGCTCACACCCATGACGGCCGCGACAATGTCGTCGCGGTTGTTGACCCCGACCAACGCATCGACTCCTTCGAGTCGCTCGAGGATGGCCTCTTGATCCCGCTGAACCAAGCAACCGGCCACAACAACCCGTTTGAGCGAGCCATCCCGCTTCTGCCGAACCGCGTCGGCTATGATGCCGTCTGATTCCGAGCGCGAGTCCGCGAGAAACCCGCAGGTGTTGACCACGAGAACGTCGGCCTGGTCCTCCGGTGTCAGGATGCATCCCGCCTCAGCCAGTTGGCCGAGCATCTTCTCGGAATCAACGAGATTCTTGGCGCAGCCCAGCGAAACAAATGCAACCTTCGTACCGTCGGCCATTGCTTATTCCATCCCATCACCAAACCATTCCCAACTAAGAGTTTAGCACAAGTCTGCAGCGGCGAAAGAGCCACGTCCGGAGCGCAGGGGTTCGACTCGATGAGCGGGACGCGCCAATGGAGTGGCGGGTGCCCTCTGGGCAGCCTGTTGAGAAGGTGTGTCACCGGCATCTTGCCGCCGATTCCGCCGGCGCCGGCCCACACGGGCAGGCGACGCCTCCCATTGTTTACCGGCTGTTCGATGCTCCGCAGGCGCCAATCAGGTGTGTTCCGGTACGGCCTCAACGTCTGCGGCGAGCTGTTCACGCTCGAGGTCGGCCATGAGCCGCTCCAACGCGCCCAAGCGGGATTTGGCGAGTTCTCGGACAACCTTAAAATGGAAGGATTCGTTGAGGCGGGCCGTCCAAAAGTCGTATTCGGTGCGTCGGTGCCAGCGATCGATCACCGCTTGGATGGCAAATCCGTCCAGCAACCCAACGCGAACGGTCCGGCAGAACGAGGCGATGCCGAACTCATCGAGGCTGCCGGCGTCGGAGACGATTTTCCCCTCCAACACATCTCGTCCCCGATCTCCCATGGAGCGAACCGCTTTTGCCGCGGTGCGCAGCGATTCCTGTGGGATCAGATCGCTCAGATGCGCTTGGAGTGCGGTCGCGGCTACTTCGTAATGGCCTTCCTGGATAGGTCGAACCAGCACTTCCCCCAAAGGCAGCGCGTCCTCTTCGACGCGCTGGACCCAGGCGGCATTATGAAACAGTGCCGCTGCCTCGACCGCACAGGTGTCGGGATTGAATCGGGATACCTCCGGGATGGCCGCAATCCGGACCGCCGCTCGGGCGATTCGCGCCGTGTGTTCCCAGAGGTACAGATCCGCTCGGCCGTCAGGCCGAGTTATGGTCAGGAACGCTTGGGACCGTTCCCACATCGTGTCGCTTAACGTCACGGGGCGCTTCCACTCCCAACCCGAAATCCGCGCACCACGGACCGGCCCTACTTTCCACCTCATAGCGTGCGAGATTGGCGGGCCGACCGTATGAAGAGGGCGCGGTCGACAAGCGAAAGGATTCGCACGTCCATCAATCCGATGCCGGCACACTTAGCAGGCCGCCTCTCCGCTTCACCGGGCGGCTTACCGGGAGCAATCCCTCGCAACGACGAAAAACCACTCACAACGCGGGCGTTACCGGACTACCATTCGATTCTAACCAGAAGCGCATAGGCGATGCCAGAAAAAAAAGCGAGAAATGGCGTGGACAATGAACTAGGTAGCAACTTCAGGGCGTGCGGGTGCGCCCGGTCAATCCAGCAACTGGTAATGGAAGTTGCGCTTTCGCGGTGTCCAGCCCGCGGACTCGATGCATCTGCGGATTTGCGGCTCGGTTAGGCGGAATGTGGTGCCCGCCGCCGAAACGACGTTTTCCTCCATCATGACCGAGCCCATATCGTTGGCTCCAAACAGCAAGGCTATTTGTCCTATTTTTACCCCCTGGGTGACCCAACTCGCCTGTATGTTGGGGATGTTGTCCAGGTAAATCCGCGCCAAGGCACACATTCTGAGGTATTCGTAGCCATCCGCGAGTACCAGATGTCGGCCGTCCGGGACGCGTGCCGCGCCGTCGGGAAGCGGGCGGACCCGACCCAACGGCGTGTCTCCCGGCTGGAAAGGCCAACAGATAAACGCAGTGAAACCGCCGGTTTCATCCTGCAAATCACGGATTCGGCGGAGATGCTCCACGCGGTCGGCCAGGGATTCGATGTGGCCGAACATCATGGTGATGCTCGTCTTCATCCCGATCCCATGGGCAGCGCGCATCACCTCGAGGTATTGGTCCACGGTGGTCTTGCCTTGTGCGATCCGCTCACGCACCCGGTCAACCAGAATCTCAGCGCCGCCGCCGGGTATGCTGTCCAATCCCGCATCCTGGAGCCGAAGCAGCACGTCTCGAACGCTCATGTCGAAGACTTGGTGGAATGCATGGATTTCCGGTGGGCTGAAGCCGTGGATGTGGATGCCGGGATAGTGGGTTTTGACAAACCGCATCAGGTCCACGTACCACTCAAACGGGAGTTGCTCGGCCGGGACAAGACCGCCTTGGAGCAGGATTTGCGTCCCGCCGATCTGGATCAACTCCTCGATTTTTTGCCCGATTTGCTCGTAGGAAAGCACGTAGCCTTCGGGCAGGTCCTTCCGGCCGGTGTCCACGCCCGCAACGTCCGCCTTGAATCCGCAGAAGATGCACTTGGCCGTGCAGTAGTTGGCGTAGTTGATGTTTCGGTCGACGACATAGGTCCGATAGCCTTCGGGATGAAGCTGCATCGTCCGGGCATGAGCGACCCGCCCCAGTTCGTGCAAGGAGCAATCGAGGTACATGGCCGTCAGCTCGGATTCTCCGATGCGCGCATGGCCGCAGGGGGCGTCGCAAGTCTGCTGGGTTGAGAGGTTGGCGACAGTCATGCGAACAAGAGTTCCTTTTCCGTGGAAACCAAGCCGTACACCTTCGCCAGCTCGAAGAATCGCTCCATGCCCGCACGTTGCCTGGCACCGAGCGTGAACTTCAGCCGCGATGTCAGGTATCGCGTGGCCACACGAACGGGAAAGCCAAGCCCCGGACCGTAGTCCGCGGCGATCATTCCGGCTACCTGGACACCGGCATCGCGAGCCTGAGCCAGTTTGGCGGCCACGTCGCGGACATCCAGCTCCGCCGGCGCCGCCCAAACGGCGAATACAAACGGCAGCCCGGTGAGCGATTTCCATGCGGACCCGAGATCGGTTTCCGTCTCGAACTCCAGAAGATCGTTGTTGACGACCTTGTCGCCGATCAACAGGATCGCCTCGCATTCGTCCCGCGGGGTTTCGGGTTGCAACGGTACGATGTCCAGGTCCGTGCCGTATCGAGCCTTCCACAAGACGGTAGCCAGCAGTACCGAGGTGTGTGAATCTCCATCGACGTGCAGGCGCCGGATCGTTTCCGGGTTCGCCCGGGAGAACACGCGTACGGTCAGCGTCTCCCCGTCACAGCCGATGCAGGCATCGGATACGATCTGCCAGGCACGATTGTTTCGAACCAGATCTACGACGGGTACGAGCGCGACATCGACCCGCTTTTCGTCCAGGAGCGAAGCCAGCCGAGCGGGCACCTCAAACGTCATCTCGACTTGGGGATCCGCATCCAATCCCTCGACCAACGGCCTCGAGTTTAGATAAGAGACCACCCCCAAGCGCCATCTCGCTTGCTTGTGCGTTTCAGATTGTGCCACCCATCGCTCCTGTAGGAATCCTCAATGCGACCGGTAGGGATTATACGAATCGCCCGGCTTCTGGCAAAACCCATCACTTCCAGGCCTCTTTCGGCTCCGATTGCACCGCCGTTTGGCGCGGCGGAAATTCGCCATTAGGCTTGATGTTTTCGCTCCGCCGAAGGTGGTGAGCCCACCGCTCGGAGGGCGTTGGAGCAACACCTTGGTGCTGGGAGGCGCGATCCGATGACCGACACAACCGATCCCCGGCTTCGATCCTGGATCGAAGTTTCGCAGCAATGCGATTTTCCGATTCAAAACCTACCCTACGGCGTGTTTCAGCGGCCCGGCAGCGATCCGGCCGTCGGGGTCGCGATCGGCGACTTCGTTTTGGACTTGGCGGCGTTGCACGAGGCCGGCCTGCTGGCGGGTACGCCGGTGTCTGGTGAGAACGTGTTCGCCCGGCGTCATCTCAACGCGTTCATGGAACGCGGTCGCGCGGCGTGGACCCAAGTTCGGACCCGCATCAGCGAGTTGCTGGCTTCGGATAACGCGACGTTGCGGGATAATCAGACGTTGCGCACTCGTTCGCTGGTTCCCCTGGCAGAGGTCGATCTTCTCTTGCCCGTCAAGATCGGCGACTTCACGGATTTCTATTCCTCGCGTGAGCACGCCACCAACGTCGGCACGATGTTTCGTGGCCCCGACAACGCGCTCATGCCAAACTGGTTGCACTTGCCGATAGGGTATCACGGCCGGGCGAGCACGGTGTTTGTCTCGGGGGTCGACGTGCGGCGTCCGATGGGGCAGACGAAGGTCGACGATGCGGACGCTCCCTCGTTCGGTCCGTCGCGATTGCTGGATTTTGAGCTTGAAATGGGTTTCTTCGTGGGCACGGCGAACCCGGACGGCCGGCCCATCGCCACGGCCAACGCGCGGGATCACATTTTCGGCATGGTCTTGCTCAACGACTGGAGCGCCCGCGATATTCAGAAGTGGGAGTATGTGCCGCTGGGACCGTTTCTGGGCAAGTCGTTCGCGACTTCGATCAGTCCGTGGGTGGTGACGCTCGACGCGTTGGAGCCGTTTCGCACGGCCGGGCCCAAGCAAGATCCGCCGGTGCTTGGGTATCTTCAATGTGGCGAGGCCGGCGCGTACGATGTTCATTTGGAGGCGTGCCTTAAGAGCGAGGCCATGGCCGAACCCATGTGCATTACGCGGACCAACTTCAAGTACATGTACTGGAACGCGGCCCAACAACTGGCGCACCACACCATCAACGGCACGCGCATGAGCGTGGGCGATCTGTGCGGCTCCGGCACGATTTCCGGCCCCACGGAGGATTCGCGCGGCAGCATGCTGGAAATCTGTTGGAAGGGAACCAAGCCGATCAAGCTACCTGACGGCAGTGAGCGCAAGTTCTTCGCCGACGGCGATACGGTGGCGATTCGCGGCTGGTGCCAGGGTGATGGCTACCGCGTGGGGTTCGGCAAGGTCCAGGCCAAAGTGCTGCCGGCGCTGTCGTAACGGATGACCTGTCTGCACCGCGATCGCTCGCGAACCGCGACCTGAGCTTGCTGCGCGCACAGAGCCGCGCCCGTTAGGAAGCGGCTCCTGGCCGGTCACTAATCGCCGCCATGCCGGGCTCTGTGATCCGGTATTCCATGCCGGTTTATCCCCGAGCGTTGACTGTCCGCCGTTTCCGCACTCCCCCAGCAGCGGCATTCGGGCTATCATGGCGCCATGTCCAGAACGCCACCGACCCACCCATCCGGTCCGCCGAAGGCCATCCTCCAACTCGTCCAGCGCTTCGCCCAACACCACGAAACCTACAAGCGGCAGGTTTACAACGAAACGCAGGTCCGACGCGAGTTCATCGATCCCCTCTTTACGGCCCTCGGATGGGACGTCGACAACCGGGCCGGACACGCGGAGGCCTACAAGGACGTCATTCACGAAGACGCCATCAAGATCGGCGGCTCGACCAAGGCCCCGGACTACTGCTTCCGCATCGGCGGCGTCCGCAAGTTCTTCGTCGAGGCCAAGAAGCCGGCGGTCCCGGTCAAGGACGACCCCGGGCCGGCCTACCAACTCCGCCGCTACGGATGGACCGCCAAGCTGCCCCTGGCGATCGTCACCGACTTCGAGGAATTCGCGGTCTACGACTGCCGCATCCGCCCCCGGCCCACCGACAAGCCGACTTCCGCCCGCGTCAAATACATCACCTACGATCAGTATGCCGATCGCTGGGGGGGAATTGCGGCCATCTTTTCCAAGGAGGCCATCCTCCAGGGCTCGTTCGACAAGTACGCCGAGTCCAACCGGCGCAAGCGGGGCACGGCCGAGGTCGACACGGAGTTCCTCAAGGAGATCGAGCGCTGGCGCGAGCTGCTTGCTCGCAACATCGCCCTGCGCAATCCCGGGCTGTCGGTTCGCGATTTGAACTACGCCGTCAGCAAGACGATCGACCGCCTCATCTTCCTGCGCATGTGCGAAGACCGCGGCGTGGAAACCTACGCCCAACTCCGCATCCTGCTGGGCGGCGCCAAGGTCTACGACCGCCTGCAAACCATCTTTCGCAGCGCCGACGAGCGCTACAACTCCGGGCTGTTCTATTTCCAGCAGGAGAAGAACCGCACCGACTACATCGTCAAGCACACCGTCGGAAAGTTGCTGAAAGACAAGGCACCGGCCGACGTCGGCCCGATGCTCGACCAGCGCCAACAGAGCCGGAAGCGTAAGCGCCCGGTACCCACCGTTCGCGTTCTCGATCCAGCCTGTGGAAGCGGTTCGTTCCTGCTCGGTGCCTATCAATACTTGCTCGACTGGCATTTGCGGTGGTACGCGGACAACGATCCCCATACGTGGGCGAAGAAGAACCCGCCCATCTATCAGGTGGGCGCCCCCGATCCGAGCCGCGCCGATCCGAGCCGCGCCGATCCGAGCCGCGCCCGTCAGGAAGCGGCCTCTTGGCGCCTCACCGTCGCGGAACGCAAGCGGATTCTGCTCAACAACCTCTTCGGCGTGGACATCGACCCGCAGGCGGTGGAGGTGACGAAGCTCTCGCTCCTGCTCAAAGTGCTCGAGGGCGAATCCCAGCAGACGCTCGAGAATCAGCTACGCCTGTTCCACGAGCGCGCCCTGCCCGACCTGGGCGGCAACATCAAATGCGGCAACAGCCTGATCGGCCCGGACTTCTACGACAACGAGCAGATGACCCTGCTCGACGACGAGGAGCGGTATCGGATCAACGTCTTCGACTGGGAGGCGGAGTTTCCGGAGGTGTTTGATCGGAGCCCCAAGCGTAAGCGCGGGGTCATTACGCCGTCGGGTAAGCAACCGCAACCCGTCGCTCACGCTCCGGGCTCTGATCCCGCCCCCTCCTCCGGTTTCGATGCGGTGATCGGGAATCCACCGTACATCCGTGTGAGGCACTTCAAGGACATCCATCCCGAACAAGCGGACTATCTCGAGACCCAATACACGTGTGCAACACACGTGTGGGACATCTACCTTCTCATTTTTGAGCGAGCCCTGTCCGTATGCCGCACAAGCGGACGCTGCGGGTTCATCGTCCCCATCCAGACGCTTCATCAGCCGAACTGCGCAAGCCTACGGCGCATCCTTTACCACGGAGCATGTCCCATCGCCAGTTGGAGGTTTTGCGGCGACTCGTGATTTCACAGGC
>JBHHUB010000085.1:0-16444 GCA_046753625.1 Phycisphaerae bacterium | reverse complement strand
GGCGGCGATGGGTCGGCGCCGCCGCCCGACCTGCCTCCGGAATTCTTCCAGTTCCAGGAGCGTCTATCCGAGCTCCAGAACTTATTGCAGGATTCGCCTCCCCCGCTCGCCGGTGGCCCTCCACCACCGGGTTCCGGACCGGCACTGCCGGGCGATGCCCCGACCGGCTCTGCGCCGAGTGCGCAGTTGGCCTTCCTCGGTTTTGACGAGGTCGCCGACCTGCTGCCCGAGGATTTCCTGCCACCGGACCAGGTTGCGGAAAAACTCGACGTGTTTGGCCAGGATCACCCGCTCATCGGCGATGGAGGCGTGGTCAATCCGGATCTCGAAACGGCCATGTTGGAGCACCCGCCCGTGCCGGAGGGCTTCGACGGGTTTGATTTCACCGGCGACCAGGCACAATTCGACGACATGTTCTCCGTTTACGATGAGGGCAACGTCGGCACGACGCAGCGCGGCCAGGTCAATTCGACGCTCAACGACGTCCTCGAAGACGGCACCAAGGTGCGGTGCAGCGACACGACCGTCCTCGAGACCGTTCAGGGCGAGGCGATGCCGCTGGTCGAGATGGAGCCGGGCGTGTACCAGACGCAATGGGTCGTCAACATTCGACAGCTCACGACGTCTGTCATGCAATTCGAGGATCCCGTTGATCCGACCATCGTGACGGAAGCCGACCAATCGCGGGAGGTGCTCAGTCAGATGACCTGGACGATGGTCATGCAGGAAGTGGACACCGACGGGGACGGCGTGCCCGATGAGATGCGCATGACCGGATCGAACAAGCTCAAGGTGCTTAGCGACACGACCGAAGGCGGCCCGCCGGCCGATTTGCCGCCGATGCCCCCGCCGCCACCGATCGTGATCCCCCTTGATTTCGAAGGTGTCCTCGATCTGAATCAGCCTGCGCCGTAATCGGCGACCGGGCGCATCGCCGGAGCCCGACCGCGGGCAGGCGTCGCGCGGAGGATCATCCTCGGTTTCCACACGAGCGGCACCGTCTCGCGGTGCCGCTCTTCTTGTAGGGTTACTGCGGATTCATAACCCGCGGCGGCGGCTTGATCGCCCTGGTTGCATGCCGCGGGCGCGCCGTCAGCAGCGCCCACTGACCCCGGAGGCCGCGCGGTCCCACGATCGCGCCGGCTCTGTTCCGAACCGCATGCTTCAGATTACGGGACACCCCGTGTCAGCAGCGCCCACTGACCCCGGAGGCCGCGCGGGCTAAAGCCCGCGGCTCGGAGGAAGCCATTACACTTCGTAGCCATCAGGCCGACACGGCGGAATCCACGATATGCGAACCCGGATCGACGCCGCGAACGAGGTTGTCGTAGAGCCGGGCGTACTGCTCTGCGTTTCGCTGCGCTGCGAACACCTCAAAGGCATGGCCTCGCGCGACCTCCGTGAGCTTGGCGTGCGCGGCTTCGTTGCGCAGACATTTCATGATCGCCGGTGCCGCGCTTACGGCACGAACAGGCTTATACAGCAACCCATTGAGCCCGCTCCCGATCAGCTCCGCGACGCTGTAGGTGGCGGGCCCGACGACGAGCGTCTCCGCCGCCATCGCCCAAGCGATGCAGGTCGTCGGCGTATCGCCGTGTCCCGCGAGGAGCAGCACATCGGCAACACTGACGAGCTGTTCGAAGGGCACGGACTCGGGCACGGAAACCAACGCCCGGTCGCCAAGCAATTCCCGATCGAGCCGGTGGATGCGATCCCGTTGGCGAGACCACCCGGGCACCGCGCAAAGGTATGCCCCGTCGATAACGCGAAGCACCTGAACCGCCCAATAAGCATCGATCTGCCCGGCGCTGCGGGATACCGGGTGCGGCAACACGATGAGCCGATCCCCATGGGAAACACCCAACTCCGATCGAAGCGTGCCCTTGCGGTAGCGGTTGATGGCCGCAAAATCGACGCTCGGCCGAACCACAACGGCCGACCTGGGCGGAACGCCGCCCTCAACCAGTCGCCGCAAGACCACCTCGCAACTGCAAGCCGCCACAAACCCCGGCGTTTCCGCTAGGGCGCGGATGCGTTTGGCATGGGAACGTGCCAACGTGGGATCAAACAACGAAAGCACCACGCGGGTCGCCCCCGCAGCGCGCGCAGCCAGTGCCGCTCGGATGCCCCAGGCATGCACAACCGGATCGCCCATCGCGACCCGGCCTCGCGCAACCGCCGGCGCCGAGAGCAGCGGCAATCGATCGCAACGCCCCAGGATTTCGATCTCGCGGGGGTGTTTCCCGAGCGTCTGGCCGATTCGCTTCAACGCGCGCGGCGCGATGGTCGCGATTGCCGGCGCCGCGTCGTCGCTTGATGCTCGATCCAGCAACCCGGCCAGCGCGGTCCGCTCCTGCCAGCCGACGTCGCCGTCAAGAAGATGAAGAACCGGCGGCACCGTCAGTCCTCAAAATCACCGGGAACGTAGTCCGTAAACAGGCGAACGACTTCGGTCGTAAGTTCTTCGGTGAGCCGCTTGGCGATGGCGTCCTTGGTCTTGGCCCGCGCGACCGCGCTCCCGTCCATCATTACGGAAACATGGTGCCCGCGCGGTGTCATCGGCCAGACTCGCGCGCGCGAACCTTCCGGCACAACGTCGATCACTTTTATGGTCGCGGTCAGCCAGGCACCGTCGGTCGGCTCGAAGAATTCCGGATCTGCGAAGTACTGGTCGATTTCCACCCAGAGCACTTGCCGGGCACCGCACAACTCGCCGATCCGCCGTGCGCTCAGTTGGTCGTAGTCGACACGTTCGCTGCGAATGGCATCCAACGTCTTGGGCGGCACGATGCGGTTCGCCCCGCCGGCGGCGATGAGCTCGCGCCCCAATTGTTCGCGGAGGTATCCGATCGTGGGCGGCCAATCCACCTGCCCACCGAGATCGTCGACCAAAATGAGGATCGGCTCTTGAGTCAAACGGTACTGGGCCTTGACCGTCTCGCGCTTGCCGAAGCCCATGAAGTACAAGAGCCGCCCCTGGCTCATGCCGCATCCCGAGCCCGCAGCGGAGCACAAGACCACGCCCCACAAGACCCATCGCCGCCAGCCGCCGGCGCGAAGACACGACGACGGAACCGGCTTGAAGCACGTCGCCTGTTTCCACCTCTGGCCGGTGATGCGCACATCACAAAGCCTAGAGGTCTTCCATGTATTCATAGAACTTCCTTGCGACCAGCTCGGAGAACTTCACGTAGGTGGCTTCGCGAATGGGGCGGGAATTCGTGCGGCTGACCATCACCGGCGCGTTCTCCGGATAAACGCAATCCACCGGCGCCAGCTCGAACGCCTCGGCCAGGTCCGGGTCACTGCGGATGTCGTGCACGGCGACGGCGGCCGAAATCTTCCCGCGAAGTAGCTGCGGCTGCTGTGGATCGCGCGTCTGATACTCCAGCACCTCAATGTAGATCACGTAATCCACATCGAAATGCCGCCCCACCTGCACGGGATCGATCGCCGCATCCGGAACCTGCTGCAGGTAGTCATCCACATCCCGCGGATCGACGACCTCCGTATCCAGCGAGCGCTGCGCCATCTCCCCGTAAAGCTTGTCTCCGACGAACGTGGCCAGTTCCAGCCGGGCATAAGGGTAGTCAAAAAGCGTGGATTGATCGGTCCACACGACCACCGCCACCTTGCTGTGCGCCAATTTGTCGAATTCCGGCGCCACTTCGCGCTTGTGCTCGCCGATGAAAATAAGCGGCGTCAGCCAGTTGCAACCCGCTGACAGCAAGCCGCCGACCAACAAAATCCACCCAACCCAACTTATCCGCATGGGCGTTTACTCCAAACCTGCTGCGGCATTAAGGAATTCCTGGCAACCCAACGCTTGATGCCGCGGGCATCCGGTACAATTCGCCGATCCGCGAGCCTCAAGCCCACACCAACCCGGGTCGGCCCACCCATCGCGCCGTCGGCGGTCAACCGCCGCTGCGCCGCGCCCCATTCTAGCCGCCAATCGGCAGCGTACCAGCCGCGATTCCGACCACGAGCTTGTACCCCCACCCCCCCAGAAGCAAGACAACAAAGCCGATCGCCCAGCGCGGCCAGGAGATGCGATAGAAATTGGGCGTCCAAAAACGGCCCGATACCGCCGAAACCAGCGCCACGGCGGTCACGAGCATGGTAGCCAGCGCGAACAACAGCCCGGCCGGTTGAGCGTGAAACGCCGAAAGCAGCCGTCCGCGCACCGTCAGCGAAAAGGCGGTGGTCATCCCGCAGGTCGGGCATGGATAGCCCGTAATCACTACTGACGTACACGGGGGCAGGCCTAACTGTTGATGCGTCCCCATCCCCGCCGGGTCCGGTGTCAGGTACGCCGCCACCCCTACCAACGCCAAGCCCACGGCCGCAACCACGCCGGCGATAAACCGGCCCCGAGCAGGCGCCGCACACACGACCGGCTCAATCCAAGGACCGAGCGGATGCACCTCGTCGCTACCAACCGGATTCATGTCGTCGGAATCGAGCGTATGCCCATCATTGCGGCCATCCACCACTTTCGCAAACGGCGGTAACGCCTCGGATGCTCCGATGTCAGGCACTTGATTCATCAAACCCACTCGCATCCCCTCGTGCCCCACCCGAGCCGCATGCTGTTCATTCCGATCATTCCGAGCCGCAGCTTAACGCTTGCGCGGCCACCCGTATCAGCGCACCTCGCGAGCCCGCGGCTCGGGGCGATGGGTCGGGCTTTGCCCGACGCAACCTCATCCACTGCAACGTCATCCACGCCACCGAAATCAGTCCGAGCGTGACCTTCCCGACCTTCGACTTTGGACCTTGGGCTTCGGACTTTCAATCTTCAATCTTCAATCTTCAACCCCGTCTTCATCTCCAACGTCTTAACCAGAAACCCCCATTTGTCCGCGACTTCCTCGATGATCATGGACGTGGGTTTGCCCGCGCCGTGGCCCGCCTCGGTTTGAATCCGGATGAGCGTGGGCTTGTCACCGGCCTGTGCTTTTTGCAGCGTAGCGGCGAACTTGAAGCTGTGCGCGGGCACGACGCGATCGTCATGGTCGCTCGTCATAATGAGCGTGGCCGGGTAGGATGTGCCGGGTTTCACATTATGAAGCGGGGAATACTTGTAGAGCGCCTGGAATTCTTCCGGATTGTCCGAACTGCCGTAGTCCGAGACCCACGCCCAACCGATCGTGAATTTCTGAAAACGCAGCATGTCCAGAACGCCCACGGCCGGGATGGCGGCCGCGAACAAATCCGGCCGTTGCGTGATGCAGGCGCCGACGAGGAGCCCGCCGTTGCTGCCACCGCCGATGGCCAGCTTTTTCGGGGAGGTGAAGTGGTTTTCGATCAACCACTGGGCTGCGGCGATAAAATCATCGAAGCAGTTTTGCTTCTTGAGCTTGCACCCGTCCAGATGCCACTGCTTCCCATATTCGCCGCCGCCGCGGATGTTCGCGCTGGCATAGATGCCGCCCATCTCCATCCACACGAGGTTGGCCACCGAGAAGCGCGGTGTAATGGGGATGTTGAAACCGCCGTAGCCGTACAGGTAGGTCGGGTTCATGTCATTACGCAATAGCCCCTTCTTGTGCGTTACGAAGATCGGAATGCGCGTGCCATCCTTGTTGTAGGTGAAGAACTGTCGCGTAATGTAATCTTCCGGATTGAAATCGACCTTGGGCCGGCGAAAGACCTCGCTATGCCCGGTCGTCATGTCGTAGCGGTAGATCGTTCCGGGATCGGTGAAGCCGGAAAAGCTGTAGAACGTCTCCGGGTCGTCCCGGCGGCCGCCGAACCCGCCGGCCGACCCGATGCCCGGAAGCGTCACCTTGCGCACCAACTCGCCCTTCAGATCGTACACCTTGATCAGCGATTGCGCGCTCTGCAGGTAGCTCGCGATGAAACGGCCACCCACGGCGGACACACTTCGCAGGTTTTCCCGGGCAGGCGGGATGATCTCTTTCCATTGCGATTTGTCAGGCTTCGTGATGTCGATCGCGATCACGCGGCTCTTGGGGGCGTCATGATCCGTCAGGAACCAGAAGGTCGTTCCGTCGTTGTCGATGAAGGAGTAGCTGGCTTCAAACTCGGAAATAAGTTCTACAATTTTCGAATCTTTCTTCGTCAGGTCTTTGTAGAAAAGGAGGTTGTTCTGTTCGGTCCCCAGCCAGACGCTGATGATGAGGTACCGGCCGTCATCGGAAACACTGCCGCCGAACCCCCAATCTTTGTGGTCCGGGCGCTCGTAGACCAGGACGTCCTCTGATTGGGGCGTGCCGACGCGATGGTAGTAGAGCTTTTGGAAATAGTTGGTCCCTTGAAGCTCTTTGCCTTCCTTGGGAGCGTCGTAGCGGCTGTAGTAGAATCCCAGGCTGTCTTCGCTCCACGAGGCGCCGGAAAACTTGACCCACTTCAGGTGATCGTCCAGGTCTTTGCCGGTCTCTATGTCCCGAACATACCAATCCCGCCAGTCGGAACCGGACGCGGACTTGGCATAGGCCATGTACTTGCCGTCTTCGCTGATGGCCATGCCGCCCAGTGCCACCGTGCCGTCTTTTGAGAACGTGTTGGGGTCGATGAGCAGTTGCGGCTTTTGGTCGAGCGACTTCATCGTGTAGTAGACGCTGTGATTCTGCAGGCCGTCGTTTTTGCTCAGGAAATAGCGACCGCCTTTTTTCCAAGGCGTGCCGAATCGTTCATAATCCCAGAGCTCGGTCAGGCGCCTTTGAATCGCCTTTCGCTCGCCAATGGTCTTGAGGAAGCCGTTGGTCAGCTTGTTTTCCGCTTCGATCCACTTACGCGATTCGGGCGAATCGGGATCTTCCAGCCAGCGGTAGGGATCGGCCACCTTCACGCCGTGGTAGTCGTCGATCTGGTCGCCCTGCCGAGCCTTGGGATAGTCAAACGGGCGATCACCCGCGCTGGCGACGGGGCTCGTAAAGATTGCGCCCGTCAATAATGCAAACAGCGCGATGACCGCGCCGCCCGACCGGCCGCGCGGGCCAAAGCCCGCGACTCGGTGGATGGGAGCCCCACTCGCCCGAAGCCCAAGAGGCGTTGTCGTCAAAATGCCGCTTACGTTTGATCGCGTTTGCATGGCTTATCCCTTTCCGATGAATCCTCTGTTCAATTCAAGTTCGACGGGCCGGATCATTCCCAACGGCATCGCGCAGCCCGCCGAAGATCAGATTCGAGCCCGAATCGCCTCGCTTTGTAACCCGCCGCGAGGGATCGTACAAGCTGCTCACGGCCGGTCCCGACAGGATTTCACACCCCGGGCCGCTCTTGACCTTCGACTTTGGACCTTAGACTCTTAATCTTCAACCTGCAATCTTTAACCTTCAACATTTCGCCTTGGTGGTTTATGAATTCTTGGCGCCAACCGCTAGAATACATCCACGATGTCAGAGGAACGATTGACGAAAATCCGAGCGCAAATCGCCGAGTTGCCCAAGTCGCCGGGCGTCTATCTGATGAAAGACCGCGAGGGTCGCGTTCTTTACGTGGGCAAGGCCAAGGACCTGCGGGCGCGGGTGGCGTCCTATTTTCAGCCGGGCGCGGATCTGCTGAACACGCGCGGCCCCGACATCTGCCGCATGGTTGCGAACGTCCGAACGGTCGACCATCTCGAATGCGATAGCGAGGTCGACGCCCTGCTCAAGGAAAACCGGCTGATCAAGGATATCCAGCCGCCGCACAACGTCATGCTCAAGGATGGTAAATCGTTTCCTTATATCGAGATCACCACGTCGGACGATTTCCCCGGCGTCTTCATCACGCGCAACCCCCGGCACAAAGGCAGCAAGCTCTACGGCCCCTTCATCTCCGTTACCGGCATCCGTGACGCGGTCAACGCGTTGCAAAAAGTCTTCAAATACCGCACATGCGAACTCGACATTCGCGAAGAGGATGAATCCCGGAGATACTTTCGCCCCTGCCTGCTGCATGCCATCAACCAGTGTACGGCCCCCTGTGCCGCTTTGATTTCCAAGGAGGACTACCGCAAAGACATCGACCGGCTCAAGAAGCTCCTCGCCAGCAAGCGCAGCGCGCTCATCCGCCAGTTGACCACGGAAATGAACGCGGCTTCGGCGGCGTTGCGATTCGAGGAAGCGGCCATCTTGCGCGACCGCCTCAAGGCCATTGAATCCCTATCGCTCTCCGGAGATGTGCGTGAGGATCATCAGCCCGAAGTGTTTTACATCGACCCGCGCGAAGGGCTGGAGAAGCTGGCCGACCTGCTCGGCTTGGACACGCCGCCGCGCAGCATGGAATGCACGGACATCGCGCATTTGCAGGGCAGCGAGACGGTCGGTTCGCTCATCTGTTTCATCGACGGCAAGCCCTTCAAGGCCGGCTACAAACGCTTCAGGATCAAAACCGTCACCGGCATCGACGACTACGCCGCCATCCGCGAGGTGCTCACGCGCCGGTACCGGTACGCGGCCGGTGGTGAGGAACTCTATCCCGACGTGATCCTGATCGACGGCGGCTTGGGCCAGCTACACGCGGGGCTGGCGGCGTTTGAAGACATGGACATCCAGCCACCGATGGTCATCTCACTGGCCAAGCGCGAGGAGGAGGTGTTCATCCAGGCGCGCAGTGCCCCGGTTCGACTCCCGCGCAACAGTCCGGCTCTGCGCCTGCTGCAGCACATGCGCGACGAGGCCCACCGCTTCGCGCAGCATTACCATCATACGTTGCGCAAGAAGAAGACCTTCGAACGCGACGTAAGCGAGGGTCGCCGCCCGCCGGCGAAGAGAAAGAAACGATAACCGCCGGGTAGCCAGGCGGTGGGTTTTCCACCAAAATGCCAAGATGCGAAGCCGCAGGGCGCGTGGTTGCTCTTCGTCGCCGTTGTGATAGCGTAATATCGCCCCGATGGCGGACCGCCACGTTGGTGCCGGAACGACATCCACACGGGCCGATTAACGGTGAAAACACGACATGGAGGATGACGATGTTGAAAACGCAACGGATGCTGATGGTCGCGGCGGTGGCTGCGGGGGGTTGGCAACTCGGCGGCTGTACGGCGCCGACGCCGCCGGACCAAGAGCCCGTCATCACCTCGGCCACGATCAAAATCGACTTTGCGGCTGCGGAGAACGCGATCAATGTGTACGATGTCGAAACGGGCATCCCGAGGCAACGTGTCGTCGAATTCTCAAGCATCGACACGGGAGGCATCACCGCCAACGGGGGCTTTTTCGACTTCGCGATCACCGGCGTCGAGACGAAGCCCGACGCCTCGCCGGCGCCGAAGGGAACGACTGCTCAGCAGGTCGACGCGGCCGGCTGCCTCAATGCCTGCGCGGCGTCGGCAATTCAGGTCGCCCCGGACTTGTGCACCGACGTGTGCACCAACAATGCCATCGACGTGCGCCTGTGGATCAATACCTTTGAGGCCGTTCAGGCCGACTGCACCGACGGCGACGAATATGTGTTTCACATACAACTGGACGAAAACAACGACATCGTGGAGATTGTACGCGTGCCGGAAGGTTTCATGGGTCAAACGGTGGACTTGATCAACAGCGGCTCGTTCGGAGGCTGCATCCAGGTGGTCGCCCCCTTCACCGGCCAGGTGTTGCTCAACGAATTGGTGATCACCATCGAGCCCTAGCCTCGCCCGGATGCGGACCACCCGTGTACGGTCCGGCAAGCAGCCACTGCATTGCGCCTCCGTTCGCCCCAACGGGTCAGCAACATGAGAGCCCAGGGTAGAACGAAGCGGCGGTAGCCGCGCAGCGCCGCCCTGGGGCCGTGGCGAGCGAAACCCAACAAGCCCTGAAGGGACGCAACAACCAATCAATCCCAGACGTACCGTTCATCTGAGGTATGTCGAATCCTTGCCTGTTACGCCCCTTCAGGGCTTCGACGTTGCTATGTTCCGCCACCCAGGGCGTTGCCCCGGGCTGCCATGTCATCGCCCCCTTTGGGGCGAAATACATCCAACGCGCCGTTGGGGGCGAGACGCATCCAACCGTCCGTGTCGTGCGCCGCCGCTCAGCGCTTTCGCGTTACGATGAGGTGGGACCGCTTTTGCATCATCTCAACAAAGCCGGGTAGCGCTCGATTGGCGGAGATTGAATCGGGAAAGACCTTGGTCGCGTCCGAGGACCGCGCAACGATATGGCTGCCATCGACGTAGCGTTCGGGATACTCCCCTCGCACTCCGCCCGTGAAAGCGTACTCGCGCCACGACTTGGCTAGGGAGATTCATCAAGCCCCTTCGTCAGCATCCTCCCTTTCGCGTCGTGTAGCCCTTCAAGCACTGATGATCCGAACACCTCCTCTGTATCGCAATGTATGACCACCAGCCCTGCACCCCCACGCGGCATGCCTCAGGCCTCGCGTGCCGACCGAGGGACCGGGGACTTTCAGGCGAATACCACGAGCGTTACACGCTCCCGGGACCGACTGTGTAGACCCGTCACGCCGCATTGAGAAACGGCAAACCCAGCGAATCGGGGAAGAGTCGGGAAGTCTACCCATGCGGGGTAGGATGTGTACAATACGAGCGAAATCGGCCTTTCCCGCCGTGGGAGAGGCGTAAACGGCGTAGGGAGGCTCACTGAACGTGCCACGCAAGCAGATCAAACTGAAGACCAAGGTCGAATACCTGTCCATCCTGGATGGGAAGGGCAAAGTCGATGAAACCCTCGACCCCAAGCTCGACGCCGACCTTTCGCTCAGGATATACACGCTGATGCTGACCGCGCGGCGGCTGGACGAGCGTTGCATCATCATGCAGCGGCAGGGTAAAATCGGCACCTACGGCCCCTGCCGCGGCCAGGAGGCTACGCACTGCCCCGCTACGGTCTGCATGGCCCCCGAGGATTGGGTCGTGCACGCCTTTCGCGAGCCGGGCTCGTTCCACCATCGCGGTTGGCCGCTCGAGACCGTCATTCGCTTCTGGGGCGGCTATGAGGAAGGCTGCGAGCCACCCGAGGGCGTCAACGATACGCCGATCGCCGTGCCGATTGCGACCCAATGCCAACACGCCATGGGGCTCGCCTGGGCGATGAAGATTCGCGGCGACCGCCATGCCGTCCTCTGTTATTGCGGCGACGGAGCAACCAGCGAGGGCGATTTCCACGAGGCGATGAACTTCGCCGGCGCCTACCATCTGCCTGTGATTTTCGTGATCAACAACAATCAATGGGCGATTTCAATCCCCCGCGAGGCCCAAACCGCGTCGGACACCATCGCCCAGAAAGCGGTCGCCTACGGATTTGACGGGATTCAGGTCGATGGAAACGACCCGCTGGCCGTGTACGTTGCGACGCGGGAGGCCGTGGACAAAGCCAAGAACGGCGGCGGTCCGACGCTGATCGAGGCCGTCACGTATCGCCTGGGCGTCCACACCACGGCCGACGATCCGACCAAATACCGCAGTGACCAAGAGGTCAAGAAATGGGAGAAGCTGGATCCCATCCCGCGGTACCGCCAATACCTGATGCAGCGGGACATTATGGACCAAAAACTGGCGGATGAAATCGAGCAGGACGTGCTGGCCGAGGTCGCGGCCGCCGTTCATCGCTATGAGGATGCCCGCGATGTTGATCCGTTGGATGCGTTTGATTATCTGTACCACCAGATGCCGGCGGAGCTTCAGGAGCAGCGAGAGGAATTCCGTGAGGCGCTTCAGCGCGAGGGTGTAGGCAAAGGGCGTTAGGTACGGTGTTGCACGACCCCGACAGCAGTTATTCGCCCCCGAACCCAAAGCCCGGCCGGCTTGGCGGGCCGCGTGGTTGGCTGTGCGGATCACTCCCGGACGATCGTAGTTCTGATCGCGGGCGCACTTCAATGCGGGCTGCTTCCTGACGGGCAGCGCCATGATCCGGCCTGCATCGCGATACGCAATGCGTGATCGAGAGGGATGAGTAGATGAAAAAAGGAAATTGTCGCCTATGGCAATGATCAATATGGTCGATGCGCTGAATCTTGCGATGGACGATGCCCTGCGCACCGACGACACCGTCGTGCTCTTGGGGCAGGACATCGGGCAAGACGAGGGCGTTTTTCGGGTTACCGCCAACCTGCTTAAGAAGTACGGCAAGGATCGTGTGATCGACACGCCGCTGGCCGAAGGCGCGATCATCGGCGGCGCGATCGGTATGGCCCTGTACGGGCTTCGCCCCGTAACGGAGATGCAGTTTTCCGGGTTCGCCTATCAGGCGTTCCATCAGGTGGAGCAGCACATGTCGCGTTTCCACAATAGGACGCGCGGCCGGTATCAGATGGCCATGGTGATGCGCGCACCCTACGGCGGCGGCATCCGGGCGGTCGAACATCACAGCGAATCGCGCGAGGCCTATTACGCGCACACCCCCGGCTTGCACATGGTGATCCCGTCCGGACCGCGGAACGCCCGAGCGCTGCTGCTCGAATCGATCCGTTCGCCCGAGCCGGTAATCTTCTATGAGCCCAAGGCGGTCTACCGAAGCTTCAAGGAAGAAGTCCCCACGGAGCCGGAAACCATGGCCCTGGGCAAGGCCCGGGTGGTGCGTGAGGGCAACGATCTGACGATCATTTCCTACGGCGCGATGATGCGCCCGGTTTTGGAAGCGACGGAGGACCTGGCCGACAGCGATTCGGCGAGCATTGAGGTTGTCGACCTGTTGACGGTGTCGCCCATGGATACGGAAACCATCGCCAACTCGGTGGCCAAGACCGGGCGGGCGGTGGTGGTGCATGAAGGTCCGCGGACGTGCGGTATCGGCGCGGAGGTCGTCGCCCGCATTGTGGAGAAATCGCTGATGCATTTGGAGGCGCCGATCAAGCGGGTGACGGGGTACGACGTTCAGTTTCCCTACTTCGCGCGCGAAAAGGCGTTTATGCCGAACGCAGACCGCATCAGCCACGCGGTTCGGGAAGTGTTGACGTTCTAAAGAAACTGATGATCGTCCGGCGCGGGGCGTTGCCCGGCGCGGGGTCGGCGGACCCTGTCGCGGTCGGGTCTCTCGCGCAAGTGGATCGCCCGGTTGGTTCCCCAAGCTGTTGGAGTTGTGTCTATGCCACGGGAATTCTTGTTACCCGATCTCGGCGAGGGAATCGCCGAAGCGCAGGTGATTCGCGTGCTGATCAAGCAAGGCGAGGACATCGCTGAAGATCAGTACCTGATGGAAGTGGAAACGGATAAAGCTGCGGTGGAGATCCCCTCCCCGTTTGCCGGCATCGCCAAGACCGTGCACGTCAAGGAGGGCGAGACCGTCAACGTCGGCGATGTCATCGTCACCTTCGACGACGGCGAATCCGCTGAAGCGGCGCAGCCAACCGCCACCTTGGCGCCGACCGAAAAGTCACGCCCGGCTACCGGCGCGGCGCCCGTCCCGACCCCCGCGCCGGCGGCCAAGGCGAAGCCCGCAGGAACGCGCACGCAAGTGGCGGCGGCACCGGTGGTACGCCGGCTCGCCCGCGAGATGGGCATTGATCTTGCGACGATTCGGGGCACCGGACCGGGTGGTCGGATCACCAAGGAAGATGTGGTCAATCATGGTTCCACCGGCGCCGAGGTTGCGCCCGCCGCTTCCGTGGCAACGCCGATAATGGCTGCCACGGTACCGTCACTGGCGCCTCCGATGCCGCTGATGCGCGGTGCCGGCGCATCGATCGAGCTCCCCGCGGGCACGGACGAAGCCGACAAGTACGGCGCCGTGCGACGCGTCGCGATCACCCAGATCCGCAAGACCATCGCCAACCGCATGGTGCAGTCCGCCTTTACCGCCGTCCACGTATCCCAAGGCGACGAAGCCGACATCACGCAACTCGAGCGTCTGCGTCAAGAGGTCAACAAGGCTACGGGCAACGATCCGAAGCTGACGGTGATGACCTTCGTAATCCGGGCGGTCTGCATCGCGCTGCGCAACCACCCCATCTTCAACGCCGCCTTCGACGAAAGCGGCGGCGCGATCATCTACAAACGGTACGTGCATCTGGGCATCGCGGTCGATTCGGACCGCGGGTTGATCGTACCTGTGATACGCGATTGCGACCAACTGACGATGCGCGGCATCGCCTACAAGCTGCGCGAGATCGCGGATCGCATTCGGTCCAATCAGTTTGCCATCGAGGATCTGCGCGGCGGCACGTTTACGATCACCAACATCGGAGCGTTGGGGGGCACCTTCAGTACGCCGATCATCAATTACCCGGAAGTGGCGATCCTGGGCCTCGGACGATCCAAGAAGGTGCCCGTGTTGCGCGAAGGAACACTCGAAGAGGCCATGATTCTGCCCCTGAATCTGTCTTTTGATCATCGGGTGATGGACGGCGCCAACGCCGCCCGGTTCACCACGGACATCAAGAGCTATTTGGAAACGCCGGCGAAGTTCCTCTTGGATTGACCTGTGGTGGCGCCGGATAGGTGGCACTATTTTGAGCTGTCAGCTATCAGCCGTCAGCCAGAATGTGGGTTAATGTTGCATAACGCTTGGCCAGAACAGCTATCACACTCCGTGTTCCTTCTGAGGCTTAGCGGTTGCGAGCCCCTGACTGATAGCTGACGGCTGAAAGCTGATGGCTTTTTGGCGAAAGGATTGAACATTCATGGTGGTGGGCGAGTTCACACAGGAAACGGATTTGCTGGTGATCGGCGGCGGTCCCGGCGGGTACCACGCCGCCTTTCGGGCGGCCGAACACGGCATCCAGACGACGCTGGTCGAACAGATGCCCCGCCTGGGCGGCGTCTGCCTTCATCGCGGCTGCATCCCGTCGAAAACCTACCTGGCCCTGGTCGAGACGCTTCATCTCGCCAACGGCGCCAAGGAGAAAGGCGTCGGCTTCGGCCAAGCCAAGATCGACATCGAGCGCATGCGCGGATGGAAGGACAGCGTTATCACCAAGCTCGCCGGCGGCTTGGACATGCTGTGTAAGAAGCACAAGATCGAGCGAATCCGCGGGACCGCGCGCTTCGACGACGGCAAGAACATCTCGGTCTCCGGCGAGACCACGGTGCGCATCAAGTTTCGGCGCGCGATCATCGCCACCGGGTCCAAACCCGTCACCCTCAAAGGCATTCAGCCGGACTCGCCGTGCGTGCTTACCTCCCGGACCGCGCTCGATTTGGCCAAGATCCCTCAATCGCTCCTCGTGCTCGGCGGCGGCTACATCGGCCTCGAACTCGGCCAGGTTTACGCCGGACTGGGCTCGAAGGTCACGGTCGTGGAAATGCTGCCCAGCATCTGCACCGGAGTTGACGGTGATCTGGCCAGACCCCTGATCAAGCGCCTCAAGGAGGATTTCGAGGACATCTGCCTCGAAACGAAAGTCGTCGGTATGCGTGAGGTGCAGGGCGGAATCGAGGTGTCGTTTGAGGGCAACAACGTGCCCAAACGCAAGAAGTTCGGCAACGTGCTGGTTTCCGTGGGCCGACGCCCCAACACCGACGATCTCGCCTTGGCCAAGGCGGGGGTCGAACTGGATGAACAGGGGTTCATCAAGGTCGACGAACACTTCGCAACGACGGCCAAGCGCATCTTCGCCATCGGCGACGTGATCGGGAATCCCATGCTCGCCCATAAGGCGCTGCATGAAGGGCTCGTGTTGGCCGATCGACTGGCCGGCAAGGACGAGGTCTTCGAGCCGCGGACCATACCAGCCGTGGTCTTCACCGATCCTGAAATCGCCTGGGCCGGCGTCACGGCCCGGCAGGCCAAGGAACAGGAGCTGGATGTAATCATCAAGAAAATCCCCTGGGGCGCGTCGGGGCGAGCGGTTGCGATCGGGCGGACCGATGGGCTCACCAAGATGATCTTCGAAAAGGAATCCAAGAGACTGATCGGCGTCGGAATGACCGGTCCGCACGTCGGCGAGATGATCGGCGAATGCGTGTTGGCCATGGAGATGGGCGCCGTCGCGTACGACATCCACCGCACGATTCATCCCCATCCGACTTTGTCCGAGACGATCTTCGAAACCGCCGGTATGATCTAGTGCCGTCTCGACCCAAGGAGCTGCAGTCATGCTCAAGTCGTTTGCCAAGGAAGTCGCCGGTGATGCGTTGCTCCCGCAAGATGCCGCCGTGGTCGTGGGCGTTTCCGGCGGTCCGGATTCGATGGCATTGCTTCACCTGTTGCTCGGGCTCAATGAATCCATGGGGTGGAAGCTCAAGCTGCACATCGCCCATTTGAATCACAAGCTGCGTGAACACGAGGCGGAGGAGGACGCCGCGTTCGTTCGGGCGGCCGCCGACCACCACGCACTCCCCTGTACGATTGACACGCGCGACATCGCAGCGATGTCGAAATCGGAGAATCTGAGTCCCGAAGAACTTGGACGCCGCGAACGGTACGCCTTTTACGAGCGCGTTTGTCTACAGGCCCGGGCCAAGATCGTCGCCCTGGGGCATCAGGCCGACGACCACGCCGAGACTATTCTGCTGCGCATCCTCCGGGGAACCGGCGTTCGCGGTCTGGCAGGGATTCCGCGATCGCGCCCGCTGAGCCCGCGCAGTGAAGTAACCGTAGTCCGCCCGCTG
>JBHHUB010000084.1:0-16578 GCA_046753625.1 Phycisphaerae bacterium | reverse complement strand
TACGAGATCGTTACCGAGGGTGGATATCCCTACCCCATCGGCCCCTATCGCGACAAGCCCACGCCTGAAGCGCTTCTCGAACGCATCCGCAAGGAGCTTCCCGATCGGCCTGACTTGAGCCATCTGCCTCGAGGCAAAGACCTGGAGACGTTGCTCCAGCGCTGCCTCGCCTGGGAACCGGACCATCGCATCGCCTCCGTCCGCAAGCTGGGTGAGGACATCACCCGATACGTTTACGGTCAGCCGACGCATACCAAACCCGTATGGTGGCCGCTGCGTATGAGGCGGCTGGCCGTCGGAGCGGCCGCACGCTCTCGCCTGGCATTTCATGCCGTGTTCGTTGCGCTGTGCGGCCTGGCTGTGGGGGCCGCCACGATGGTGGGGAACGTCGGCTGGTTGGTCTCGGACCGGGGCGCGATACCCTCCGGCGCCGATGAAGCCCGGGCGGCTTTCTTTCAAGATGCCAAATCCAAAACACTGATCGTGGGCATCGGCGACGACACCCACACAAGCATCCGCAGGTTCGCGGATAAGTGCGGGCTCGACGGCGTAGATCGGGACGTGCGGAGTTGGCGGGCGGTACATGGCGAGCTCATGAAACGCCTGGTCGACGCCCGACCGGTGGCCGTCGTGTGGGATTACTACTTTCGATCCGACCGGCCCGTGGATCGAGCGCTGGCGGACGGGATCGAAAGCCTGGAGCGGGCGAACATTCCCGTCATTTTGGGCGTGCTCCAATACGACGAAGAGGGGAACCCGGACATCAGCCGTGGCTTGCGGACCCAACTGGCCGGTCGCCTGCGCTGCGGCGCTATTGTCGCGCGCAACATGGTCCGGCGACCGGGCGAATTCATCATGGCGTTCCGGCGCGATGAAAAGGCGCCGATTCCGACGCTTCCCCTGGCAACCTACGCGGCGCTGCTGCATCCCGAAGCACGGCTGGAGGTCGAATGGTGCGAACGGGACAAGCACCTGCGCCTGCTCTACGAAATCGAGCCGAACCGGTATTTGCGGCGACGGGATCAGGTCGCTTTGAGCAAGGTCTTTCGGCAAGGCGAGCCGCGCTACGGCATCGCGGATCGCGATCTGGTGGGGACCAGTATGTTCATGTTGGACCCACCCGAGGCTTGGGCGCAACGCACGGTGCCCTATGAACAGCTCCTCAACGCTACGCCGGAAGAACTGGCTCGGCGCGCGGGCGGCAAGCTGGTGATCTTCGGCGACATGCGAACCGCCGGGCTTGGCGGGCTCGCCGATCGCCACGCCATCAAGTACGGCACCAAGGTTATCAGCAACGTTCCGGGTTGCTATCTTGTGGGTGATGCGATCGGCGGTTTGGTGCGGGGGGCTTATGTGCAATTCGCTCGACTGTTGCCGACGAGGACGCTGTTGATCATGGTGCTGCTGGCGGCCGGGGGATGCTGGCTACCCGTACCGATCGCGAATTGGACGGCCCTGGAAAACCGATCGCACCAGCGGGTTGTATGGATGGGGCTGCTGGGCCTTTCGATGACGTGCTATGGTTTGATGCTCGTTTCGAAAAGCTTCACAGCCGTGCATGCAGTCATGGCGGGGTTCTCCCTGCTGGCCCCGATGGCCGGTTCATTCTGGGTGGAATTCGCCCGGAACCGCCACCGTGTCTTGGACCATCGTCGTCGTGCAATCGTCGACCGCAACATCAACGTGGACGGTACGCTCACCCTTGAGCCGATGCCATCGCTGTAGCAATCAGCAACATGAGCGTCGCCACCGCGATGAGTGGCACGAGACGCACCGCTAGGCGAACCCTGCGATCCTCTCGAGCCGAAAGTGGATAGACAATCATAACGATCCACCTAGCCTTCCATGCCGAGCTTGATCAAAGGAACCAGACCTTCGATAACGTCAATCATCCAGTAGACAAGAATCATGGCACCAACCCTCAATAAACTTGAAGTACCCTTAACGGCTTTCGTCGATGCACGACGGCTTAAGATCGGTCGGTTCGGTGGGGGTGCCGTCGTGCAGGAAACGGCACTGGCGTTTATGTAGGGATTTATCGACAGCGATCCGACCTCACTCGCCTTAACAATCACAAAACCCTACAGGAATAGGGGTTTTTGCGTTTGCACAATAGAATACCCCTGTATTCACGCTGTTCTTGGCGGATCGCCCCGGCGCGGACACCGCGTGACGCGCCCACATCGCCTACGCCACGTATGGGTCTGCGGATTCCCGCCGGTGCGGCTTGGGCCATCGACCGGGCGAGGTCGATTTATCGGACTTTGACAGGCCCGCGCGCCTTGAATTGGACACATAGAGTGAAACCAAGTGCCCGGCCACATTTTCCGATGTTCGATGAAGAAAGCCATAGGTGCTGTTTCCCAGGATCACGCGGGGTCACCGGGGCTTTGGAGACACCAACCGAGAACCCAAGGGGCCCAGCCCCGCCGGGGGCAAAGTCGTTCTGCACGAACAACGGAGTTGACATGAATTTCACGACCGACATCGATCTGCCCTCCTTGCCGAAGACCGGCGCTCGGATCATACAGCTCTGCTCGGACCCGAAGTGCGATTTGGGTCAGCTCGTCGAGGCGGTCCGCACGGACGGCGCGCTGACCGCCAAGTTCTTGAAGCTCGCCAACGCACCGTTCTACGGGCAGCACTACGAGGTCGCCACGCTGAGGCGTGCGGCCGTTGTGCTCGGCCTCAAGCAGGTAAAGGTCGTGGCCTTGGCATTTCAGCTCGCGAAGATGTCCCAGCAGTGGACCGGGCTACCGATCGATCTGGAGGTTTGTTGGCTCGGAAGCCTCCTGCGTGCCTGCACCGCGAGGCAACTGGCGCTCGCCACACCGGTCGCGAACGCGAAATGCCCCGAGGAGGCCTTTCTGGTGGGCTTGCTTCAGGATTTCGCCGTCCCCATGTTGGCTCAGGAGATCGGGGCGACCTACCGGGACCACGTCCGCGCGGACGGCATGGCCACGGACGAAGATACCGTCCGCCTGGAAACGGAATCGGTAGGGTCCAACCACGCCCACCTGGCCGGAGCGATCTTCGACCGCTGGCGTTTTCCCCCGGTGCTGACCTTTGCGATCACCAACCATCACTTGCCGCCGCAGTCGGAACCGGCCACAGATAAAGCCATGGGTTTGTGGCAACTGGCGTATTGGGTTGGGGCGGTCCCGTTTCGCGAGGACGGCCGGTCTGCCGCTATTGCCGTTACGCTTCGAACCCTGGCCTCATCGGCATTCGGCCTGGATGTCGACGCGCTGGGCATCGCGTTTTATCGGGCGATCGAGGATTTCGAGAGGATGAGCGCCGTCTTCGACGACATGCTGCCCAGCGACTTGGATGGATCCAATCTCTTCGCCAAAGCGCAAGCTCTTCTTGCCGGCATCGACGAGGAAGAAAACCCGGACCGCCTCGACGGTGCCGACGCCTGATTCCAGCCGCCGATGCGGCATGGCGCGATGCCAAGATTTCGTCCCCAAT
Source organism: Phycisphaerae bacterium (assembly GCA_046753625.1). Lineage (GTDB taxonomy): Bacteria > Planctomycetota > Phycisphaerae > UBA1845 > UBA1845 > JADFOB01. The sequence continues at coordinate 13,107 of JBHHUB010000084.1, read as the reverse complement.
CCGCCTGATCATTATCGGATCGGAAGAAGCGGCGCAAACCGCGCGTGTGAATCGTACACTACGGGCTGAGGGTTCCCGTTTGCGCGAACCTTCGATGCGCGGATCGTCGACCGGGTCACCCGAATGGTTCGCGAGGAGGGGAGCACTTGCCCGGTATCTTGATTGTGGAATCTCAGCTTGCGCCGTCGCTGCATGTCGGGAATCACCTGCGCGCGCTGGGCGTTCCCCATCACATTGTCGGCGATGCGATCGCCGCATCCAAAGCCGTTTTTCAGGTCCGCCCTGATTTGATTCTGCTTGATATTGACAGCACTTGCTACAACGGTTTGGACTTCCATGAATGCCTGCAATCGTCACAGCGATCCGAGTGCATACGCGTGGCGTATTGGAGTCGCAAGTGCAATTGGATTCAAGAAGAGTGGGCGGGTCGCCTGCAAGCGGTTGCGATTCTTTCCAAGAAGGCATCAGCCGAGTCGACCGCACACGCGCTGATTCGCTTGATGAATGAATCATCCTCCCAACCGGCCATGGTCTCGGCCTAACCGCGCGCGCCGCACAGGGCGTGACATCGGTCCGGCGACTCAGGCCACAATACTACGTATTCATAGCGCTGGTCAGGCATCCGCCCAGGTTTTGATCGCGCACGGCGTGGGTAATGCGCTCGGCCATCTCCACCGCCGCGTACCCATCTTCGGCGCTGACCGCGGCGTCCTTGCCGTCTCGAATGGATGTCAAGAAGGATTCCAACTCCGCAGTAAGCGGCTCGATATCGTTGACGCGCAGCGGCTCGATCTTGACCATGGAACCGAAATCCAGGTTGGCCATCTGCGAAAGGTCGTCGAAATGCCGCTCCTTGGCCATGCGGATGAGGTCGAGATTGTCGTCCAACTTGATCGCCACGCCGGATTTGTTGTGGTAGTCCATGGAGATGTAACCGGTCGGCGAGAAAATCCGGATTTTTCGTTCGGTCTTCAACGCCAGCCGCGACGCCGTGAGGTTGACTACGGCCCCACCCTCGAAACGTATGCGCGCGTTGGCAACGTCCTCACACGAACCCAACACGTTTACACCAACCGCGTCGATCTCGTACTTTCTGTTCTGCACCAAATGAAGCACGATGTCGATGTCGTGGATCATCATGTCGAACACCACACCGATGTCGGCGCTGCGAAACGTAAACGGGCTGATCCGATCCGCCTCGATGAACTTGGGGGTCACCTTGAGGCGCAGCATGGCCTGTACGACCGGATTGAACCGCTCGGAATGGCCGACCTGAAGCAGGCGGCCGAGCTTACGCGACGCATCGAGAAGTTGCCGCGCGTGGGGAATGTCCTGCGCGAGCGGCTTTTCGACCAGGATGTGGACGCCTCGCTCCATCAACTCCATGGCGACCTGATTGTGCCGTACCGTTGGCACCGCTACAGAAGCGGCATGGAATTCCGTGGTCACCTCGTCCAGGCTTGTCGCGGCGGTACCGCCGAATTGGGTCGTAAGCGATTCCGCTCGGCCGCGATCGACATCCACGACGGCCACCAGCCGGCACGAGGAAAGTTGGCTGTAGATGCGGGCGTGGTGGCGCCCCATGTGGCCTGCGCCGACGACGACAACCGGAATGGGTGTGGGCATGAGCCGTCTTTCAAGTAGAGGAGCCGTTGTGGAACACCGCAGTTACCGCCTTGTCCGCATCGAGGACCAGATGTTGGGGATTGTCGGAACCGGACAATCCGCCGTCCCAGCCGGCGAACACCCAGCCCGGCTCGGGCCGTGCGGTCAGCTCCCGAACGATGCGCGATACGGATTTTTGAGACGCGGGAACGTCGTCCACCCGACCCTTGCCCTCCACGTGCACGGTGAGCGTAAACTCCGATTGCGTGCTCCACGTCTTGCGATGCACCTCGTCGTTGCGCAAGGATTCCAAGTACCGACCGTGACGACCTTTATCGAACGAGCGAAGCAGGAAGCGGCAAAGATACCCGACATGCTCGTTGACGGGTTCGGCGTTGAGGATGTCGAGGATGCGGTCGCGAATGGCGCTTCCATCCATGCGGGCGCGCCGCGAGAAAAGCCGCATGAACGTCTTCTTAAGTTCGGCAATATCCTGATTGTCATAGCCGCTGCGCTGAAGACCGACCCCGTTGACCATGCGGATTTCCGATCGGGTTCCTCGGGCGGCCACCACAACCATAAACGGCGGCACGTCGGCGGTGATCCGCGTCATGCCGCCCACAAACGCATGCTTGCCGATGGTCGCAAAATGGTGCACCGCACTGTGCCCCCCCATGTTCACGTTGTCTTCGACGTGGACATGACCCGCGAACTGAACGTAGTTGGCCATGATGCAGTCGTTGCCGATACGGCAGTCGTGCGCGATGTGCACCCCGATCAGCAACAAATTGCGGTCGCCGATGCGCGTTTCGCCGCCCCCGTTTTCCGTTCCCGGATGTACGGTCACCATTTCCCGAAAGACGTTGTCGTTGCCGATCTCAAGCGTGGTACGCTCGCCGCGGTACTTGATGTCTTGGGGCGGCAGACCCAGAACGGCCTGCGGAAACACCTCGCATCTCGCGCCGAGCGTCGTGTGGCCGTCAATGGTAACGTGATTGCGAATCTTGCAGCCATCGCCCAAGACCACATCAGGACCGATGACACTGAACGCTCCGACTTCAACATCCCGGCCGATCTTGGCGCTCGGGTCGATGACGGCTGTAGGGTGAATACTCACGACTCTCGTAGACTCCGGCGGAACGCCTATTCGGCATCCTTAAGAATAAATCTGATTTCGGCTTCCGCCGCCAACTCACCCGCGACCCGCGCCCGGCCGCGAATGTGTCCGGTGGATGATCTAACTTTGATCGTTTCAACTTCCAAGAGCAACTGATCTCCGGGCCGCGCCGCCCGGCGAAACTTGACCTTGTCCAGACTGAGGAGCACCGCAATCTTACCCTTGTGCTCGAGCTCCTGACTGAGCAGGATCCCGCCCATCTGCGCCAACGCCTCGATGACCAGCACGCCCGGCATGATGGGGTTGCCGGGATAATGGCCCTGAAAGAACGGCTCGTTGAAGGAGATATTCTTGACGCCGACGGCTCGCTCAGATCCCTTAAGCTCTACGATACGATCCACCATCAAAAAAGGATAGCGATGGGGCAGAATCCTCTGAATGCGCTCCACGTCCATTTGCGGCGGTTGGGTCAGCAGGGAAAGCTGCTCGGTGGCGCTGCGCTGCGCGCGGAGCGCCCGAACGAGGGCATGATTGTGGTTGTGCCCAGTTTTCCTCGCGTGAATTCGACCGACAATCGGACAACCCAGCAACGCCAGATCGCCGATGATGTCGAGAATCTTGTGACGGACGCACTCATCGGGAAAGCGGAGCTCATTGTCGATTGGACCGTCGTCGCCAAAGACGATGAGGTCCGCGTGGGTCAGGTGCTTGCCCATACCGGCCGCCAGAAGGGCTTCGGCCTCTTGACGCAATACAAACGTCCGTGCCGGGGCGATGTTCGTCTCGAACCGCTCCGGCGATACGGTAATCTGATGAATCTGGCGCCCAATCGGACCGCTCGATCCGTAATCGAGATCGTAGGTAATCTCGAGCTGCTCCTTTTCCGAATCCAACGGCGGCAGGGCGATGATTTCGGCATCCCCGTCGACGATCCGAATCATCTCGGTAACCGTACATACCTCGCGCAGCGCGTCCTGCTCGCAGATTCCGACGTCGCGCATGCGCTTGACGAGCGGCAGACAGCTTCCATCCATCGCAGGAACTTCGTTGCCGGTTAGCTCGATTCGGAGGTTGTCAATCTCTAGTCCCGAGCACGCGCTGAGGCAGTGTTCGACCGTCTCGACGGCGACCGAACCATTCTGCAACGCCGTTCTTCGTGCCCGCTTGGAAACGTTCTCCACCCGAGCCGGGATGCGGATGGGCGGCGACTGATCCGTTCGAACGAAAACGATGCCCGCATACACCGCATCCGGCCGGATGCGCATCGTCACCGGCTCGCCCGTAAAGAGACCACGCCCGCCTATTTCGATCTCGTGACGGATTGTATGCTGGTGTCTCAAGGCAACCGTTCCGCTTCAGTGGGATCAAGCCTCCGGCATCGGGCCCAACCCATCGGTCCTGGACAGCTTCGTCGGATTCGGCCTCCGGCCGGGCCAAGCACACGAGCGGAGCCTCTGCCGGCTACGCGATTGCCAGCCCCCGACCCACCCGGACGTGCCGCTGGAATCGCCGGCTCATCGCGGCGCATTATGGACGAAGTGAGGCTTTTTTTCAATCGGCGGGCAGCCTGTGGGCTCCAGCAGGTCCGGGAGGGTTGTGGCGAGTTTTGTACGCCCGCTCAGAGCCGCTGGCGCGAGCCTGCGGACCTTCCGTGGCGGGATGCCACCGGGCTTACGCCGCGGTGCTCGCAAACGCGGGAAGTCACCGGGCTTGCGCCCGGTGCTTGGAACCGGCCCGCTGTGGCCATTACGGATCCGCTCCGGGGTCATCTCCGGTCAAGCGTCGCCCCCTATGGCAATGGCGCCGAACCGTTTCCACCGGATTGGGCGGCGTATCGGGCGTTGAGCCTAGCGATCACATCGGCCGTGATGTCGATTCCGGGGTTCCAATAGACGACCTTCTGCCACAGGATTTCCTGCGTGGCGAGCTTGGGCGAAGGCGGCACGTTCGCGGGCAACTCGTCGGCGGCGAGCACAACGTCGTAACCGTTCTCCTGGGCCACTTCGCGGACCGCTTGCTGAATATCGGTGTAAATACTCCGCAACGCGGCAGCCAAGGCGGCATCCAACTCCTGTTTGGTCGACTCGGCGAAATACTGCAAGCGGGCTTGGAGCATCGCGAGCTCTTCCTGCCGCTGGGCGTAGGCTTCGGTTCCGGGCTTTAGCTGCTCTTGCAACGCACGCCCTTTCTTGTCGATTTCGTCCTGCCGGGCGTTGGCTTCCTCCTTGAACCGCTGGCGGCGGGCGTCGAACTGCGCCTCGAGCTCGGCGGTCCTCAGGTAGCGTTCCGAGGCGAGCGCCACGTTGACTACGGCGGAACGGATCCCCAAACCCGTATCGGCGGGCGGCTGAGCGACGACGGAAAGCGTCAGCCAGGTCGCAAGAAGATGAAAGGCCATGTGTCCTGCCTCCTTTTCTGAGAAGATTCCTGTTTTGGGCGGCGTACGCCATGCGGCGGCCTCCGGGGAGACCGCCGTTGATGAAAAACGCGGACCGGAATGCGTCCCCCCTACCGCCCGGACATGTCCATCACCGTCACACCATCGGGCGCCTCGAAGACGAACCGCTCGGGGGCGATACCTTTGTTGAACTTGAGGTCCGTATACGCCATCTCCTGCGTGGGCTTGCCGGATTGGTTCAGGGATACGGATTTGATCATCATGCCCGAATGCTGATCGAAGTACGACACCATCTTGGCAATCGTGGCTCCGTTCGGGTTCCTGGGCGTTGCCTCGATAACGAAGCAGGTACGGCCCTCGATGGTTGCGTCGTCGAGGAGCTTGAGCGTGAACTGCTGCTTCATCTGATCGAACGCGGCCTGGTCGCCGCCCCAACTCTTGGGCTGGGATTTGCTCTTCATCGCGAAGGGCGGCGCACCTTGCTGTTTGGAAAGGGTGTAAAGAAACGTGGCATCGTCGACGGAAACAATCTCCGCATCGGTCTTGATTTCCTGGCCACCGACCACCTGCATGGAATGCGTTTTCATTTCCATTCGGGAGAAGGTTTTTCCACCCTTTATCTGCAACTCAAGCGTGCCTGTGCCATCGGTCGTAATGCTCATCTCGTTCGTATCGACCCGCTGCTTCATCGTGAACTTCGCGGATACCGATTCCACCCGCGCCCAGGCTTTTGCGATGCGTTTCTGCGCGGCGTCCACACGCTCATCTGCCACCGCCGCCACACCCGTCGCCAGCAAAAACCCGACCGCCACCGCCGCGAGCTTGACTGATTTCATCATTTTGAACCTTTTTTGCTTGCTTCCTGTTCCGATGGAACCAGCCCAGCCGTCTGGGCTTCCAATCGCTCCACGTCACACCGAAAGCGAATTGTATGCCCAAACGAGCCATTGATGAACCCTCCCCGGCAAACGGATTCTCGTCGTGGTCGTGGCGCTTCGAGGAGGACGCCTCACAGCCGCCGGCGCGAGCCTGCGGACCGTCCGCGGCAGCATGTCACCGGCCATGCGCCGCGGTGCTCTGAAAAGCGGGTGCCCCATGTCCTACTGGACATGGGGGAGCCGATGATCTCGCGCACACTAGGAGTTTGAAGGCCATCCGGTACGGTTGCCAGAGCGCGGACGCCGAAATGTGGAGGCTTGATTGGGCGATGAGATCGGGCGTCAGTCGGTCACCATCATCGGCTCCCCCACCTCCAAAAGGAGGTTGGCCACCCGGGCGGGCTCTCTTTCCTGAGGTTGCTGCCTCGTGTACAAACTAGAGGGTCGAAAGGTACGGGCCTTGCCGCCCGAACGGTTGCCTCAAATACAGGAAGGGTTTGCCATGCTGTCACCATACGCCCCGGAGCCTTACGTCGATTTCAATGCTCAAGAGCCTCGCCGAAAAATGCTCGCGGCGCTGGCTCAGGTCAAAGGTGAACTGGGCCGGGAGTACCCCCTGTGGATCGGCGGCGAGCCGATCATGACCGGGGAGACGTTTACATCCGTCAGCCCGGCCGATCCCGATCGCGTCGTCGGCGTCGTGGCCAAAGCCAACACCGATCTGGCGGACAAGGCCGTGCGCAGCGCGTACGACGCCTTCGCCGAATGGAGCCGCTTCGATCCCGACGCGCGGGCGAGGATTCTCATCAAGGGGGCGGCCATCATGCGCCGCCGAATTTATGAGCTTGCCGCGTGGATGATCTTCGAAACCAGCAAGAGCTGGATCGAAGCCTACGCCGACGCGTGCGAGGGCATTGATTTCCTGGACTTCTACGGCCGGGAGATGATGCGCCTGGCCGGCGCCCATCCCGTAACACCCTTTTCCGGTGAGGAAAACGAGCTGCGCTACATGCCGCTCGGCGTGGGCGTAGTGATTCCGCCGTGGAATTTCCCGCTGGCGATCTGCGCCGGCATGACGACGGCCGGTCTGGTCACCGGCAATACAATCTGCCTCAAGCCGGCGAGCACGTCGCCGGTGGTGGCGGCCAAGATCGTCGAGGTGCTGCACGAGGCCGGCCTGCCCAAGCATGTGCTGAACTTCGTCCCCGGTCCGGGCGGATCGGTGGGCGACGCCATGGTTTGCCATCCCAAAACGCGGTTCATTTCCTTTACCGGATCCCGCGAGGTCGGCGTCGGCATTTACGAAAAGGCCGCCAAGGTGCGGGATGGCCAAATCTGGCTGAAACGCTCCGTGCTGGAAATGGGCGGCAAGGATTGCACGGTCGTGGACGAAACGGCCGATCTGAATGCGGCCGCGGAAGGCGTGGTGGCCGCCGCGTTCGGGTTTCAGGGTCAGAAATGCTCGGCGTGCAGCCGGCTCATCGCGCATGCGGACATCTACGACGATTTACTCGGGCGCATCGAATCGCGAACGCGGGAACTAACCATCGGCGATACGACCGGGCCGGATAATTTCTTCATGGGTGCGGTGATCGACCCGTCGGCCCACAAGAAGATCTCCGAGTACATCGAAATCGGTAAGGGCGAGGGTCGCGTCGTGGTCGGGGGCGGCAACTCCGGCGGATCGGCTTCAGGCAGCGGAAACGTCTCCGGTGGTCACAAGGTTCCCGAAAAGGGCTATTTCGTACCGCCGACGATCATTGCCGACGTGGATCGCGGCGCCCGGATCGCGCAGGAGGAAATCTTCGGGCCGGTGCTCGCGGTGATCAAGTGCAAGGACTTCGACGATGGCCTGGCCATTGCCAACGGAACGGATTACGGGCTGACCGGGGCGCTCTTTTCAAACGACCGATTGCGGCTGGAGCGGGCGCGGCACGAGTTCCACGTGGGCAATCTCTACTTCAACCGCAAGTGCACCGGCGCGCTGGTCGACGTCCAACCCTTCGGCGGATTCAACATGTCCGGAACAGACAGCAAAGCCGGCGGCCGTGACTACCTGCAACTATTCCTGCAAGGCAAGAGCATTACGGAACGGCTGTAGCGCGGTCGCGGCAGGGTCTTGGAGGCGTTGAAACCGGGCGGGCGCCTGCGTTGCACCTTGCCATGGGCCGTTTCACCGTCTACAATAATGGATGGATTGCCGCAACGGTCGTGATTACGCACGTGCAGCATTGGAAGGAACCATCATGTCGATATCGTACAGTCTTCGGTTTGCCCTCACCTTGACGCTAGCTCTTGGCGGCATTCTCTGCTCGGTAGACCTTTCGGCTGCAGGTCCGCCTTCCTATACTCAAGGCGCTGCTGTGATAGATGCTAGCAAGACAACGGTTCGACAGCAGCGATTCAAGTCGCTTGACGAAGCCATCGCCCGCGCCGAGGAGGAGCTGAAAACCGAGCATCGCTTCGAAGTTGCGGTGATTGTCTTCACCATCAGCACGCCGAACGAGCAAACCGCACTTGCCCGCACCGAGCTACATTTTGTCGGGCATTCTAGCGGTTACCTACCTGGAAGGATTTCAACGAGTGAAGCCGTGTTGCAGCCCGTCATCATTCGAAGATCCACCCAACCCGTGGAACTGCACATCATCTCGCCCGGTTTTGACAAGTACATACGAAGAGTGATCCTCCACGCGGGAGCACTAATCATCTGGGACGACATTGTTCTCGATCCCACCAGCCAGCAAACAGCCGCGTCTGTGATGGGACGAGTGCGGCTTGAGGGTAACGAGAAGAATCTCGAAGGCTTGGTCATTTCCATCGATCAAGAAGCCGTTACATTCACCGATGCTTTGGGCTATTTCGTGGCCGATCCGGTCCGCGCAGGAAAGCTGAGTGTTTCAACTCACAAACCCGGCTATTGGGGGCTGCGCGCCAACGTGGAGGTTGCGCGGGCGACCAAAAGGCCTGCGCGTTGGTTGGCTACCGCGTGCGGTACGCCCATGTGCGCTGGGCCTACCAACCGGACGGCACACGAAATTTCGACGGAGGAATCCGTATAGGGGAAGCCGTTTTGTCGCCGAACAAGCTATCCCGCGTGAGCTTTGCCAAAGGATTCAAGCAGGTAAGTGGGCGTAGCGATTTTCTCATGACCCAGAAGAAGGACCAGTTGGTTCTTCGCCACTTCGATGTGCGCGGACACAATATCCCGGCGTCGATGCTGGTCAAGGACACCAGCTTTGACGAACTGTATGAAGCGCCCAAGTCGGAGTACGAACGCACTAATGCGCCACTTCGCCCGGGCGACCTCTACGTTTTCCATTGCTACGACGGGAAACACTACGCCATGATGGAAGTTGTCGACATCACAACCGAGCCTTCATCGCCCGAACCCCGGTAGGTGCCGCTAGTGGCATCACAAGCTTGGTCGCCGAATACGCTCCGCACCAGACCGCTTCAGCGGTCTTTCCCGAAGGGCTATTAGCCCGGACGTTTTGCGCCCGGGAAGCGGTCCGCCCCCCACTGATCGCCAGCCCGTTTCAACGGGCTTTCTTGCCTTCGGGCAAGCCCGTTGAAACGGGCAGGCTCAGACAGATACCGATGATCTCTAACCGGCCCTGAAGGACCGGCCTTAGTAGCCCGCTTCGCGGGGAAAGCCCCGTGAACGGGGCTCGGACGCTACTGGGAAGCCGCTAAAACGGCCATGCACCAGCGTTTGTCGACTGACGCACTTCTGTATTGGCGCACCGCGTGGGGAACGCGATACTTGAGACATGCCGATGCCCGTTGCTCGAAAACACCGATCCTTCGCGATGCTGTTGCGTGGAACGCGCGCGGCCGTGGCTGCTGTGGCCATGGTTCGCGCGGGTTTGGTTGGCGCGGTCGTGGTTGTCGCGGTGTTGGCGGTCTCGTGCAATCCGACTGACCAACCCAATGCAAGCGACCAGCGGGGAAACGAACAACATCGCACTCCCAACGACGAGCGGAGAATCGATCCACCGCCCGCGCCACACGACGAGCGGGGAAACGATCCACCGCCCACCCAAAGCGACCGGCGGGAAAACGATCCACCGCCGGAATCCGAGGTCCGCGCTTTGGCTGATGAATTCGAGGATACGCCTGAGACGCTGGCCGTGCTGGCGCGGATTCAAGACGAGGTTTCGCTCATCGGGCGGGTGACGCCGGGTCATGTGCGTACGCTTCAAGCGCTTTACCGCCAATGGCCCAACAGCGATCGCGTCGTCGGTGCCTACGATCGCGCCCTGCGTTCGCGGTCGGACTGGGACGCGCTGATTGATCTCCACGAGCCGCGAATGATCACGCACCCCTCCCGGAACATGAACCGCTACATGGCCGTGTTGCTCATCGAGGCCAAGCGATTCAAACAGGCCATGACGCTGCTCCAATCGCTTCGCGCGGCCGAGCCCAACGATCCCGAAGCCGCCTGGCTTCTGGCAAAAGCCGCGTTCGGGATGGGCGACGTGGAGCTCGCGGGGGCGACGCTCGACTCATGCTGGACGCGCCTGATGGCTACGGGCAACGCGGACGCCATGTTTCTCCGCGGGCTGATCTGTTTTCATCAAGACCGGTTTGACGACGCCCGACGCCGGCTGCAAGACGTTTTGGACATCAATCCGAATCACGTCTCGGCCAACAACACGCTCGGACGGGTTCTTGTGGCGCTCGGCAAGCCGGACGAGGCCGCACCGTTTCTGGCGCGTGCCCGGCGCTTGCAACACGGAATCAACGCGCGCGAGCGGGCCGAGTTGGAGCGGGTCAGTCGCTGGCAGGGCGTCGAGGACGCGTGCGGCGCGGCCGACCCGCGGGCGTGTGAGTCGCACATTCGCGCGGCCCTGCAAAACGCGGACGCCTCGCTTACGAAGGCGCTCTACACGAAGCTCGTCGCGTTTTACCGCGACACGCATCAACCGGACAAGGCCCAAGAGGCATCGACGGCGTTGCAATCGCTACAGCGCAAGGAACCCTAAGGTCCGCGCATGACGCTCAAGACCCTTTCCATCTTACTAATCGCCGCGGCGATCCTCGTGGCCGGGACGCTCTGGCTTCAACGCCGACCGTCGCCGTTGACCGAGCCCGCCGCTCGATCCAACGCTTCCACGATCCAAACCCATCTGCGGTTTGTCGACGGCGTCGCCAGGACCGGCTTGCGATTCACCCATCACGCCTCGCGGTCACCGGCGCGACACATGCCGGATATCATGGGCGGCGGCGTAATCATCGCGGACTTCAATCGGGACGCCGCGCCCGACGTGCTGTTTGTCGACTCCGGGAACCTGACCGGCCCCGTGCCGGCGGACGCCGGCAATCGGTTGTACCTTGGGGATGGCCACGGGGCGTTTCGTGACGCGACCCAAGCGTGGGGGCTTACCTCGGCTCGCTACGGCATGGGCGGCGCGGCCGGTGATTTCGACAACGACGGTTGGACCGATGTTTACCTGACGAGCTACTTCGGCGACGACCGCTTGCTTCGCAATACGGGCAATGGGTTTGTCGATGTCACTCAGAAGGCAGGCATTCCCACCGGCCGCGGCTGGAGCACCAGCGCCGGCTTCTTAGACATGGACGGCGACGGTGATCTCGATCTTTACGTGGTCCGTTACGTCGACTATGCCCTGGATCGGGCGATCAAGTGCTATTCCGCCGGGTACCACGTCTACTGCACGCCGATCCTCTACGACGCCGTGCCCGATTCGTTACTGCAAAACAACGGCGACGGGACGTATACGGACGTAAGCGATCGGCTGGCGTCGCCGGCCCAATCGGGTAAGGGTTTGGCACTGGCGATCGGCGACCTCGATAATGACGGCGATCAGGACGTTTACGTCGCCAACGACACCGCCGCCAACGCGCTCTTCTTGAGCGACGGTCGCGGCGGCTTTACCGAGCGAGGCATGTACGCCGGCGTGGCCTACAGTGAAGTCGGGGCGGAGGAGGGCAGCATGGGGGCCGATTTTTCCGACGTCAACGGCGATCAGATGTGGGACATCATCTGCACCAACTTCCAATCCGAGTCCAACGCGCTCTACGTGCAAGGCGAGCCGTTCTTCTTCCGAGAATCCTCCGATGCGGTGGGGCTCGGTGCCACCGCCCGCAAGCGGCTGGCGTTCGGCGTTGATTTCTTCGACGCCGACAACGACGGCGACGAAGATTTACTCGTCGCCAACGGCCACATCGAGGACAACATCGCCCAATACAACCAGGGTACCGCGTTCGCCCAACCGGATACGCTCTACGAATGTCTCGATCTTGACACCGCCCGCTTCCTCGACGTGACCGACGCGGCCGGCGCACTCATCGGCGCCCCGGCCGTGTCGCGCGGGCTGGCCACCGGTGATTTGGACGGCGACGGCGACTTGGATTATGTGATCACCGTCAACGATGGACCGGCCATCATCGGACTCAACGAAACCGAGCGTACGGGCCATTTCATCAGTTTCTGGCTCGAGGGCGCATCGAACCGATCCGCGATCGGCGCTCGGATTGTGCTTCGTATCGGCGATCGGATCATCGTCCGGCAGGTGATGGGCGCGAGCAGCTACCTGTCGCAAAGCGACCGGCGGCTACATTTCGGGCTCGGCGACCCGGATCGGATCGACGAAATCACCGTGTTCTGGCCAGGCGGGTCGGTTCAACATCTTGAAAACGCCGCGCTGCTTCAGGTGGACACGTTCTACCACTGGCCCCAAGGCCGCCTCCCCGTCCGGGTCATCCCCGGTGCCGCTACGATTACCCCCTGACTTCCAGATCAGCGATGCGTGGAGTTCATTCTTAGTCTCGACCAGAGCCACACCGTGGACCTGAACGCACTGCGAACCACCTTCATATCGTGGCTCGGGCTGTACGGCGTCGACCCGAGGGCCCAACAGGCCTTGTCCCGGCAGGCGGGATCAGGTGTGATGCTCAAGAACTACCAAGACTTCAGGTTGTTCGACCTGTCGTCCGAGCTCAAATAGGTTCCTGGACCGACCGCCACACTCTACGCCACACTTCCTACTGGCCTAGTGTGTCCAAAATAAGGACTCATGGCCGCTACTGTCCTCATAGCAAAACGCGATGGAAATGAAGAAAACCCTACAAAATAAGGGAAAAAT
>JBHHUB010000083.1:0-16802 GCA_046753625.1 Phycisphaerae bacterium | reverse complement strand
TGGAGTGCTCAAGACCTCCGGCGCTACTGCAGAGCCGCCCGAGCGACTCGCGCCACGCGGACGCGGGGGGCAGGGCCGGCCGCGGGGCGCCAGGGGGGGGATCACCGGCGTACGCGACCAGCACCTTGGCGCACCCGCCCGGGACCAAGCTGATTCGCTCGTAAACAAGACGCACCGGCGAGGAGCCTGCCTCCTGGCACGGTTGGGTCTGTTGGCTATTGCGGCTCGTTAGCGGTTTGGCGGGCATGGGAATCATAGATGGCGAACTAAAGGTTCAAGTTTGGAAGTCCAACGTCGAAAGTCAAAGGTCCAAGGTCGAAAGCAGGGGCGAACGACACAGAGGGCATGACAGAATTGGCGGCCCTGATGGCAGGCTGAAGGCCTGATCTATAGTAGCCGGGGGCAAGCGCAGCGTCGCCCCCGGATCGCGCCGTCCCCCAACCGCCCGCCACTGCAAGGGTCGTCTTCTCCGTGACGTGCACGCATCGTGACGCCTTGCTGCCTCCGGCAGAGTCGAATCGTACGGGTTGCGCGGTGACCGTGGGTCCGCAGCAAAGAGCGGAACTGCGGCTACCGCAGCGCCGCCCTTCAGGCTGCAGGACCGCACGGCACTGAAACCGCCGATCGTGTCCCGGCCATGTGGCTCGCTGACGGCTGATAGCTGACGGCTGATAGCTGACGGCGCCAAGACCGCAGACAAAAAGGGTGCCCAAGCCGCCACAGGTATCATGTACGCCAGGTCGGGTGCTTCCATGATTGACCTTGGACACGGACATGTTTCTACTCGGCCTCTGGTGTCTTCGTGCCTTGGTGGTCCATGTTCTTGTCCCGCTATCAGAACGATTTCGTTGGCTTGGCCTTGGCGACAAGCCGGCGAAAATCGACGCCGCGCGGCAGCGAAGACCGCTGGGCCACGTATACCTCCAGAAACGCCTGCCACACCGCCTCTTGGAGTTCATCATCGGCCACACTCGCGACCAGCGTTGCGATATCCGCCGCCGCCCTACCGACGCTCCGGTTGGCCAAGCTCGCCCGCTCCACGTCAATCAGACGAAACGTGAAGTCGGCCTGTCGGTCGCCTTCATGGGGTCCACCGACCAGTATATGGCGCTCCGAAAAATCCGTATGAACAAACCCCGCATCGTGGAGGCGCGCGGCGAAGCCGGCGAGGTCCCGGATGAGCCGGGTTCGATCCACCTCGCGGTCGCGCCACTTGGCCTCCAACGCCAGCTCGCCCGGAACCTCCCTCATGAGAAAAAACACCTTCGTAATAATTGGAAACACACCGCCTTGCCCCCGCCGCACGATATCAGGTCCGGCGAAGCCCTGGTCGTTGAGCCAGTCGATCATGCGCATCTCGTGGAACCCGCGTGCCACGAACCGCTTCAAGGCCTGCGACGGGGTCCACCAGAAGCGTTTGAGGTAGTACGTTCCGCCGTCGATGGACAAAGCCACGACGCTGCGCCCCTTGTGGACGCGCATGTCGTCGCCCTGCATCGCGAACACACGGTCCACGTCGGCAAAATCCTCCATGCGGATCGCTCGCAACGGACTTGCAGCATGGACGGCGCTCAATTCGTTCGGTCCTCTCTTGGGGATCGGGTCATTGCGACTCCACGCGGTCCTGCCAGAGGCGATCCACCTCCGCCAATTCCGCCTGCATGGCCTGTGCCCGTTCGCGCAGATCCGCCAGGGCTTCGGGATCCTTGTAGATCGCGGGGTCGCCAAACCGCTCCTGCATCGCAGCCAGCTCCACCTCATGATGGATGACGAGTTCTTCGAGTTCGTCGATGGAAAGATGATCGAACTCGGATCGCGTCGTGCGCGTCGTTTCCTTGTTCCGCTTTTGGTCTTTCCTGTCCGCCCGCTGGGCACAACGGCGGAGCGCCGTCTGCTCCGTCTGCTCAAGGTAATACGAATAGTTGCCGTGATAAACGCGGCAACCCTCCGATCGCATCACCAGCAGCCGATCCGCGATCCGGTCGATCAAATAGCGATCATGACTGACAAAAAGAATGGTCCCGTCGAACTCGCGCAAAGCGTCTTCGAGCGCCTCACGAGAAGGGATGTCCAGGTGATTCGTCGGCTCGTCCAGCAGCAGGATGTCCGGGCGATCGAGGATCAGGGTCGCCAGGCGCAGGCGGGATTCCTCTCCGCCCGAAAGGGATCCGAGCCTCTTGAACACATCGTCGCCGCAAAAGCGAAACCGGGCCGCCAGCGAGCGGCATTGAAACTCGCTGAACTGAGGAGCCGCTTCGCGTAGCTCTTCGAGCACGGTGCGCTCAGCTTCCAAGTGCAAGCCATGTTGCGAGAAATAGCCGCGGCGCAGCATGGGCGGAAAAGACACCCGACCGGCCGTCGGTTCGATCTCGCCGAGAATAATCCGCAGGAGCGTCGTCTTGCCGGTTCCGTTGGGTCCGGTGATCGCAAACCGATCGCGGGGTTGGATTTGAAAACTCAGATCGCGGAAGAGTTCATTGTCGTCGAACCTCATCTGCAGCATTTCGCATCGAATGCCTTCGGTGTCTTCGCGCGCGGTGGTCTCGAACTGAAATCGAGCCGATTGGTGCGCCGTGTCGACTTCGGTCCTGAACTCGCCGGCCTTCAAACGCCGTTCCAGGCGCGTTCGTCGGCCCTGCGCTTCCTTGGTACGCTGCCCGGCCAGATGTTTGGCGATAAACGCCCGCTCTTTCTTGATAAACTCCGCATCTTTCTCGAAGTTGCGTTGATTGGTGAGTATTCTGAGCTCTTTGGTCTTGGCAAAATTGCTGTAATTGCCCGGGTAGCTTGTCAGCCGCGTGTTTTCGATCTCGATGATGCGCGTGCACACCCGATCCAGCAGGTACCGGTCGTGCGACACGATCACCACATTGCCGGCGTGGTTGCCCAGGAACTTTTCCAGCCAGGCAACGGCGTCGATATCGAGATGATTCGTCGGTTCGTCCAGCAAGAGCAGGTCGCAATCCTTGAGCAACAGTTTCGCCAACGCCACGCGGCATTGCTGCCCGCCGGATAAGACCTGAACGGGCAAGTCGTAATCCGTGGGGGAGAATCCCAATCCGCCCAGAATCTCGTTGAGTTTGGTTTGAAACGTGTGTCCACCGGCCGAGATGAACTGGTGGTTCAGACGATCGTAACGGTCCATAAGCCCGGCGAGGGCCTCCGATTCCGAAGGCTGGCCCATTTGATGGGAAAGCTCGTGAAGTTTGCGCTCCATTTGCAGAAGGTCGTCAAACGCGCTGGCGGCCTCATCGTGGACCGTTCTGGTGGGGCAGAGATCGGGATCCTGAGACAGCAGGCCGATGTTCATTCCTTGCGCGCGGATCACCGTACCCAAGTCCGGGGCAAGCTGACCACTCATGATCCGGAAAAGCGTGGTCTTGCCCGAACCGTTGGTCCCGATCAGCCCCACCCGCTCGTTGGGGTGAATCTCCAGCGACACGTCGTCCAAGACGATGGTCGTGCCGAATTGCTTGGTAACGCCGTCTACGCGGATGGTACCCATGGGCGACCATGATAGGGCAAGCAAGCCGGCCTCAAAAGCGGCATGGCGGATACCAGGAGCTGGTAGGTGCATGACGATCTTGGCGAGTGCCTCGTCGGTCACACCGTACCCTTTGGTGGCGAAGTGTTTTTGGTGGCTCGTATTTGGCAGACCGCTTCAGCGGTCTTTCCCGAAGGGCCGTTAGCCCGGACGTTTTACGCCCGGGAAGCGACCAACCCCTGCTCCTCTTAGCGCCAGCCCGTTTCAACGGGCTTACCCGAAACCGAAAAAGTCCGTTGAAACAGGCTGGCGCAGACAGAGATGGATGATCTTTGACCGACCCCCAAAGGCCGGCCTGGTGGCCCGCTTCGCGGGAATGCCCCGTCAACGGGGCACGGGCGATCCATGGGCGCCGCCGATTCTGTCTTGCACCGGGATGCTGGGTCAGAGCCCCCGGCGCAAGTCTGGTGACATTGTGTAACGGAAGGTCCGAGGGCTGGCGCCCGCGGCCCTGGTGCGGCGTGTAAAGCCTGGGCTAATTCGATCCGCTCGGCGCGCCCTTGGGGGCGTCGACCACCCTCAACGACCGCATGTAGATCGTTTCCAGGGGCCGGGAGCTTTCGTCGACTTCGGCCGCCATAATCTTATCCAGCGCACGCAGCGAGCTTTCACCGACCAACCGACCGAAGACGGTGTAGCGACCATCCCATTCCTTCTGCCGCGTATTGCAAATGAAAAACTGGCAGCTCGCCGACTCCGGATCGTCGTCGAGCAACGCCATGGAAAGCGTCCCCTTCTCGTGTGCGTGCGCGTTGAGCTCAGCGGCAACGCGCTTCCCGTCGGGCCGGATGCCTGTTCCGTCACCACGGGGGCATCCCCCTTGAGCAAAATAACCCGGCTCAACGCGATGGAACGTCGTGCCGTCGTAAAAGTGGGACGAGGCCAGCTCGAGGAAGTTGGCCACCGTATTCGGCGCATCCGCGTAGAAGAGTTCCACCGTCATCACGCCGTCGTCCGTGTGGATTTCCACCTGCTTGAGCGGCGTGATGCTGATCGTCGCCGTCTTGCTCAACGCCTCACCGCCGTAGGGCGACCAGGACACGCGAAATTCGCCCGCCGATCGAAACGATGGAAAGTAGTCGCGGAGATCGATAGTGGTGCCCACGGTGGAATGGGGCGCGATCATCAATATGGGCGCCGACGTGGGCGCCTTGTAGCTCAGTGGCCGGTCCCAGCGCTGGCTGGATTCAGTCGTTACCGTTACGCCTCGCCCCGCTCGTCCACTGAAAACGTGGGAAAGCGGAAGCCCCATCTCGGGGGCCGGAATGTCCGGTTCCGTCCCGGGAACCGTCAGCGTAATCGGCTCACCGGTCGTGTTTTCGAGCGAGAACTGCATCCAAACGGGCGAACCCACGGGCACGAAGTAAGACTTGGGCTGCAGGTGAGCGCGAATTCCAGGAATGGCGCTATCGCCCGGACCGGCGGCCGCCAGGCCGGAAAGCAGGAGTCCAAACCCAAGAAAAACGCTTCTCAAGACCATTTTTGGTACGAATCCCTGATAATACCGCTCGCCCGCACACGCCTTCCTAGTCGCAGCGTCGCGCATTGTGCCGGGAAAACCGGCGCTGTCCAGTCCCGGACACGTGGCGCAACCGACGCTTCCTCAGCGTAGGGCACCTCACCTTATGTTCTACGCACACCATGACCGACCAGTTGCAGCGCCGGCCACCACCGCGCGGCGCGTGCCCCGATCACGAGCACGAGGCATAACGCCGACGAACCTACTTCTTATCGGCCAACAAGCCGCCGAGACGTGCCGGAAACTCCGATTCCTGCGCAAAACGGGCCTTTTCGACGGCATGCCCGACTTCCCTTATCAGGTCGGGGCGCCACCCCCACCACCGGATTTCCCAATCCGAGAACTTCGCATACACTTGATGCCATGGCTTTTGGAAAACGATTCCGGTTGACGAACTACGCCAGTTGCGCGGGGTGAGCCGGCAAGCTTCCGGTGGAAGCGATGGCGCAAGTTTTGCGCGAACTGCCCCAGTTCACGGACCCGAATCTGCTGGTCGGCTCGGACCACTTCGACGATGCGGGGGTCTACAGGATCAGCGCGGATACCGCCCTGGTGACCACGCTTGACTTCTTTCCGCCTCTGGTTGATGACCCCTTCGCATTCGGACAGATCGCCGCGGCCAACAGCCTCTCCGATGTGTATGCCATGGGCGGCCGCCCTCTGACCGCGCTGAACATCGTGGGGTTTCCCGATAAGCAAATCCCACTCGATGTACTGGGTACCATCCTCAGCGGCGGCGCCGAACGGGTCAAGCACGCCGGTGCGGTTATCGCCGGTGGTCACAGCGTTCGCGATGCGGAGATCAAGTACGGGCTCAGCGTCACCGGTGTCGTGCACCCCGATCGCATCCTTACCAACGGAGCAGCCCGTCCCGGCGACGTGCTGATTCTGTCCAAACCCATCGGCAGCGGAACGCTCACCACGGCCGCCAAGCAAGGAAAGATCGCTCAAGACGATCTGGCTCAGGCCATCGAAGTCATGATCGAGCTCAACGCGACCGCCTGCGCCGCCGCGGTCGAAGTCGGCGTCCATTCCGTGACGGACATCACGGGCTTCGGCCTTCTCGGCCATGCGACGGAAATGGCCGACGCCAGCGAGGTATCGCTGGAGATTGCGGCGGATCAGGTGCCGCTTCTCGACGACGCCCGAGCATTGGCGAAGAAAGGCGTCTTGACCAGGGCATACAAGGCCACACTGGCGCACCTTGGAGACAAGTTTTCCAGCAGCGGCGTTGACGAGACGTTGGTGCATTTGCTCGCTGACGCGCAGACGTCGGGTGGCCTGCTGATCGCGGTCGCCCAGGAGAAGGCCGACCGACTCGTCGAACTGTTGGTAGAGCGGGACACGAGCTGTGCCGCCGTCATCGGCCAAGCGACACCCCGGTCGGCGCAAGCCGTCGTGTTGGCTTGATCCCGCCTGGCAACCTCGTCGGCGGTCGCGCCTCGCGCCATGGCGCGGGTTCGCCCCGAGCCGCCGGCGCTTGGGGCGGCTCTGACCTGAAGAAGCGGCGTTATGGTACGGCGGGCGAATCCCCCGGGCGACTCCCCGAAGTAGGCTCCCTCACGCGTCGGCCAGGAACTTGGCCATGACCTCCGTGTCGCCGTACGTCCCATCGGCTCGAAGATGGTCTTCCCGAAGCAAGCCCTCCCGAACGAAGCCGCAGGACTCGTAGAGCGATCGGGCTCGCTCGTTCTCCGCAAAAACGCGCAGGGTTATTTTCCGCAACCTCTGGTGCCGGCCCCATTCGATCAACGTCTCAAGTATGGTCCTGCCGATGCCCAGCCCCCAGCAGGCTTTGGCCACCGTCATGCCGATTTCCACTTGGTGGGCGTAGCGTCTCAGACGTGACCGGTCCGCGCCACCGCTTCCGACCAAAGCACCATCGCACTCGACCAACATGAGTATGGCCGTCGGATCGTCCGCTCGATCCTCAACAAACCGCTCTTCCTCCTCGAGCGTGAACGCGAACTCGCCGGGCAAGTAGTTTAGGAAATCGGTCTCCGAAAACGCCGACGGCAAGAAGTCCAAGAACGCCTGCGCATCGGTGGCGCGTGCCTCCCGCAAGACGCACGATCTCCCATCCTTCAACACGAATTCAGTGGGAAGCGCGGCCCACGACGACGCTGATCGAGCCATGGTTATTCGTCGACGCAACCCTCGTAGTTGGTTCCACCGCCGACAAACTGAAGATCCGTCTCGATGAGCGCGGCGGGCAGCGTGTCCTTTTGCCAGCCGTTGCCGCGCACGATTACGCAACTGTAAATATGATGCATTTCGTCGTAGTCCTCATCGACAACCGCGCCGCTGCACGCCGGGCGGAACGCGGGATAGGAACTGAGAAACTCGGTTCGAAAGTGAAACGCATACCCATCGGAGTTCTCGGTCCCCTCAATGTAAATCCGTTGCGTTTCAGCATGGCCGTCCACAAATGCACGGTTGTACGTCCAGTCCTTCCCGTGCCAGCCACGGATGGCTTTGGTGGGTCCCGGATCCAAGCCGCCGAGATTGGCGATCGCACAAGGCGTACGGGCACGTGCCGCCCAGGCCCACCGCCCGATGTTCTCTTCGTAGTAAAGCGTACGCGACGGCGTGGGAATACGGGAGATCGGCCGCATATAGGGCGAATTGCTTTGCAGGCAATTCGGACCGGAGTGGACGAAGAAAATATTCGTCGCGTAGCTATTACCAAAATGATCGTAGGAAGGTCGCTGGGTGTTGCGAACCCAGTCGGTGCAATGCCCACCCCGCGGCGGACCGTTGTCACCCGGACACTTATACAGATCCAATTCGAGCTCGGTATCGGCCCGGGCGCCTTCCCGGATGAACCGCGGGTTGAGATTGTCTTTGAACCCGCCCGGGTAAAGCAGGGCGTTCATCGGCCTTGTAGCCGGTCCGAATCCCGCTCTGGTTCCGAACTTGCTGCTGATCCAAGCGAACTCCCCCGTGGACGGACCATCCGCAAAACCGACGGATCCAATCCCGGACTTGCCGCCCCACTCATACGCACCTATGTGCGTCGGGCGGTTCGGATCCTGCAGGAACTGCAACGGGTGCACCGGAATGCCCCACCCCTGAGGATCGCCGGCTTCGTACACGCGACTGCTGGTGGCGATGTTCTTCACGTGTGACAAGCATGCCGCACTCTTGGAATGCTCGCGCGCACTCGCCAACGAGGGCAGCAGTATTGAAATAAGCAACGCGATGATCGCAATCACCACCAGAAGCTCAATCAGCGTAAACGCCTGCTGAGATGCCCTATTGCCTCGCCGAATCCTTGTCTTGATTGCCATTGACCTTCGTTCTCCGTTTCCAGCCCTATCTCAAACCCGGACGAATGCCGGCATACCCCTCCCTATAAGAATATAGACACCGCCCGATCCGGTCCGGCGGGCCCCACTTCGCAACAATTACTAACGATTTCGATAGGAAACCGGCACGACCGGACCAACGTACGCCAATTGACCCGCGACGACCAGCGAGACGTGGGCGTCTGCTGCATCGCTATGCACCCAACATACAAGAATCGATGAATGCGATGCCGGATGACGCGGTCGCGCCAACCCGACGCAAGCCGGAGCCGGCACCAAAGCACCGCGAATCTCGAAACATAGGCGAACCGCATGATACCCCGCCACGGCCCGGGTTGGCAACAAAAAAAAGGCGTGGGTGGGGGCTTCGCAGCCCGTCTGGGCTTTGAAGCCTTGCCATTCAAACAGGGGCTCGGTCGCCCCCGGGAACGTACGGGGCTTGTCGGGCACCCAATAGTCGCCTCAATCTTGTGCAATCGCAAAAACTACCGGCGGCGGGTCGCTCGATCCATTTCCCGTTTGGCGTCCCGTGCTTTCAGATCCTGCCGCTTGTCGCTCCGCGCTTTTCCGCGCGCTAAGGCCAGCATGATCTTGAGATGCCCGCGGGGGCTGAAAAAGGCCTCCACCGGCACCAAAGTGAATCCTTTGAGCCGCATCTTCTGCTCGAGTTTGCGGAGCTGCCGGGCGTGAACCAGGAGCTTCCTTGGCCTCATCGCCTCGTGGGATTGGCTTGGGGCGTGCTTATATGCGGCGATATGGAATCCGATCAACCAGAGCTCCCCCCCCTCAATTCGAGCGTAGGCCTCGTCGAGCGAGCCATTTCGCTCGCGCAGCGTCTTCACCTCGGATCCGACGAGCACGATTCCGCACTCGATCTTCTCCAGCAACTCGAATCGGTGTGACGCCTTCTTGTTGCGGCAGACGAACTCCTTGGCTGGGCGAGGCTTCCTCATAAAGCTCCACTTTACATCATTCCGGGACGCCAAAGGTCACCGATGGAAACGGTCGATTCAATGGGAAGAAAGATTTTACGCAGTTATGGGGCGGATCGCAACGCGACGGAGCGATTGAGGGTATACTATACAATTGAGGAAACGAGGTCGAGCGTGGACGCGAGCGCAGCGAACAACGATCGGGCGTTGGAAGCCCAACTTGTGGCCCGAGCACAGTTGGGTCAGGAGGACGCCCTGCGCCGATTGGTGGATTTGCACAAGGATCGGCTGTACGCGTTTATCTGGCGTATGATCCACAACCACCACGACGCTGAGGAAATCTGCCAAGACGCGTTTTTGAAGGCATTTGCCTCATTGCAATCATTTTCAACCGAATACCGGTTCAGCACCTGGCTCTTTACGATTGGATATCGGGTCTGCCTGAACCGGATGAGGCGAAAGCGTGTCTTCACCGGGGAAGTGGAGTTCGGCTCCATCGAAGACAAGTCTGATGCCAGAGATTTGGCATCGCTGGAGTCGGAAGAAGCCACGAGGCTGAAAGAGACGGTCTGGTCGGCGGTCGATCGCCTTTCGCCACCCCAGCGCGCGGCCGTGCTGCTCTTTTACCGGAACACCATGGGATGCCGTGAAATCGCACGCGTGTTGGACTTGCCGGTGGCGACGGTCAAGAGCCATCTTCACAGGGCCAGAGGCCGCCTGCGTGAGTTGCTGACCGCGCTGCCCGAACAAGAAGTGGAACAATTTCGCAATCGTTCGGGGCTGGCCGGGTAGAAGGGTTTGGACGGCCTCGCAAGGTGCGAGGCGCTGGTATGTGAGCGTTGGAAACCGACCCATGCGCTGTGATCAAGCAATCAAGCTTTTTGATGCCCACTTGGATGGAGAATTGGCGCCGTCATTGGAGATGGAGCTGGCGGCCCACCGATTCAATTGCCCGCAATGCCGCCGGCAACTGGCCCTGTTGGAAGTTGCCGGGCATGTGATCGAATCCGACGCGGAGCCGCCCGCAGCGCTGGACGACGCCTTCACCGATCGCTTGTTGGCCTGCGTCGACGAGCAACGACCCCATGCGGTGCAGCGCGCGGTCCGTTGGATTTATCTGGCGGTGCCCCTCGCCGCCGCCGCCGTGATCTGCTTCGCCTTTCTGGGCGCCTTCGATCGTGGCGACGTCATCGTCGCCGGGAAGAGCATGGTCAACCCCGGTGCCACCCCGGCTGTTGGAAGCGGAGCCGCACCCTTTGCGACCGAGACCCTGGACCAGGCTTCCGGCGAACGGGAATCGGCCGAGCGAGCCCTCGAGGAATTCCTGACCGACATTCAAAGCAACGTAAACGAAAAACGCGATCGTGTGCAGTCGCTGCGGGATT
The DNA here is from genome assembly GCA_046753625.1 of Phycisphaerae bacterium. GTDB lineage: Bacteria > Planctomycetota > Phycisphaerae > UBA1845 > UBA1845 > JADFOB01. The sequence goes on along the minus strand of JBHHUB010000083.1, from coordinate 6,114 downwards.
CGTTGGATCTCACGATCCGCCAGTGGTTGGATATTTTGAACTCGCGCAAGGATCCCACTGCCGATGATGCCCATTTCCCCGCGTTGGACGAGCTCAAGCAGCCCAAGCATGACGGCCCCCAGGGCGATCGGCCCAACAAGACCCCCAACAACATCGAGGATCTCTAGGCCCAGCCGGCCTTCGCCCCACCCGCGCGCTCGGTTACCCATCGTCGAAGCCATCCTCGCACTGATCGTGCTCCTGATGCCCGCCCAGGCCCAGGGGGCCCAGCGCGTGATGCCGCCGCCGCTGGCGGACTTCGTACCCCAATCGGCACGGCTCTTCATCACGATCAGCAGGCCTAAGGATGTCGACGCCGCCATGGAGCGAGCCCACGCCTGGCGCTTGCTGCCCCTATTGGCCGGCATTCAGGATTCATCGCACGCTACGTTCAGCCTGGAAAGAACGCTTCGCGAGTTCCTGGGCACCCAACGAGCGATCCGACTCGATGAAATCATGGATGCGCAGCTCGGGATCATGGCGCCGGCGTGGACGAAGCTCGGCCAAGCATCGTGGCTGGTGCGCCCGCGGAACCCGGATGTGCTGCCTCGTTGGCTCCCCAAGTTGAGCAAGAATCCCGCCAATACTTTTTTCGGTATGGAATCGGGTCTGGTCGTATGCGCGCGCAACAAGACCGTTCTGCTTAACCGAGGCGGCGGCGGTGCCGTTTTTGGCGATGCCGTCCGCCTGATCGCCGGTCAGACGGGCGTCTCGTTGAACCGCGATCGGCTCTACCAGGAGCTTCTTTCGTTTCTGCCCGGAAAGCCGCTCGCCGTTGCCTACGTCAACGACCCCCCATCCAAGGATCGGCGTCTACCAGACTGGCCCATCGCGTTGGACCAGGCCGTCGTCGGCCTGTACGAGGGGCAAGGGCGACTCGATTTCGCCCTCCGCGGCGTGCGCCAAAACGCCCGACCTTCGCCAACCTTGAAGCCGGAAACCATCAAACGGCTGCTCAGCCTGCCGAGGACATCTCTGCTGGTTTCCGCTTTTTCGCCTGCACTGGATGCTGACGGACTGACGCCATCCCCTTCGAGCGGCACGTCATCGTTTCTGACCTTACGACGGATTTTGACGCTTCTGCGCGGCATGGGCGGCTCGATTCCCGCCCTGGATCCTCTCGGCTCCCTGGGCAGTCAGGTCATTTTCGCCTGGGATCAGGATTTCCGCTCCGAGTCATCCACGCCTCAACTGGCCGTCCTGGTCGAGTGCACCGATGGCCAAGCCGTCAAAACGGCGCTCGACGAAGCATTCAGCAATGTCCTGCGGTTGCTTTCGGCGATGGATCCCGGTTTGGCGGACACCATGCCTGAAATCCAATCCTCGACCCACCTGGGGGTCGAAACACGCAGCCTGCCCCTGAATCAGTACGTTCGGCGTTCCTCTCATGATATCATTAGACTGCTTGAGCGGGTGGAGCCTTGCTGGGCGGTGATGGGGGATTGGTTGATCGTGGCGCTGAGCCGCGATCACGTCGAACGAATCATCGATGCCCATCGCGCGCTGGCGCCGACCCTGGCCAGCGTTCCGGATGTCGCGGCGATCGCCAAGCGGACCGTGCGGCGCACCAGCCTGACGTTCGTTCAATCCGATCTGGCTGCGGAGGTGGTTCAAGCCTGGCTTGTCGACCTGGAGGCCGGGAAACCGTCGCTGTTGGCCCCCAGGTTTTGGAACGCGCAAGCTACCGCTCGAAGCGCCGGTCCGACCAGATTGGGCATCGGCATGGCCGCGGACTCGACCCCGGGCGCAGTCACCGTAGCCCGGGTATACCCCCAAACGGTAGCGGACGGCGTCCTGCAGGTCGATGATCGCATTCTTGGAGTCGATGGCCGACTTCTCGACCTCTCACAGGCAAACATGGATCTTCGCCATCGTTGGGCTCATCCGAATCCGCACGCGGAGTTCATGGTGTTTCGAATCCACCGCGGCGAGGAGCTGCTCGACGTCAAAGTGCCGGTGCGCAAGACGTTGGCCATCACCGATCACACCTCGGTCTTGCCTGCCGATGCGCTCAAGGAACTCGTATCGCTGGGGATGAGTCTGCAATTCGCAAGCATCGCGTCCTTTGAATCAACGCAAGACCGCTACTCCGCCCGGGTATCCCTTCGTTTCAAACCCACGCCCTGAAGTAACGCCGCTCGGCGGCCGCGACGCCGAAAGCCGGCCGATTCAGCGAAGCTCCCGAGCCATGCGTTTGAGGCTCGCACCGCCGGAACAAGCCGCATGCGCAGGACGCATCCCACCGGGGCATCCAAGCCGATGTGCTTGAAAAAAAGCCGACCCCCGCAAGGAGACCGGCTCGTATGACCATTACCGTAGATACTTCGCCGAACGGCAGGCGCTGCGCGCCCCGGCTACCCGATTCAGGAGCAACGCCCGTTTCGCGCGCCTCAGACCATCCCCGGTCCGATGCAGGGAATCTACCTTCCCAGGTTGGGGCGGGCGCCGGTGGTGACCACTGCAGCCGCGCCCACGCGATAGGGCATCTGCTTGCCGTCGGGACGAATCAGGAACGTCTCGCCCCCCACCTCGACGCCGACATAGACGGCACCGGTCGCATCCGCGGGAACCTGGAACGTGTAGCTGCCAAGATACAAGCGGCCGACGGAATCCACGGTGTCGGAGTTAAAGAGCAGGGCGCCCATGCGGTTCTGATGCGAGTCCACGGCGTCCAACACATCGCCACCGGCAAAGACAAAGTCGCTGCGTGTCTTGTCGATCTGCAGATTGGTTACGGGGAGGATGCCCGCACTGGCCGACGTGGCGTTGATCCGAACCTGATACGTGTTCAGCCCGGTCACATTGCTGATGTAAACATCCGCCGAAACGGTACCGCCCGGCGCCACGGAATTCGAGGAAACCTGGACCGATATCACCGGTGCGTCGGAAGCGGCACCGGTGTTGCCGAGCACGTTGGCGACGTGAGCACCGGTGTTGCGCGACAACTCGGAGAGTACGAGTGACCCGCCGGTGGCACGGGCCTTCGGCGCCCCGACAAACTCGCCGTCCACAAACACCGCGACGCGATCCGCGCCGCCGAGATCGGCATTGACCGCCAGCTCCATAGAGCCTCCGCGTACCGACCGCACCGCCGCCAGGTTGGCGTCAGTGAACACGGTCTCGCCGGAAACAAAGTACCGACCATCAACCGAATTCATCGCCTTAAAGCCCTGCGCCGGAGACGCCGAAGCAGGCCTGAAGACCACTTCAGCCTGCGCCAACGAGACGAGCGCGCCGACACCCAACAATCCAACCGCCAGAAAAGTCGTAGATTTTCGCATGGTTCACTCCTATTGAAACCTGAGATCCGTTTCGATTACGCCATTAACCCAATACTCGAAAGGCCGAACTGAGCAAACGCAGTCAGCACCAGCCGATCCCCCATTGAGCGCCAGCGTGCCCCATACAGAACTGTCCTCATTCACTACCACAGCCTACCACTATGTCCGAAAAGATTCAAGCGAATTTGAAAAAAACAATGAATCCTACATGTCAACCGACAGCGGGCTTGCCATCCTGACCACCGAAGCCGAACGCCTACCCTGTAACAGCCAAGCCCGCCTGATGTCGCTTATGGCACCGCCATCAATCCAAACGTCCGATTATGACGCACGGCAGGCACACCAAACCCGCGATTCGCGACGCAGCACGCCTGATTCCGGCGCAAGGCCGGATGAAGTATGATCGGTATCGATGCGCGCCACCGGCTCTGATCGCCGCGCGACCCGCCTGCAAACATAGATAGGCACCAGGGGGCGAGATGTTGACACGCCGCTGCGGCATTGCGCGAAAATTCGGCAAAAACTGCTAGCAATCCCCACAAGACACCCGAAAACAGCGTGCCAGAGGAAACTGACACTTCATTTTGGGCTTCTGTCCTGCGCGATGTGCGGCCACCATGCCCACCCGGCCCGAAGCCGGGTGGGCGCAGGATGACCGCGGCACGGTGTGCATGTCGCCAGGGCCGGACGCTAAATTCGCTGTCGCGTGGCCTCGGCGACGCTTTGGAGCGCTTGCGTGAACGCGGCGATTCTCAGCGGTACGCCGTGTGCTTCGCTGCAGGCATAGACGGACTGCCAGGCGGCCACCATCTTTTGCTCGAGCTCCCGGTTCACCCTTTCGTGCGTCCAGCGGAATTGCTGAAGATTCTGCACCCACTCAAAGTACGAAACGGTCACGCCGCCGCCGTTGACAAGAATATCCGGGAGCACGCGAGCGCCGCGGCTGCGGAGCATTTCGTCGGCTTCGGGCGTAACGGGTGAGTTGGCGGCCTCGACCACCAGCCTGGCACTGACCGAGTCGGCGTTGTTCTTCGTGATCGCCCCACCCAGCGCGGCCGGAATCAGAATGTCCACGGGGTACGCCAGCAGGGCGTCGTTTGTAATCGCTTGGGTCCCCGGGAAGTCCGCAACAGATCCGGTGGTGCGCACATACTCTATGAGCTTGGGGATATCCAAACCCCGATCGTCGCAGATCGCGCCGTGGACATCCGAGACGGCCACGATCTTGGCGCCCAATTCGGCGATGAGCTTGGCCGACCAGGAGCCGACGTTGCCAAAACCTTGCAAGGCAACCTTGGCCGTCTTCATATCAATCCCGAACTGTTTGCACGCCTCCCGCGTGACGATCATCGTGCCACGCCCCGTCGCTTCCTCGCGGCCCAGCGAGCCGCCCAGGTTCACGGGCTTTCCGGTAACGATGGCAGGGGTGTATCCGTTCTTCTTGCCGTACTCGTCCATGATCCACGCCATGACTTGCGCGTTGGTGCCCACGTCCGGCGCAGGGATGTCGCGGTAGACGCCCAGCGCCATGTCAATTTTTTGCGTAAATCCGCGTGTAAGCGACCGCAGTTCCGTTCGGCTCATCTTGCTCGGGTCGCACGCGATGCCTCCTTTGGCTCCACCGAACGGGACGTTGACGATGGCGGTCTTCCAGGTCATCAGCGCCGCCAGGGACCGGACCTCATCGAGATCCACCTTGTGGTGGTAGCGGATTCCGCCCTTGTATGGCCCACGAACCCCGTTGTGCTGTACGCGGTATCCATGAAACAACCGCAGCGTTCCGTCATCCATGCGCACCGGAATCTGGACAATCAGCTCGCGATAGGGCGAGCGAAGAAGCGTGCTTATTTCTTCTTCGAGATGCATGTGCTCCGCTGCGATGAGGAACTGTGTATCCGTGATCGCGTTGAAACTGCCGGCTTGGTCCGCGCAGGGCGAATCCGCTCCGGCGTTTTTTCTCGTTTGGGGCGTCGCGGTGGGAAGCGTTGTCGTAGGCACGTCGATTTCTCCTTGGTGCGAGATTGAGGCGTATTCAGTCGGGAATACGTCCGTTGTCCGTCGTTCGTTGTATCCCTTCGATCAGGCAACGGACGACGCACACGTTGATTGCGGGATGCCCCCCTTCACCGCCCATGCGGCTCCCGGAACATACGGCCGTCTAAACGCCGGACGGTCACCGATGGCCGACGGCTCCCGGTGGACACCAGCGTCGCACCGGATGACGCGCCGCTTTCGCAGCATCCCCGGTCGGAAGCGGCAAGAGCAGCACCGAGGAGCTTATCGACGAAGCATGCCATGCGGTGAAATAGCGCCAAGCGGCAGCGATGGGGTTAGCGGACAAAGAACCGCCCGGCAAACGCCGCAGGAACAGCCACCTGGGATGGCCCCAGGCGCACCCCACCCGCAGATCGTGGTGAGGTTCTTGCTGAGCAGCTTGCTGAAAAACCGGTTCTCGGGTGTGGCACGGGCTTCCAGCCGGCGAAAACGCCCGGCATCGCCTGTCCCCATGAGCCAGCCCGGGCAAAATCACCGGCAAGACGGCGGAGCCGCAGTTTTTCGACAGGCTGTTCGCCGACCTTTCAATAGACAGGGGCCGGCCCAAGATGGGACGATCGCCGCGGCTAGGGCTGGGGGACGCCGTCTACATAGTCGACCCGCTTGATCTCTCGCCCGAATTCATCCCAGAAGATTTCCGGACCCTGCCGCACCCCGTTGACCCACTCCACTTCGCGGCGTTTCTTGCCGCTGGGATGCCATTCGGTGTAGGTGCCATTCCATGCGCCCTGATCCAACG
>JBHHUB010000082.1:0-16811 GCA_046753625.1 Phycisphaerae bacterium | reverse complement strand
TCGCCGTTAAGGTCGCCGCTAAGGATGGTTTCGTACAGCGCGAGATCACGGGCGTTTGGGTTGGGCGCGCCGCACCCGGCGTACCCGCCTTCCACCGTCACACCAACGGCCATGGTAAACGTCGCCGTTCTCGGATCGGGCAGCCCGGTCGGGTCCGGCGTATAAGTGCCGTCCGCGACGCGAACCGTCGTCCCCACGGCGGCGGCACTGAGGCCGTCGCTTAGCGACAAATACGCGCTGCACCAACTTGTTCCGTTGTGGCTCGGTCCGGTGGCATTGGCATCGACGTAGACAACACTCGCAACCGCCGATTCGGTAAACGTCACCAATACCAAGACCCAACTGCGCATCACAACCTGCTTCATGGGTGGTCCTCCCGATCATGTTTACACGCACGACACCGACTCATCTTGCTTTACGGACAACGCAGGTACGCAACCCAATGAGATGCGATCGCTACCCATGCTCACATTGCCCGGGCATGGCTGAACTGCTAACCGGACTCAGTATATCTTTTCCGGCTCGGAATTGCCATCACCAATCATGATCCGCCGCCGGTGGGACGATCACCGGCGTTTTTTTTTGCGATCGCACACAAACGCCGTGCAAACCAGGTCACGGTAAGTGGTAGCCGCTTCGATTCGTCGGTATCCGTAACGGGAGAGGCGGGCATCGAGGTCCATATCTGCGCTGCAAGCCGCATCCGCGTCGGCAGCGGGCTCACTCCGCAGGATCCACAACGTACCGTGCGCGGCAAGCCGTCCCTGCACCTTGGCCGCGAAGTAGACCGCTTCGTGCGTGCTTTGAGCGGCGATGACCGCACCGTCGATCGGGCCGACGGGCGGTCGCACGGCGTGGCGGAAATGCCGGTTAGCGACTTGCTTGGCCTCGGCATGATTCCCGGCGATCCACACCCTGAGGCTGGGTGCGTCTGGAGCGAAGTGACACGGCGTTTGCATGTGCCTGATCCCACGAACCAGCACCATCAAACGGCCGGCGGTCTGAACTCAGGACCTCGGCCGGGTCTCGGATCGATCCAGGGCATCGAGGCGTTGGCGCGTCAACGCCACGGCGTCCGGATTGATGTCGCAACCAATCCCGCGCCGGTCCAGTTCGACGGCCGCGACCAGCGTGGTCCCGCTTCCGCAGAAAAAATCCCCCACCAGATCACCCTCGTTGGAGCTGGCGCGGATGATGCGCTCCAACAACGCCACGGGTTTTTGGGTTGGATACCCGGTTCGCTGCTTGGACACCGTTGAAAGGAAGGGGATATCCCAGACATCGCTCAGGACCGGACCGGCCGGGTCAAAATAGATTCGTCCGTTTTGTGTATTCTTGTACAAAACGCCATCATCCAGCGTCCGGAGGCCTTGCGTGCGGTAGGCTCCGCCGCGTTGTTGATGGAAAGTGTGGCGACCGACCTGCTTGGCGTAGAGGAGGATCGTGTCGTGTTTTCGGCCGAACCAACGTCCGGGGCGGCCGCCGCTGCGATACGCCCAGACAATTTCGTTCAGGAAATTCTCGGCGGAGAATATCTCATCGAGAAGGACTCTGACGTGGTGGCACGCGTGCCAATCAAGGTGAACATAGAGGCTGCCCGTAACCGAGAGCACGCGGTGCATCTCGGCGAGCCGCGGGCGAAGAAACGCCCGGTAGCCTTCCGGACCACCATCGTGCCGGTCGGGGAAGGTGTGCTGCGCGGACTTGGCGGGGCCGAGGGTGCGGTTGCAGTTGAACGGCGGATCGGCGTAGATCAAGTCGCAATGTTCATCGGGAAGCGATGCGAGCAAGGAAAGATTGTCGCAACATGCCGTTTGGACAGGCGATGGCAGCTCAGATGAGGGCCCAACCTGCACCTCCGACGACCCTTCCAGCGGCCGGTGATGCGCGCTTGTGGCCATGCCGCGCCTCAATCGTTGCCTTTCATGGCAGACCGGAGGCTCCGGAAGATCGCGGATCGATCCCCAACGATTCCATGCGACGGTAGAGGCGGCTTCGAGAAATCCGCAAGAGTCGCGCGGCGAGGGTCCTCTGCCCTTTGGCCAGGCGAAGGGCGGCTTCGATCTCGCGCCGCTCGATCGCCTCAAGGACGCGATCGAGAGATCGGTTTCCGACTTCAGTCGATGTCGCGGACGATGATCGTCCGCCCGTCGCATCGATTGCGTGAGGAAAGTCAGCCATGAGTAGCTTCCCGCGTCTGGAGTCCAAGAAGTCTAGTGCAACTGATCACACACAACAGCCAGTGCAGATTATAGGGGTTCGGTGAAGCGGTTCAAGCGGATAAACCGGTTTTACTCTGCAACCGTCTTGTCACTCAACCGACCTTCGGTTCAAGTTATACTGAATGTCAGAGAAAAGACAGTACTTTCTCGACGTTCCTTCGGCTCCCGATGATCAGCGGGGTCCGTTCGTGCAGCTCCGTGGGAACCTTCTCCAGAATCCGTTGCGTGCCATCGGTAGCCACGCCTCCCGCCTGCTCTGCCAGGAAAGCCAAGGGATTGGCCTCGTAAAGCAAGCGCAGCTTACCGTTTGAAGCGTCGTTCGTGGGAGGATAGAGGAAAATGCCACCTTTAAGCAGGGTGCGGTGGAAATCCGCCACGAGCGATCCCACATAGCGAAGCCGGGCGTTGGCTTCCGTCGTTTTGGTCCAATCCAAGTAATTCTGAATGCCTTGGGGAAAACGGGCCCGGTAGGCCTCATTAATGCTGTAGATATTGCCCGATTCGGGCATGGTGACATTTTCGCGGCTGAGCGGGTAGGCTCCGATGGAGGGATCCAGCGTGAACATGTGCACGCCGTTGCCCGTCGTATACGCCATGACGGTGCTGCTGCTGTAGACAACGTACCCGGCCGCGACCTGCTTGGTGCCGGGCTGCAGAATGTGGGCCAAGGTGTCGCCGGCGGCGACGTCCTCCCGGGTTTGCAGGATGGAAAAGATGGTACCGATCGAGACGTTGACATCGATATTGCTCGACCCGTCCAGCGGATCGAACAGCACGATGTAGCGCGCATGTTGGTCCGGCTCCTTGATAATTCGAGGTTCGTCGTCCTCCTCTGAGACCATGATCCCGACATTGCCGCGATAGCCCAGACAGGCCACGATGATTTCATTCGCGATCAAATCGAGTTTTTGGACATTATCGCCGGTCGCATTGGTTTCCCCGGTCCCCCCAAGCAGGTCTTTGAGCCCGACGCGACGAACGTGGTCGCTGATCACCTTGGTGGCCAGGGTTATCCCTGAAAGCAACCAGCTAAACTCGCCCGTGGCGGTTGGGTGCTGCCGCTGAGCCTCGAGAATATGTTGTTGGATCGTCACCAACGATCCGGTGAGAAACTTGCGCGCCATTGCTGAATCCTCCCACTCTATGACGCCGATGAGCCGATCGCCCGGGTCGGCCGGCGGGCGACCCCACCGCGGAAGCCGGCTCCGTCCGTGCGCGGCGGGCGCCGACTGTACAATTTCGTCCCCGGGGCCGCGATTGCTTGTCCGACGCGGCAAAGATTCTACAATCTTCTCGGCCCAAGGCCAGACCGCCGGAACAACCCATGTGCCGTGGATAAGGAGTAACCCATGCGAATCCGTTCCCTGCTGACCCTCGCTTCGCTGGCCGCCTCACTGACGGGCCTGAACGCCGGAGCCCAAGCCGCCAAACCCGAGTTTGAGTACAAGATCGATCCGGTCAATTCGTCGGTTGTCTTCAAGGTTCTAAACCGTGACGTGAGTTACGTTTATGGTCGCTTTGACGACCTCGCCGGCGTCATCATCGTCGACAACCGCAAGAACCCCAAGCGGTTCGATGTGCGTTGCACGATCCCAGCCAAGAGCGTCGACACCAACAGCAAGAAACGCGACAAGCATCTCAAGGGCGGAGACTTCTTCAACGTCAAGAAGTTCAAGGAAATCAGCTTCGAGACAAAGAAATCCAAGAAAGTCACCGAGGGCCGATTCGAGCTGGAGGGCGAACTGACCTTCATGGGCAAGACGCTGCCGCTTACCGTCGATCTGGACTTCACCGGTGCCAAGTCCATGGGCTCCCAGCGGCTCATCGGAGCTCACGTCAGCTTTACGATCAAGCGAAGCGAATTCGGCATGAACAAGCAGCTCAAGGGAATCGCTGATGAAGTGGCCATATTCGTCAGCCTCCAAGCGGTCTACAAGATGCCCCCGGCTGGATAGCGCGCCCCGCCTACCGGGAGGCCTGCCCGCCGTGCCGAGCCGACGCCGCGAACCGGGCGACCGAGTCACAACCCTGAGCCGGCGGGGTTCCGCGCCGTTGACAGGGGGTTCGATGGGTGGTGTTATGCGTCGGTGTCTCGGCAAGATGACAGCACCACCCCGCTCAGCGTCGCTTTGTGCGTAGAGGGCGAGGCGCTTGCGCGTCTCGGTCCGGTCTTGTCGCACTTGGTGGTTGGCCTGGTGGAGCAAGCGGTGTCCCTGCGCCTGGTCAGTTCGGACCCCAAGGCGCAGCGGCTGAAGCTCGGGCCGGTCCAAACGCTGATCCATCCCAAGATCGCTTGGCCGTTCACCGAGCAGCGCATCGATTTCGTCCTTTCCGAGCTACAGGGCAGTACGCCGACCGTGACGCACGCGATCGCCCATGAGTCCTATCGAAAAGCGTGGGCCGTCGCGGACGCCTTCGACACGGACCTGGTGATCACGGTGACCTCCATAAGGGACATCGAGCACCTTGCCGACTACGAGATCGGCCGCCCCCAACGATTCGTCGCCTTAAGCGAACCGCTGGGCGCCCTGCTTCGCGACCCACTGAAAATCCCCCAGGATCGCGTCGTCTGTGTTCGCCCCGGGGTCAACGCCAAAGGACGCGTGAGCTGCTTTCAGAAGGAGGGCCGCTCGGCCACCGTGATGTGCACGGCGCCCCTGGAGAAGCAAACCGGTGTGGATCTGCTGATCGAAGCGGTCTACCAGCTCAAACGGGAGGAACGCGATCTGATGCTCTTTCTGCTTGGCCGGGGGCGGCGTGAATCGTGGCTGCGCAAGCTGGTTCTCGACCGCGGCCTGGCTTCGAGCGTCACGTTCGCCAACCCGCAGGGCGACATCGCCGATGTGATGGAAGGCGCCGACCTCTTCGTGCACCTACCGGAAGAAGCGGCATTGACCATCGACGGATTGCGCAGCATGGGCGCGGGCATGGCCGTAGTCGCCTTCGAGGATGCGGTTTGCGACCATTTCCACCATGAGCGGACCGCATTGGTCTGCCGGGAACGCACCGCCGACGCGCTGGCGAAGGCGATGCGTCGCCTGATTGATGATCATGCCATGGCTAAGGCACTCGCGAATCGAAGCATCGAATACGTGCAATCCCATCATTCGATGAGTGGCATGGCCGAGGCGACGGCGACGATCTACCGCCAGCTCGCGCTGAACCGGGCGACGTTTTCGCTCAAGGAGTAACGGCGCGTGTTCGACACCGGCGTTTGCCACGCTCCACCCGCCGACCGCGCCGAACTGGCAGCCGCGTTGGCACAGCGCATCAGCGGCGAGACGCGATTCGATCCGCTTACGCGCACGATCTACGCCACCGACGCCAGCCTCTACGAGATCACGCCCGCCGGCGTGGTCCTCCCGAAAGACGCCGCGGACGTTGTCGAAATCGTGCGATCTTGCCGATCGTTCGGCATGTCCATCATTCCGCGGGGCGCAGGGACCGGATTGACCGGTGGAGCCGTGGGCGCCGGCGTGGCCATCGACCTGTCGCGATGGATGCGTGCCATCAGCGAGCTTGATCGGAAACACGCGACGGTGCGCGTTGAAGCGGGTGTCGTGCTCGATCAGCTCAACCGTACCGTAAGACCGCTCGGGCTACACTTTGCGCCGGACGTGGCGACATCGAGCCGCGCGACGCTCGGAGGCATGATCGCCAACAATTCCTGCGGCGCTTATTCGGTTCGGTATGGTCGGACGGTGGACCACGTGGTCGCCGTGGATATGGTGCTTTCCTCCGGTGAGCGCGTCACTTTTTCTCGCGATCGCCACAACCGGAGCCCGAGCGACCGGGTCGCGGCCATCGAAGCCGGACTGACCGCCATCCGTGACGACTACGCCGATGAAATCGAGCGGCGCTTTCCCAAGGTGCTGCGCAGCAACGGTGGGTACGGGCTGGACCGGCTCGGGTCGCCCGGCGCGCCGATCGATCCGATAGGTGTGATTTGCGGAAGCGAAGGCACCCTGGGCGTGGTGGTGGCGGCGACGCTGCGCCTTACTCCCCTGCCGAAGCATCGCGCGCTGCTGGTGTTGCATTTCGACGATCTCGCGGCCGCGCTTTGCGCCACCCCCGCGATCCTCGAACATCGACCCGCAGCCGTGGAGCTGCTCGATCGACTGATCATCGACGCCGGGCGGACCCACCCCACGTTGGGGCGTCGCAACGAATTCCTTCGCGGCGATCCCGAGGCATTGTTGATCGTTGAACTGTTCGACGAAGACCGCGCGCGGCTTGGGTCGAGCCTGCAACGAATCCAATCGGACCAAGCGGCGACGGGCGGCGCGTACGCAACGGTGCGCGTGCACGAGGCAGCTCGGCGCGCGGCCGTCTGGGATCTGCGGCGCGCGGGGCTCGGACTCTTGATGTCCAAACCGGGCGACGCGCAACCGTATGCCTTCGTCGAGGATTCGGCGGTCGATCCGGCGCGGCTGGCCGAATACATCCGCCGTTTCCAGAATCTGCTCGCGGAGGAAGGCGTCGCCGCCGGCTATTACGCCCACGCCAGCGTCGGATGCCTCCACGTGCGCCCGATCCTCAATCTGAAGCGTAACGACGACGTTCGGCGGATGGAACGCATCGCAGAACGCGTCAGTGATTTGGCACTCGAGTTCGGCGGCGCCATGACCGGCGAACACGGCGACGGCCTCATTCGCTCGTGCTGGCTCGAAAAGATGTACGGCCGCACACTCGTCGAGGCGTTCGCCAAGGTCAAGAGCCTGTTTGATCCGATCGGAATCATGAATCCGGGCAAGATCGTTGATGCCCCTCCTATGACGAAGCATCTCCGGCAGGGGGCCGATTTTCAGTCCAGGCCGGTCCACACGGCGCTGGATTTTTCCGTACACGGCGGCATGGCGGGTTTGGTCGGCATGTGCAGCGGCGTGGGACAATGCCGGCAGGATGGCGTGGCGACCATGTGTCCGTCCTACATGGCTACCGGCGATGAGCAGCACACGACCCGCGCGCGGGCCAACGCGCTGCGTGTCGCACTATCGAACCGGGGCTTGCTCGACGGGCTGGACGATGAGCATCTTACCGACGTCCTGGACTTGTGCCTGCTCTGCAAAGCCTGCAAGACCGAATGCCCCACCGGCGTGGACATGGCCCGTCTGAAAGTGGAAACCTTACACCACCGAAACCTGCGCCACGGCGTTCCTCCCGGCGCCCGGTTCATCGCAGACTTCCCCGACGTCGCGCGGCGGGCGAGCCGCTTCCCGCGCCTGGCCAACGCGATTGCCGGATCGAAATGGATGCGAAGCCTTGCCGAGCGACGTTATGGGCTCGATCGGCGCATCGCGCCGCCCCGCTTCGCCCCACAGACGTTTCGCGCGTGGTTCCACACACACACGAAAGCCCGCGCCCGACACGCGGCCTCAAGCAAGGCTGCCCCAGGCCAAAAGGTCGTCTACTTCGTCGATACCTGGACCAATTTCTTCACGCCGCAAGTCGGCATCGCAACGGTGCGCGTGTTGGAATTCCTTGGCTTTGAGGTCGCCTGCCCGGCCACGATGTGCTGCGGCAGACCGGCGATCAGCAAGGGGCTGCTGTCCCAAGCCGGGCAGCTCGCGCGAACCAACATTGATACCCTCTCAACCGATGCCATGAAGCACGCCCTCATCGTCGGAACGGAGCCGAGTTGCATTATGACGCTGGTTGACGAGTACCCTCAGTTGGTGCGCGGTCGCGCCGCTACGCGCATCGCCGAACGGACCCGCCTGATCGACTCACTCCTCGCCGACGCCCTTGGAGAAGGCACGATCCTCGCGACCGAGCCGCGGGCCCGCGCGGCCCCCCGAGTATCGTCGCTCCCGCCACACACCACCGACCTCGTTTTCCACGGCCACTGCCATCAGAGAAGGATGGTCGGCACACACGACACACTGGCCGTACTCCGATCGCTGTGGGGCGATCGCGCTACCGAATTGGACGCCGGGTGTTGCGGTATGGCGGGTTCATTCGGCCACGAGGAAGCGCACTACGACGTGGCCAAGGCGATCGGCGAACATCGCCTCTTTCCGCTGCTTCGCGAGCACGACCGCGCGCAGGTGGCCGTATCCGGTTTTAGCTGCCGCGAGCAAATCGCGCATCACACCGGCCGCCTCGCGCGACACTGGATCGAATACGTTGCCGATCGCCTTCTGCCATCGTAGCTGCGCAGGCGCGATTCGTGACTCGCAAGCGCCATCCAAGCAACGCATCCATATCGGACCTTGGAGGTCTGATCGGTGACAGGTCCGGCGGGATGGGTGCGCCGACCTGCGGACATCCACGGAATCCGGACCACTTACGGAAGAAAGTCACCGGGCTTGCGCCCGGTGCTCTGAACCGCCGATAACTCTCGCCCTGCCTGCAAACGAGTCCTTCCGCCGTTAATGTATTCAGTGACGCCTCATGAAAGGCCGAGGAAACCTCATTAAGGATGCCGAAGTCTCCCCGTCACCCCGCCGACTAATAACTTAGACTGCAGTAGGCAGCGCCACAAACCGCATAGCGCGCCGAGGCTGCGTACCGGTAGATACGAGCCGTTGCGTGGCCGATCGTTCGCTCAGGGGTGACGGCCGCGCACACGGTGGGCCTGCGGTTTGGTCGGCAATCATCATGGCGGGGGTTGTATTACAAAACCCAGCGGCTCGGCATAGAACGGCATGAGTAGAGGAATGCCCCAATGACCGGTTTTCTTCGACGATGGCGAGCGGAAGCGCTGTGTTCGGACGATGTGGATACGCGGCTCCAGGGCATCAAGAAGCTGGTCCAATCCCACGATCCCCAGGCCGTCACCCTACTGATCGAGAAACTCGAAGACGAAGAGCCGGAAGTGCGTGCCAACGCCGCCACGGCACTCGCCTCAATCGGCAGCCCACAAGCGATCCGCCCGCTCGTTCAGCTCGTACTGCATGAGCGTGAGGCCACCGTGCTTGAGCAGGGAACAGCCGCGTTGGCCCGAATCAACGGTCAAAAGCGGCGACCCGAGTTGGTGGAGTCGCTGGACAACGAGGACGCCAACGTGTGCCTCGCTGCGGCGCGGGCTCTGCGCAAGGTCTGCTGGAACCAGCTCAACCCCGCCACTAAAGCACAGGTGGCCATCCTGCAGGATAACTGCGAAGAGGCGGCAACCTTCGGCCGAGACGCCATACCGCCGCTCAAGAAGGCCATGTGTACCGGCACGGCGCACATGTGTCGGCAGGCCGCCGATGCCTTGGGCGTGATCGGCAGCCGGGAGGCCTTGGCTGCCTTGATCGATCTCATGCGGAATCCGGATCTCGACCGCGGTATCCGCGAAACGGCCGCACATGGAATCCGCCGTATGTGCTGGGAGCAAGTGACCGATGCGGATCTGGCACGAGCGGCCATCCTGCTCGGCGCCTGGTCGGATGTAACGCGCATCGGGAGTGCGGCCGTAGAGCCGCTCGTTGAAGCCATGGCGGCCGAAGATCCGGATGTACGGCAAGCCTCCGCCAAGGCACTCGGGGCGATCGGAACACCCGACGCCAGCGGAGCCTTGGCGCAAACGCTGGCCGACAACAGCTTGGAGGTCGAGGTCCGCGAGCTGGCGACCTCCCTGCTTGCCTCTCGCACGGATACGACATCCGAGCGCGGCTTGGTGGCGGCGCTGGTCGACGAATCCTGGTCGGTACGCAAAGCCGCCGCCGCCGCGCTGGCCGAGCGAGGTTGGTTTCCGGAGAAGAAGAGCGAGCGCATCTTGTATGCCATCGCTCGCGGCGATTGGTTTGTGGTTAAGATAGCCGGCAGCGAGGCGATCCAGCCGCTCGTCGACGTGTTGAAGTTTCACGCGGTCGGCTTGGATGCGGCCCGTGCGCTGATCTCGCTTGGTTCCCGCGGGCGCGATGCCCTGGTTTCGATTCTGTCGCGTTCCAACGAAAGCCTTCCCGTTCGTGAAATCGTGACTATGGCACTGGCGGAATCAGGCGATGCTCGCGCGGTGGAACCGTTGCGCACGATGCTCAAGGATCAGGACTTCGCGGTACGCCAGTCGGCCGTGTGGACCCTGGAACGCCTGGGCTGGGAGCCGGTCAGCCTGGTTGAAAAGGCCGTCTGCGCGATCGTTCATGGCGATTGGGAGCGTGTTCGACAGTTTGGTGCCCCCGCCATCGAACCTCTGCTGCGCCTGGCCGCCGACGCCATGGCCCCCAAAGAAACCGCATTCGCCCTCGAGCAGATTCTGGACGCGTGCCCGGCCAAGATTTCGATCGATCATCTGCGCAAACTGACCATGCTCCATGATCTTCGCCCCACTCCGGTCGCCGACGAACGCGACGGTGCCGAAGATTCGGCACCGGTCGAACAAATCGTTGACTGCTCCGCCATACGACGCTTGGCTAAGAACGAGCTGGCGCGGCGCGGATTCATGTCCTAATCGTCCCGGAATCACGTCGCCGCACACTTGCAGCGCAGGCACCTTGCCTGCCGCTCGATCGCAGCTTGCGCATCCTTGAAGCCCGCAACACCAGCGCATTCTCTCGGTTGTGTCGGCGAGCGCGGCCACTCAAGACAAATCCGCCATGTTCCGATAACTGGTGAGGTGGCTCGGTCCCAAGGCCGATTGCTTGCTCACCGTGACTCAACGCGGACGGCGAATTCATGCCAACGATTACAGAGCAACCTGCCCACGTCGACGCGCTGCTCGGCGTGAAGCAACGTCGGCTGTGGTATCATCGCATAGATCTCGGCGCGGGGCTCAGTACACGGTTCGCCGAGGACTACGAGCTGGCCCCCGCACTGCGCCGTGTGGATGAAGCCTGCGATCAAACGCAAGCGCGCCTCGCGCGGCAACTCGGCGGATCGCTGACCGATGCGAGCGTGCTCGATCTGGGCTGTGCTGATGGTCGGTTTGCCTTCTGGGCTGCCTCACAAGGAGCGACCCGGGTCCTCGGCATAGAGCGAAACCGCTACAACTTCGATCACGCACGATACATCCAGCGGACCTTTGGATTCGACCAGGTTCAGATAAGGCTCGATGCCGTCGAGAAGCCCATCGCCGAGCCCCCGTTCGATTACGTATTCTGCCTCAGCCTGATCTACCATCTGGTTGAGCCGCTCCGCACGCTCCAACGGTTGCGCGATTTGTGCACGAAGCAGCTCTTCGTCGTTTCGGCGCTGGACCTCGCCGAGCTGGACGGGCAACCGATCGCCCGACTGGATCGCTACGCGACGGGCGGACACGGCATGTGGTCGTTCAATGCGGCGATGGTCCGCCAGATGCTGTCCACCGCCGGATTCCTCATCGACGAAGAGTTCCTCGAGGACAACCCTGCCGGCGGTAGCGACTATTTCGCCGCCGCGTCGCCCGGACCGTGTTCACAACACCACGTTTTTGACGAGACGATAGATCAGGAATTCCCCATCAACGTCGAGCGACGCCGCCGGTCGATCCGCCGGGCCTGGACATACCTGGCGCAACGGGCCGACAAACCGATCGTCATCTTCGGCGCCGGAGCCCACACGCCG
Source organism: Phycisphaerae bacterium (assembly GCA_046753625.1). GTDB lineage: Bacteria > Planctomycetota > Phycisphaerae > UBA1845 > UBA1845 > JADFOB01. The sequence goes on along the minus strand of JBHHUB010000082.1, from coordinate 5,121 downwards.
TGGATGCTCGAACAAGTCGCCGACCTGCCCGGACCAGCCATCGCATTCGTCTGCGACGACCGCGTACCGCCGGTGCCGCCCGTGCCCGGCCTGACCGTCAAACCCCCAACGCAAATCGATCCCGAGGCCTGCTCGGCCATCGTTCTTTCGTCCTGGCATCAGACCGACACGCTGCGCCGTCGCGCGCAGGCGCTCTTTGGCGACCGGGTACGTCTGATCGGCTTCGATGAGAGTTCAGAGGCTCCGTAGCGGAGACGCGGGGATCGCTGCATAGGGGACGATCGAAAGAGTGAGACTGCTCCTGCGTCCAGCCCCTACCCACCAAGCATGCGGCTGATCTGCGCCACGCCGGCGCACGCTGTGATGGCAAGACCGAGTGGCATGAGGTTGGAAAAAATCGTCCACTTCCAACTGCGCGTCTCGCGGTAGATGGTCCATGTGGTCGTTGCGCAGGGATAGTGGAGCAAGGCAAAGAGCATCATGCAGACGGCCGTCGTCAGGGTCCAGCCGTTGTCGTGGAACAGCTTCCCGAGCTGCGTCATATTCTCGAGTTCGATCATCTTGCTCGATGCCATGTAGCCCATGATGATCGTGGGCACGACGATTTCATTGGCGGGAATCGCCACGATGTATGCCAGCAAAATCACGCCGTCGAGCCCGATCCACGCCGCGGCCGGATTCAGCCAGGTCGTGATATGTGCCATAAGTGAGGCACCACTAACGTCGACGTTTCCGAGGATCCAAATCAGTCCGCCGGCGGGCGCGGCCGTGACGCAGGCCCGCCCCAAAACGTACAGCGTTCGATCCAGGATCGAGCGATGAATTACACGCAGTACATTCGGGCGGCGATACGGCGGCAGCTCCAGATAGAAGTGGCTCGGCTCGCCTTTGAGGACCGTCTTGGAAAGCACTTTCGAGACGGCAAACGTGACCCCCACGCCGAGCAACGTTACGCCGACCACCGCCCCCGTGGCCGCGAAACTCGCCCAAACGGGCGGAATCGCCGCCACGATAAACACGCTGGCGAGCATGATGATCGTAGGCCAGCGCCCGTTGCAGAGCATAAAGTTGTTGGTCAAAATGGCGATCAATCGCTCGCGCGGGGAATCAATAATGCGGCAGGCGACGACCCCGGCCGCGTTGCACCCAAACCCCATCCCCATGGTCAGCGATTGCTTGCCGTGGGCCCCGCACCAACGAAACAGGCGATCCAGGTTGAACGCCACCCGCGGCAAATACCCCACGTCTTCCAGCAGTGTGAAAATCGGGAAGAATATGGCCATCGGGGGGAGCATCACCGCCACCACCCAGGCCAAACCGCGGTAGACGCCGCCGATCAGGAATCCCGTCAACCACCACGGCGCACCGGCCGCGTTCATCCACGACTCCAGCAGGTCATGAACCCAGAACAACGCGTCAAACAGCATTGCGCTGGGTGCATTGGCGCCGGAAATGGTCAGCCACAGAATCGTGGCGAGCCCCGCGGCCATTATTGGAAAACCGGCCCACCGGCTCGTCAAGATGCGATCGGCGAGCATATCCCAATCGACGTGCGCGCGACCGGTCATGCGAACGCAACGCTCGGCGATTCGGGCCGCGTGACCATACTGAGATTGGGTCAGGCGGTCGTGCAGGTCGGTCCCGAGCCGGTCGCGCAACCCCCTGGCGGTCTCAAGAATGCCGACGGCCGAAGCCTGCGATGACGGTTTCACGCCGCTGCCTCATTCGCCTGGTTCCGTCCCTCGGCACCAAACAGATCGGCCAGTTGGCCGCCGAGCAGCGCCTGCTCGATGTGCCGATCGCCCTCCAAAAGGCGCAGCGCGATCCAGCGCGGGCAGGCAACGTTTGGCAGCAGCGCCAAGAGTGCTTCCCCCAATTCCGCGATAGCCGCCTCAAACGGCTCATCCAGGCGCACCCGCTTGGGATCGGTCGCGCGCCGGCCCATCGCCACTTCGGCAATGGTCCGAACAAGCACCTCAAGCCCTTGGCCTCGCCGCGCTACAGTGGGCACCACCGGAACCCCCAACTCCTTTTCCAGCAGCCGGGCTTCCAGCGCGATTTGCTTGCGATCCGCCTCATCCATCAGGTTAAGGCAGAGCACGACGCGATCCGTGATCTCGAGCATCTGAAGCACGAGCAACAGGTTTCGCTCCAAGACCGTCGCGTCGCAGACGACGACCGTGCAATCGGGCCGCTCAAACAATACGAAATCTCGAGCGATCTCCTCGTCCGTGCTGTCCGCGGTCAGCGAATAGGTGCCCGGCAGATCAACAAGCGTAAATGGGCGGCCGGCGTGCGTGAACGTACCTTCTGCGCGGGATACCGTTTTTCCGGGCCAGTTGCCCGTGTGTTGCCGCAAACCGGTGAGGTGGTTGAAGATCGTGCTCTTGCCGGTGTTGGGGTTGCCGGCCAAGGCGATGATCGGATCGCGTCCGAGGCTCAACGGCACCCACTGAGCTTGTTCCGCCGCCGGGTCGCAACCCGCTACGCACTGTTTGCAACTACCCATCGTTCACCTACACATCCACCAGAATTTCCAGGGCATCGTGGCTGCGCAGCGCAATCATCGCCCCGCGCACCCGATAGCAGGATGGATCGCCCGCAGGGCTCTCCATAACCCGTACGATGTCGGTTCCGGGAACCAGCCCCAGGTCCATCAAGCGCCGCCGCATGTTTCCGCTCGAACCCAGGCTCAAGACCTTAGCTCGCTTGCCAAACGGCAAATCATTCATAGGGATGGTCATAACGATGTACTCCTTCGCCGGACACGTCGGCGACATTCCTCGCAGCCGTTTCTAATGTTCGGTCGCCGGCGAGGGTTCCCGCTGGAAGCGCTCCACAAAAACATGCCCCGCCAGCTCACGCCCGACCACGCGGTCATGCTCATCAATACGCAAGGTCAGCGGCCCACAAAACGGCTGCTTTTCGATCACCTCGAACACGGTGCCCACGCGCATGCCAACACGATCCAAATACTGCAACACCTCCGGGTCACGATCGCGCACCCGCACGACGACGAGCCACTCTTCCGTCGAAGCATCCGCCAGCGAGGTCCCTCGCCGCGGTCCCATCGCCCCACTCCGTTCGGGAATCGGCTCGCCATGGGGATCGAAGCTCGGATAGCCCAGCAACCGGTCGATCGCCGCTTCAAACTTCTCCGAAATATGATGCTCCAGCCGCTCGGCCTCCTCATCCACCTCGTCCCACGAATAGCCCAGAATCTCGTGCAGGAAGGTCTCCAACAACCGGTGGTGGCGGATGATTTCCAATGCGACCATCCGACCCGCCTCGGTCAGCGAAACGCCCCGATAGGGCTCATAGACCGCAAGTTGTTTCTGGGCAATCTGGCGGACGGCCTTGCTCGCTGCAGCCGGCGAAACGCCGATTACCTCCGCAAGCCGATTCGTCGACACCGCCCGTCCGGGCTCGTTCAAGCCACGCTCTTCCAACTCGAAGATGGCTTTGATGTAATCTTCAGTTGCTCGCCCGAGCCTCGGGCCGGTCGTGAGGGCCATACTCTTAACCTCGGCACATTTAATGTTTAACCTTAGTTAAATATAGAACACACCATGGTTGAAGTCAAGCGGGTAGTCCTCAAATGCCCGGTGGGCCGAGCATCCCGCGTCTACGGCATCCACCTGGGCGGTGCGTAACCTATTCCGTGTACATAGTTTACATTGCATCCAGCCATCTCGCCCAATCCCACTGTAGATCGTTGAGCCGTTTTCCGTAAGATGAGTTGGCGGTTGGGGGGGCCGATGCGAACCACGCGTCATCGCAATAGTCGAATGGAGAGTACCTTATGGCCGAGAACGCCGGCTATTCCGGGCTACCGCAGCACCCGTCCCAGCTTCCCCTGCCCTGGAGGGCGCTCGTGACGGTCTTTGTGCTGGTCATCGGGCTGGGCTACTTGGCCGCGCTGGTCAATCTCATTGCGCAAAACGAGTTGGTCGACGGCAAGCCCGGGCTATCCAAGGCTGATTTGCTGCTCAAATACCACGGTGGATACATCGACGTCGACCCGGGCGACCCGCCCCCGCCGCGCATGTTGGAGATGATCGACGGAAAGATGCGCAAGAATTTTGAAACCGAGGCGGACTATCAGATCGTTCGCCGGTGGATTCTCGAGGGCGCAGTCGAGGCGGCCTTCCGGACGCCTTCCGACATTGCATCGGAACGCTCCGCGGCCTCACCGGAGGGCATCATCATTCGGGATTGTCTGATTTGCCACGCCGCAGACAGCGGCGAGACCATTGCCGAAACTTCGTCGTACGGCCCCAATGATTCCACCGTGGATTTCACCCAGCTCGCTCGGTTTGCAAAAAGCCCGGCCCCTGAAGCCAAGCGTATCTACCGATCCCCCAAGGATTGGCGAACCCTGGCCCTCAGTACGCACGCCCACCTGCTTTCCGTACCGATCTTCGTCGTAATCATCGGGGCGTTGTTTCTCTGGACGGGCTGGCCGAGCGGACCGTGGTCGGGCCGGTTCAGGGTCGCGCTGGCTTGTGCCCCGCTGGTCTTGTTCGCAGGCGACGTATCATGCTGGTGGCTTGCCAGATTGGAAACGGGGGGCGAGCTGTTCGCCTTGATCATCGGAGCCACCGGCGCGCTGTTCGGATTCACCTATGTCCTGCAAGGCGTGGTAGTTCTCGTGTCCCTGTGGCGCCGCCCGTAGCGCAACCGCACTATCGACCGCCTACCGGGATGGCGGTCAGGCGCTCGCCCGAGTTCCCGATATTGCAGCATGAGCAGAGTCGCAATGGCGATCCCTCATGGTGCGAAGTGTCCTCCGCATACAGGAGCACGACGGGCGTGGCCATCTTCTGTGGCCGCAACGTTCCGGGCCATGCCGTCGGGCGTGCTTAAGCAACAGCAAGCACCAAAGAGATCGGAGCGGCTTCGTCCCTGGCAAGTCGGCGACGAATCTCAGCCGGAGCGAGTTGCGGTAGAACGTGTCGAGGAGCGAGTTGCAGCAAGTCCGCCGAATTGGGCCAAACATGTTAGCCCAGGGCAGTGCGCAGCGCCGCCTGGGTCCATGACAATTCCGGCGGGTGCGTCGTGGGTCATACCGTGCAGCGTGGTCGCGATGTGTTTTCGGGGGCTTGTATCCGGCAGACCGCT
>JBHHUB010000081.1:0-17097 GCA_046753625.1 Phycisphaerae bacterium | reverse complement strand
CCTGCCTCGCGCGGCCCCGCTGCCACACACAACTCCCGACCTACGACCTGCGGCTTTCGACTTTCAGTCCCCTATTCGACAATTCCGCAGAGACCGCCGACAATGGCCGCCGGTGAAGCGGGCGGAGGTGATCGCCCGCGCAAATGCGTTAGGGAGGAAAGTCCGAACTGGAAAGGGTACGGTGGTTGGTAACGCCAACCCGGCGCGAGCCGCGGGAAAGTGCCACAGAAAAGATACCGCCGGACTGGTTTCCCGTCCGGTAAGGGTGAAATGGTGCGGTAAGAGCGCACCGCGCGGCCGGTGACGGTCGCGGCAGGGTAAACCCCACCGCCAGCAAGCCCAAATAGTTAGCAAGAGGCGACCCGTCTCGTTGGCACCGCCCCGCCTCGGCTGGGCGCGGGCCTGAAGCTAAGGGTAGGGTGCATGAGCCGGCAAGCGATTGTCGGCCTAGATAAATGATCACCGCTTCGCATCGAGCGGAGTACAGAATTCGGCTTACTCGCCCGCTTCACTCTTCTTGAGGAAAGTCAAAAGGCCAAGGTCGAAGATCGAAGCTTGGGCTACTCAAGCATTGTTGTTTTGATCTTCGACCTTGGATCTTCGGTCTGCGATCTTTGACATTCCACCAGGGTTTCCGTCCCGTACACCTGCCGGATCAACCGCGCAAACCGCTCCGGCATGCGACCGTCCGTCGAATCGGCGGCCGCCTCGCCTTCTCTGGGGTCGGATCGCGTTCTCTTAATCGCGGCACTGCCGCCTCGCCGCTGCTGGGCCAAAGCTCTTGCGAGTTTGAGCAGCGACTCGTCCGAAAGATCCTTCTCAGAAGTAGCCAGCCGCTCGTAGACCATGCCGATCACCATGAGGTAGGCCCGACGTTCCCAAAGCTCGGGGTCACAATCCGCAAGCCTGCCGAACAGGGAATCGAGGATGGACGCGACCGACGCCTGCCGCCGTCGATGCCGGCCCAGTCTCTTGCGCCAGTCTGCCCGATTCACGCCAGACGCGCTTGTTCGCAGCCCATCGGGCCTGCCGTCGGCGCGTTGGGCAAGCCGCTGCAGCAAGCTCTTCAAACGCCGCCGTGGTACACCGTAAGACCGTGTGATCTGAAACTCCTCGTCGATCGCCCGAACGCGCTCCGCCGTGATGGAATCGACCGCTGCCACGCGCACGCGCAAGGAATGAACCAGCTCCGCGCCGAGCAGCCCCTCCATGTTCACCCGCCCGCGGGTCGGCTTCGGAATCGCTGCCTCACGCGGTGCTTTCGCTCCACGCTGCGCGGTGTCCGGCCGAACGGCTTGAATTGCGCCATCCCCGGCCATCATGGTTCCAGCGCGGGATCCTGGATGCAGCGATCCACGATCTCGACGCCCCTTGCCGTTAAACGAAACCACCGTTTGCGCCACGGCGTCAAAGCCTGCGTGGCCTCGGAATCCGCCACAACCCGCTCGACGTATCCCTTGGCACAAAGGTAGTGCAGATCTCGCTTGATGTGGTTGAAATCCAGATGAGGAAAGAGCGTAAGCAAGCTCCGCAGGAGCTGCTCAGCTTGAATCGCCGCGGGATACAAGACCTGCAACGCCACGAGCACCTCGTTGCGGATACGCTTGATCGTTTGGGTATCGCGCCCGTTGCCCATTACCGCCCATCCCTGCCCGACCGGCGTTCGCGCGCCCTTGCGATCCAGTCGCCCACACTCAATTCATGGGCGCCGCGAACCCCGAATCCTCGCAACACCGCTTCGTACTGCTCGAATTGGGTCTCGACCCGAACGACGGCCTCCGTCAGCCGGCGCAGATCGGCACGCGCTTGCAGGCTTTCGCGAAGCCACTCCTCCTTCGTCGCAAACTCCCGTTGGAATCCTGCGACGGTCCGCTCGAGTTGACCGGCGACCGATTCGACGGCCTTCATCCGCCTCATGCACTCACCTCGCCAAGCTGCATGCTGATCGCGAATCGATCTCAGATAGAAGGTAATCACGGTGAGTGGCACGCCGAACAACGGCGCAAGCAACGCCAGCAAGAACGTAACGGATCCCACGAGCCACTCCCCTTAAAGCAACGGCATCAAGGCGATCAGCTTGCCGACCAGTCCGAGCAATCGATTGACCGTGTCCACCCGAATCATTCCGTCCGACAGCTCGCGCCGAAACGCCCGCACCGCTTCATGGTCGCGAAGAGACGACGCTGTGGAACGCCGCACCGGTCCCGATAGCACCCTATCAATGGCATCTCCGTCCGCGACCTTGCGCGCCCGCGTTTCCAAAGCGTCGATCATGTCGTCCAGGATTTCGCTTGCTTCAGTCATCTGATGCTCCTGCCATCGAATCCGTCATGCCGTGCGACAACGCCGATCCCTGTAGTACAGCGGCCCTCCGCTGTGTCGGCGCGACCGCCCAGCCGACGGGAACCGGGGCACATTGTCTGGGCGGCCCTCCCGCCGAGGGCGGCCGGTCTACGAGGCCGGCCGATGCGCTAATCCGCCGGCGCTTCAACCTTGTCCCGTATCCACGCGGACAACCGGCTTTGCAACTGCCCTACAGCGGCCGAAAGATACCGTCGACCCTCATCGCTGAGCCGCATGGAATTCTGAGCCAATCGCCGCAACCCCTCTGCTACCTCTTGAAGTAGTGCGACGTTTTCATGGGCCACCGCGAAACGCTTAGCCGCGATTCGACGATCGCCACGCAGCTTCGTCATCGCCAGCAAAAACCGCTGCACCTCCGCGTCGACCGCCTCATCGTCGCCTGCTGCTTTTCTGAGCCGCACGGCCAGCGCCCGCGCCACGTCGCGCGTCCGCATCTCGTCGAAGGCTTCTATCTCCGCGTCGTACTCCTCCAACGCCACGTGCAGCGACCCGGCGGCAGCATGAATCGCATCGGCGGCCGTCAACTCCACCCGTGCGTCGCCCGTGCATCCAACCACGCAACTCAGCAGCGTGCCCACGGCCGCCGACATCCGCCCAGCGCGTTCGCCCATCCTCGGCGGTTTTTCTCTCGAATCTGCGTTTCCCATAAGGACGCCGTCCGTGCAATCACTCAACATCACCCGCATCACAAACCAAGAACCAAACCGGCGCGCTGCATCGCGATCCTTTTGAGGCCATCAGTTTGGGCCGCGCCGGCTGGAAACGCCTCAATCCGGCGGCATCCCTCCCGCACAGATGACCCCGCCCGAGTTGACAAAAGGGGTCGGTTTTGCGTCCAGCGATCGTCGGCGGCAGCCCACCGCCAGATCGGTATGCGCCCTCGGCGGGCCCCAACGCTGCGCCTCACCACGTCCGATTATCCAGAGCCACGGCCGGAAAGGAGGTTTGCGCGACGTGGACCCGTAATCACGGTATCTCTCGTATGATTACGCATGGTCCGCACCGGCTCCGCACGCTGAACCAGTTTGACGCGGTCGATCCATCCTCCTAAAGTATTCATGGTGGGACGAGATGAACCTGCACTTAGGATTGCGCGGGAAACCCTATCCGGCTCGGTAGCAACCATGCAGACGACGCTGCTCTACGTCAGGTCACCACACCAGCGGCATGCGGGCGAACCCAACCCGGCGTCGATGCTCGATGCGCTACCACTGCCCCACGACGACTGCGAGAACATCTACCGCGCCCTCGCCCGGCTTTGTCGTCCGGACGGCGCAACCATCGAAACGGTCGTTGTGGCACTCGACGCTCTGCAACCCGAGGAGTTTGAGTTTTTCACGTTGGCGCGGAGGTTCCGCCCTGACGTGCGTATCCTCGTTCATGCCCACGACGACGCGCGGCACCTGATAAGGATGGCCACCGACCGAGGCGCCGCCGGCGAGCTCACCGAGGACATCCTCCCCACGCTCCGCAAGTGCTCCGAGTCGCCCGATGCGTCACAACCCGCTCAACCGCAAGACGCGCCGCACACGACGACCACCACCACCGAGCCAACACGCAACGCCCGCCCGGATGCCGATCCCGGCGGACCCGAAGGCGTTTTGACACAGGAACCAGACCTCGATCTTGACCCGCCCACCGTAGGAAAGGCCGATTCGACGCAGGATGTCCCCGAACAAGAGTACTCAGCGCCGGTTAGGGTGCCGTGGTCGCGGCGCCAGGACGCACCGCAGCGCATCAGGCCGAACGCCGACTCCTCGACGCATCCCGCCGAAGAGGCATCAGAGGCCGAGCCCGAGCCGCCGGCCGCCGATTCGGAGGCATCTTCGGAACCGCTGTTGACGCAAGAGGAGCTGGCCGCCCTCATCTCTGACGAGCCGGATACCCTCCCCCCCACCGATTACCGCCGATCTTCCGACTCGGAGGCTGGCCCGTGATTCAACCGCACCCCGCGCAAGACGACCCGCTTGATCCGGACCGCCTGCTTATCGTGGCACAAGGTGCCACCAGCGCAGCACTATCTGACGATTGTTCCCGCCACCTTTCCGAGTGGCGCGTCATCACAGAAACGAGCTATCTGTCGGCCATCGCCCAAGCGGCGACGCGACCTCCACGGGCGATCCTCGCGCGCTTCGATCCCAATGAAAGCCGTATATCCCAGGCGATCGGCGGATTGCGGGAGGCGGTCGGCGATCAGACGAAACTGCTGCTTTGCTGTACTCCGGATCAGGAACCGGCGACCCGGCACACACTTGGGGCCGGCGCAGACGATTACCTCGTGCTCCCGATCGTCCGGGAAGAACTGATGACCGCGCTCGACTGCCCCACGGCTTCAGCCGTGGCGCAATTGGCTTTTCGCCCCCCTTCGCTCGCCGAACCCCTGCAACAACTGGCGAGCGTCAGCTCGATGCTCGACACCCTGAGTGCCAAGCCGATTGTCTTACTGGAGAAAGCGGCGGCGTTCGTGCTCGAACTGCTTCCGGCGACCGGCGTTTCCATTGTGGTCGAGGGCGCGATCGCATCGGCCGGCGGAGCCGTCGCCAAGCCCGTGTTGTCCGTTTCGATTCAGCGCGAAGACCGCATCGTAGGACAAATCATGATCGGCCCACCGGCGCACCACGCCTACACGCCCCGCGATGTCGAGACGCTTTCTCACTGCGCCGCACTGCTCGGTCGACTGCTCAACACCGCCGCCACAACAAGGCATTTTCAAGAGCTTGCCATGACCGACGTGTGCACGGGTCTGCCGAATCGGCGGTACTTTCTCGAACAGCTCGATCGAATTGTTTCGATCGCCAGCGACTCAAAGCTGCCCGTTACGCTGTTGCTGTTCGACGTCGATGATTTCAAGAAATACAACGACGAGCACGGCCACGACATCGGAGACCAGGTTCTCAGCGAGATCGGACGGCTGTTCTCACGGCACTGCCGCGAGCAGGACGTCGTGGCGCGCTTCGGCGGTGACGAGTTTGCCGTGCTCTTCTGGGATGCGCAAGGCCCACGCATGCCAGGATCGCGGCACCCTCAATGCGCGCTCGGCGTGCTCAACCGTGTCCGGGAATCTTTCGTGGCCAGCGAAGAGTCCATCTTCGGCCACGCCCAGGGCCGCCTGACCATCAGCGGCGGCTTGGCCACGTACCCGTGGGATGCCACGGCCCCCGACGACCTCATAAAAAAAGCGGACCAAGCCCTGATTGCCGCCAAGAAAGCGGGCAAGAACCGCATCCACCTCATCGGCGACCACGGCCACAAGGAACGCTAGGGCTGCCCCACCTCCCAGGTCGAGGCAGGCTTGGCATCGAATCCCCCTATGGCACGATTGAAACCGTCGCATCTTGCGAGCAGCGGCTGCCGAGAGATTCCCGCGCGCCTCCCTAGCGTCAAGGATCCGACGCCGGCGTATGGCCGGCCAACGGGCGTCTCAGCGAGCCGCTCGCAACGTAAATCATCTTACGGTGCAGTGGCGTAGCACTTACGAACGGCTACGCATCCTCTGAATCAAGCTGCGTGCGGACAGACGTGCGAAGCCGCTCCATCTGCGTAACCAACTCGGCAACGATCGTGCGCGCGCCGTCGACGCGCCCGTCACGGCCCATCGCTTCCAATTGCGAAGCAAGCCGGCACACCGTCTGTGCACTAAGATTCGATGCCGCGCCGTGAATGCTGTGCGCTGCGGCTTCCAGTTTACGCGCATCGCCCTGATCGCACGCCGCGCGCAGCGCCGACACGAGATCGGGGGCGGTGTCGAGAAAGACGCGCGCCACCTTGGCAAACAACGCCCGATTGCCGGACAGATAGTGGATCGCCTGCGCCACATCCATGGGAGGGTTCTCCGCGACCGCCGCCTCTTGCGTGCCGCGCGTCGCGGTTCCACTCGTGGCGAACGATGCCTCCACGGTCGAGGGCGTACCGAGCCATTTCTCGATCATCTCCTGCATCACCTCAACACGAACCGGCTTGGCAAGGTAGTCATTCATGCCGGCTTCAAGGCACCGCTCGCGATCGCCGACCATCGCATGAGCCGTCATCGCGATGATCGGAAGGTCCGCCCAACGCCCATCGGCGCGGATGCGCCGCGTCGCTTCCAACCCGTCCATCACCGGCATCTGCACGTCCATCAACACCAGATCGAACGACCCGCCGTTGAGTCGATCCAACGCAATGCGCCCGTTTTCCGCCTCCGCGATGTCACAGTCATAGTCCTCCAGGACGCCACGCGCCACGACGCGGTTGATGGCATTGTCCTCGACCAGAAGGATCTGCGCCCGGCGTCCATTTCGCGCCCCATCCATCCGCTTGGCCCGCCCTTGAGGTTCTGCTTCCGGGGCCAGCTCAGCAACGACCGGGGATGCTGCGGAGGGTTCCCCAAACACCTCCTGTAGGGTGTTAAGTAGCAGGGATCGCTTGACCGGCTTGGTCAGAAAGGCCGCGCAAGGCAATCGGCGGCCCGGGTCGACCAGGCTGCGATCGCCCAACGAACTCAGGAAGACAACCTTTGGATGCCCGTACCGGTTCTGCTCCTGCACCGTTCGAGCCACATGGAGTCCGTCCATCTCCGGCATCTGCACATCCAGGAGCGCAAGCTCAAAGGGACGGTTCTCGGCACACGCGTCAGAGAGCATGTCGAGCGCGGGTTGGCCGGAGTCCGCCTGCGCCGGTCGCCCACCCCATGATTTCAAGGTGTCGGCAATCACGCGCCGATTCGACGCATTGTCATCGACAATCAGGATGCGCCGTTCACTGAGATCGAGCGTGCCGAGCGCGTCCTTTCCGCCAATATCATCTTGAGCCCCTGATGGCTCGGCGCGGGCGAGCGTGAGCTCGAAGCAGAAGCGGCTCCCCTGACCGACGGTGCTTTCCACCCAGATGCTACCCCCCATCGCACAAACAAGCTGCTTGGAGATGGTCAGCCCCAGCCCCGTACCGCCGTAACTGCGTGTGGTGGCGCCGTCCGCTTGGGTAAAGCTCTCAAAAATAATGGTAAGTCGATTCTCGGGGATCCCTATCCCCGTGTCGGATAGGGTAAACACCAGGGTCACGTCGCGTTCGGTTTCATGGGCGACGGCCACGGAGAGACAGACTTCGCCACGATTGGTGAACTTGACGGCGTTGCCAGCCAGATTCAGCAGCACTTGCCGAATACGTGTGGGATCCCCGCGCAGCGACCGCGGCACCTCGGATGGAATGTCACAAATCAGTTCCAATTCCTTCTCGGCCGCAGACCGGGTGAAGACATCAAACACGCCTTCCACCAGAGGGACCAGATCGAAGTCGACCATCTCCAGAACCACCTTCCCCGCTTCGATCTTCGAGAAGTCCAGCACGTCGTTGATCACCGCCAAGAGGGTGTTCGAACACTCCAGCACAACATTGAGGTAATCGCGCTGCTCGTCGTTGAGATTCGTATCCAGAGCCAGTTCACTCATTCCGATGATGCCGTTCATCGGCGTGCGAATCTCGTGGCTCATGTTGGCCAGAAACTCACTCTTGGCCTTGGCCGCCGCCAGCGCCTCGATGCGCGCCACGGAGAGGTCGGCATTGAGCGCCTCCAGTTCACGCCGGCGGCTTTCCAGCCTTCGGAGGAAGAACACCAGCAGGAACAGGACCAGAACCGAAGAACTCGCCGTGGCCGCGGCGACCATTGCGCCCAGAATGCCCACCGATCGGAACAGATCGGCGTGAGGCGTTCCAGTAACCACGTCCCAATGGGGCGCGACTCCGCCCGCAGGCATCCGCACGGCGGCCCGCCGCACGGCGATTTCCCCGTACCTCGGATGCTTGTATTGCTTCACGTCCTTGGTGAGGTCGACGGCCTGCCGCAGTCCGCGCTGGGCGAGCAGCTCTCCGGATTCGCCGGCCAACCCGGCCCACCAGACGGTCAGCCCCTCGAGAAACAGTTCGCGATGCACGATGGCTTCCAGCCGGCCGATTTGTTCCGGCTCGTCGAATTGCTGAATCACGGGAACGCTGATCCGCTCCTCGGAACCGAAACGCGTCATGGTATACCGGGCCGCGCCACGGTCTCCCGACCCCATGTCTTTTTTCGTTGAGGTGATTCGCTGCATGTTGGACGAGGCGATGACGCTCCCGTTCATGTCGAAACAGGTGAGTTCAACTAGGCCTCCATGCTGCTGCAGGACCGCCGCCAGTAGTTCCGCGATGTCGTGATCTTCGTCGTTATCGAGGATTCTCGCCATCACCGGTTGCGCCGCCAGCGATTCGAGCCGGTCGATCAAAACCGAAAGCTTTTGCTCGACGCTCGACTTGGCATAGAGGGATTCAGCCGTGATTTGCTGTTCGATGCGTGCGACCAGCGCCGACCGGCCGCCCCAGAAAATTGCCCCGCTGGACAGCACGATGATGCCCAGAATCGCCGCGCAGAGAAATGCCGTACCTTTCGCAAATGAAGTTGGCGGCGTCCGCGGAGCATCGGCCATGGTCATTTCTCTTGGATGGTGACGACCCGTACCGTCTCATCGACTTCATCTTCGTACAGGTAGGCGATGCCACCTTTGACCCGCTCCAAATACCGCTTGACGAGCATGGCGGAACGGAGCACCTTGGGCGGTTTGAGGCCTCGAGTCAGCTTGAGATTCAGCCAGTATTCGTGCAGCGCCTCGGGTTTCTTGTGCAGCACGATCTGCGAGAAGCGCTGCCGAATGGGTGCCTTCATGGGCCGCACGAACACCGTGATGGCCCACCCGTTGGGCCATTGCGTCTGCTGGCGAAGAAAGATACGCGCCAATTCGGCGGGCGTCAGCGTCTTGATCGGATTCTTGCTCGATACCACGACGACAATGCGCTGGTGCTTCGGAGGGCTGGTGGATGTGTCGTCGGGGCGGTGCTGCTGCGACCGCACCGCATCTTGCCATCCGAAGCGGTCTGACGCAGCATCCGGCATGACGGATGCCCACCGGTTAAGCGTCGGCCCGGTCCGCTCGCCACCCACGACCATCGGTACCAGATTCGCCGGAGCCCAGAGGAGGGTCATCAGGATGGCAATGCAAGGGTTCATCAGGGGCACGCTTGAGCTTCCCGAAGACATTAAAAATGGATGGCCACGGATGCCGCGACTCCGTTGGAATCCTCGTCCGAAGAACGCCTCGCGTGAGAGTATTCCAGTTTGAGCGAGATTTCCGGAATCGGGCGGTAGTTCACGCCGGCCGTATGCTTCTGCGTCTCTCCCGCGTACGCCAGGTCGAGCAGATCATATCGGTAGAACGTGGCCCACTTCTCGTTGAACCGGTAGCTGGGCTGTATGTAGAACCCGGTCCGATCCTCCTGGGCGTCCCGGCTGGCAAACTCCGTCAACACCTCCCAAGGCCCCTTGCGGATCTGGGCGTCGAACCCCCACGCAAACGTGCGGTCCTGATCGGTCGGGCTCTCCTGATAAAAGCTGACGCCGACATCCAACTGGTCCAACTTGTCTCCCGTCGGCAGATGAAGCGTCACCTTGCCGCCAACGGCCTTGCCTTCGTTGTCGTCGTCTTTGGTGAAGAAAACGGACTGTCCGTTGCCGACATACGCGTAGTAGGTAACGCCGAAATCATCCCAGTAGTTTGTCCCGTAGGCCATGATTCCGATGAAGGCCTCGCGGAATATCTTCCGAACCAATAGCGGCCGCTCGGTCGACAAGACCACGTTGGGATAGTGGTTTACGTTCCAATAGCCGGGGGTCAATATCAACCCGCCACGCAAGGTCAGCTTATCGGAGTGGACGTACTCGCCCCACGCCTGTTCCACCTTCACCTCGCCGCGAGACTCTTCCAGCAACGTACCGCCTTCCCCTCCGAATCTCGCCCCGAATTCGAATTCGAGTTCGGAAAACAAGCGCCAGTTGTCCCATTCCTGACTGAGATGCAAGGAGACGTGATGCTGCCGGAATTCACCCGGACTGTCGCTGCGATCATCGTTGAAGTATTCGAAATCGTAATAGCCTGAGATCGTCGGAAGGCGATCGAGTTTTTCCTGAAGATCCAAATACTCCTCACGCATGTCGTCCAGAATAACGTCTCGCTCTGCACGGAACGCCTCGCTATCGGGTACGGATGCTTCGACCGACTCAATCTTGGCAAGCAACGCGGCCTGACCGGCTTCCACCGCTTCCAGACGCTCCAACAGCTTTTGATTGAGCGCTTGTTGCGCCTCCAGCGCTTCCTTCAACGCCGCGACGTCCTCTGCCGGCTGCGCTACGGCGCGCGGCGTTGGCAGCATCAACAACACAGCGCAACAAACTGTGACACGTCCGAAGAGCATGGCATGACCCCGTTTCAGGTCCGATCAACAGGCTACCAGGTCAACTATCGGACGCGGCCAACCCCCACTCAAGTAACACGGACGTGCCCAGCCGACCGAAAACAGGCGCGCCGCGCCCCATGCGAAGCCCGAATCACGCCGCCCCATTCATGGGCGCAGGGGCCGAAGGCGCTAGCGCCCTATACTTGACCAGCGGACGACCCGATACACCAGTCAATGTCCCATCGCGAGGAGAAGCCAAGCGTTCGTCGGCGCACGATCGTGCTTGAGATCGGCCGGTGGGGGCTTGCCGTCGCTTGCTCCACCTGCTTGATCGGCCCAGCGTGCGGATTGAATGCGGGTCATCAAGCCAAGCATGCCCCCGCGCAAATCATCAAGGGCAGAGATAGCGCAGGGGCCGCGATCGAACTGGAGAAGCGCGGCGATCAATTCACGACGGCCCGCGTATTCGATCTGGTTCTCGGAACGGGGCAATCGGAAATCCACTCCGACGAAGACGGTTCGCTGGAGTTCACGATAGATTTCCCAGGTGGTACTGCCATTACCTATCGTGGTCGGCAGGTCCATGCCGACGAAGCGGACGATGTGCTGCTGTCAGGAACGTGGCGCCAGCACCCGGGCGGCGTCTTCGGAGAAGATATCGGGACGTGGGAGGCGCAGATTCGGTTCGACGAAATGCCGTAGGGGGTTTGTCGAGCTCCGTGTCATCATACAATTCGCGCAGGCCACGGCTAGCGATCGCACGGAATGCTTTCGGTTACCGTCGACGCACAACCCAAGTTCTCTTCGAACACAAAGTCATTCACGCCTGTATCGTCGAAGATGCGTCTGGCTACGAGCAAACCTGTTTGCGGATCGAAGTAAGATGCTGCTCCGGTGAACCCGGTCGATTCGACGACGTACAGCCACGGTCCGCAAGTGCCAATCCCGGTCCCCAGCCTCATACACTCGGGTCCGCGCGCGCGCTCCAATGCGTCGTGATAGCTGTCTTCGCCTTGCCGGCTGATCGGGCAATCGGGCCAGGCGTTCGCTTCATCGACAAGGGTCCAAACATCGGCGTCGCGTTCCAGGACATAAGTATGACATCCTCGACTGCTTCCACTTTCCTCAACGAAACTGGCCACAACGCTCAGCCGGGCGCCATCACCATTGACGCTGACATCGTGAAACCGCCCAAGAACAATACTGGCTCCGGCCGCGCCGGAAGCACGTGCCGAAGAGGCGCGGAAGTCGGCAGGCAAAGTGGTGCCAAGCGAAGAGTAGGCATTCGCCATCTTGTCGTCAGCAACACCATCGGCGGTCAGAAAAACCCGCGCCGGTGATGCCAGGAGTCCGTACGCGCCGGCCACCACAACCTCGATGGCCTTCAGATCGGGTTGTACCTCAGGCGGGGGCTCGGACATTGTGGAGCAACCTGCAATCGCCACAGGAACCGCAAGAACGAGCGGAAGCAACGCGAGGCTTCGGAGGACTGGCATGTTGTTCTCCACGCGAGAGCAGCCAAGTGTCATGCGACGCCCTGTGACCGTTCAACACTACAGCGGCGCGATCGTCGGCACGCGGCGCCGCGTTATTCACTTCGCCCTACGCAAGGGCAGGTTGCCAACAGTCTATCCCCGCCGGTGCCCGACGGCAACCTACCCCAGGGCCAACGCACGTTAAGACGCAATGTTCGCTCAGCGCGCCGCCTTGGCGCTATGACCCTATGCGTTATGCTTCGTTCCGTTTGCACTTTCTAAGTGATTTGTCGTCAGCCATGGTAGGCTGGGTGCTGGATGCTGATGGCCGTGAGGTTCCCGATTCCCGCGTGGTTGCAGACGGGCTCAAGATCAATCCCGACAAGTACCCCAAATCCGAGGAGTTTTACCTCGGCGACCTGCCGCCGGTCGTGAATCCGTGACACGTCCGCGGCCTCGATCTGGCTCGGGCGAAGGATCCAACTACCGGCCGATCACTGCTGCTCCCGCGGCCAGATATAGAGGCGTGACTGCGGAACCACTGGTGCAACCAAGAGCGGATGATCCTCGATGGGCGATCGCCCTGCGCCAGTACTACCGGCTGAGTTTCGAGGTTCCGGTGGATTACGTCGGGCACGCGGCGGCCCGGATCGCCCAATCGATTCCGATCGATGTGTTCTGCTTGTACGACGTGGCGGGCGGAAGGCTGATCTTCTGGAACGCCGAGCCGAAAACAGACGCCGACTACGAGGCGGAGCAGTAGTGATGAAACGAATCAAGCGCAGTCGCAAGGTGAAGCCGATCCGGGTCGCGCTGGACGCTAGGCTAATCGGGGCCCGGATCGCCAAGGCGCGGCGGTCCCACAGAGAAACACAAGAGTGGTTGTCTCGGAAGATAGGGCAGAATCCTGGCCAAAAATTGGTCGCGAACTATGAGACGGGCCGGCGGATCCCAAGCTTGCGGACGTTGTGCAACATCGCGGTGGCGCTGCACCGGTCGCTTGAATGGTTGCTGTTTGGCCTGGCAAAACGATCTGAATTTTATCGCGGTCCTTTGACCGGGAGCGTACGGGCGGTGTCCACGGATGGCGATGCCACGGATGGCCCGCCCGGGCCTCCCGGTGATGTTGGTAGTGTTGGCTCGATACGGCGGAAGTAGTTCCTCCGTCGTGGCCCTTTGCAGGCCGTTCGCGGGTGGGTGCTCTTACTTGCAGGTGCAAGCACCCACCGCGCGGCGGCTTTGGAGATTGAGACGATGACAGAATTGGGCAGATGGATCGACAAGAAACTTGAAGAATCCGATCGCACGCGGGATGACCTGGCCGAGGTCATGGGGATCGATGTGGGGACGTTGGATGAGATTATTTCGGGCAGCATCAAGCGCCCTCCGGACGCACGGCTGGAAGCCCTGGCCGAGTTCTTCGGCGTGTCGGCTGACGTGGTTAAGGCGCTGATTTCCGGAAAACGGCTCGATGAGGGCGCGGAGGTTCGGTCGGGTGATGGGCAGCCGAATAGCGGGGGCTGGGATGCGTTGGGGCACGCTACAACGGATCGGCCGTTGACATCGCTGGCGTGCATCGCGCCGTCGGCAAACGCCCCGGGTCTTCGCGAAAACCTGATCGTGCCGGTTGGTAGGGTGGAATCGATGAACGGGGCCTTCACCTTCAATCGGGAGAGTGCAGAACTCGTGCTCGCCGCGTTCCGGAAGCATGGAACCGCTATCCCCATCGACATAGCGCACGAGTCCCTGGAGAACCGGCGCGCCAAGGCGGCGGGCTGGATTGAAACCCTATTTTTTGACCCGGCGAGAGGATTGTTGGGTCTGATTTCTTGGACAGCGGCAACGCGTGAGATGCTCCACGCCGACGAAATGCGGTACTTGTCGCCGGTTGTTGTGGTGCGCAAGAGTGATGGTGTGGTAGTAAAACTTGAAAGCGCGGCGGTTACGAACAAGCCCGCGATTCCTAGAATGCAGAAGCTGGCCGCCTCTCGGGATGCGAGCTCATTGGAACTCCAGCCCAACGAGCAGGGGAATTCCTCTTTGGAAAATGATCCGGCGGTCATCATAGGACAGATATCGGCACTGCTTGGCTTGGAGGTGGCGGACGGGGACTTGGGTGGCGCTATTCGGGCCATTCTCGCGAAGATCAAGACGATGGTCTCCGGGCCGACGGCCATGTCGGCGGAAGCCACCGAGAACGCGGCCCTTCAGCGGAATCTCGTTGAACTGCAAACGAAACTTGCTGAGCGGGACGCCGACGATCTGTTGAGGCCCTTCATTCGGTCGGCGAAGATCAACCCGAGGGACGACGTCGATGTGGCGTTTTGCCGCAAGCTGGCGATTGCCGATCCGGACATGTTCGCGCATCAGATGAGGATCCGCAAGCCGTTCCTGGAGTTGGGCCGGACGGAGGCGCCGGACGCGCCGACGCACCATCGATCCGCGATGATCGCAAACGCCAGGCGGGAATTCCAGGGCGACCCAAGCATCTCCAGAATGACTTCGGAGAAAGCTTTTTGCAACCTGAAGCTCAACGAAGCGGGCCAGGGCGCTCTTACTACGGACGAAGCGAAACTGATAGGGGCGTAGCGGGCTATGTCGTTCGGAATCAAGACTTCGATCGAAATCACCGGGGATCGAGACCTATTCGAACGGGTTGCGAACCGCCTCCAGAATCAAAGCGTTCTAATGGAACGTATCGGAGTGTTGGGGGTCAACCGGGGAAATGATCGTTTGGCTGGCGTGGTCGATCCGGGTGGGATCAGCCGGGGAACACTCGGAGCGTCGCTGCATATCATGGACGTGACCGATCTATCGGTGACGTTCGGGAGCAATCTTCCGTACGCCGCACAATTTCAATTCGGCGGGACGATCCTACCGAAGACCGGCACGGCGTTGGCGATTCCGTTGACCGACCAGCTAAAGAAAGCGGGCCTATCGCCTCGCGACGTCGATCCGAGCCGGGAGTTGCTGGAGTTCATTCCGAGCAAGGCAGGCGGAGCAGGAATCGGCGTGCTCGTTGACCCAGGGCGCGAGCTTGAAGGCAGGCAGCGGAAACGACGTGGATCAACTCCGTATGGACCGGGGCCGCTCTTCGCTCTTGTTCGGTCGGTGACGCAGGAGCCGCATCCTTTCCTTGGGTTCGACAAGGAAGACGTGGCCGAAGTAGAGAAGATGTACAAAGAGTGGCTGGAAGAACAATGAGCCGGAAAGGAAACCATGCCGGATCAAAGAACCAAGCGCAAGGTCAAGGCAGCGGCGCCGAGCGTTCGGCTATGTCCGACGCCGGCCTCCTTCTCAAGCGCGTCCAAGGGGCGGATCCCGCCGGACTTCAACAGCGTAAGCCGCCTGGCCGCGATCGAGACCGCGACCTACTGGCTCAACAACCTGTCGACGGAGGACGTGATTGCCTTGATTCCCGTGCTGGTCAAGCACGCGGAGTATTGAGTGGACAATGACAGCGGACCGACCACAGCTTGAGGATTGGATCGAGATCGCGGACGCGGCGGCCGCGACGGGCAAGAGCGTCCGGACGTGGCGCCGCCTGGCCAAGGGCGAGGCGGAGACGGCCCAGGCGTGCGGGCGGACCTCGCTGGCTCGGCGCGTGCTGGCGGGCCGGGGGTGGGAACTGCATCGGTCGATGGATAAGCGTTTGAGCGTATGTCCGAGTCGATCCTCGCGAAACGACGCGGCCCGCGAGGCGCTGCTTGCCAAGTATCCAGAGCACCAGGTGACGGCGGCGTATCGGCGATTCCACTGGATGAATTTGTGGCGGACCGCGTGCGATACGCGCCGCCGCGACGGGGAAACCGAGCGGGGCATTGCCGAGCGGATCATCGAACAAGCGAAGCAAACGGAGGGGGACGGATTCGCGATCGGTTGGCGATCGCTGCAAACCTGGAAATCCGCGTACTCCAAGATCGGGCCGGATGGGAGCATCTTGGGAATCGAGGGGTTGATTGACCGTCGGTGTACCGTCGCGATGAGAAGCTCTTCGCGATCGCCTGAAGCGATGGAGTTTTTCTACTCGATCTATCACGCGCAGAATCGGCTATCGATCAAGTTGTGCCACGAGGCCACGGCGCGGCGGGCCAGGTCGGAGCGATGGGGTTGGCCGGGAAGCTACGGCGCTACCAAGAAGTGGCTTGCGGCGCACGACAATCGGTCGGTGACGTTTCTCATGCGGCGCGGGAAGGACGCATGGTGTCGGCGGTTTATGCCGTATCTGGAGATTGACTACAACTTGATCCAGCCGGGTGAGCTTTACGTAACCGACCACCATCAGCTTGACGCGTGGGTTGAATCTGGCGGGAAACAACTACGGCCGTGGCTGACGGCGGTTCAGGACTTGCGGTCGCGGGCGATTGTCGGTTGGCATCTTGGCGAGTCGCCCCATCAGGACGCGATCGTAGCCGCGTACCGACAAGCGTTCATGGATTGGGCGATTCCGCGAACGCTCAGAATCGATAACGGCCGGGATTTCACGTCGAAGCTTCTCACAGGAATCACGAAGCGGGACCGGGATCGGCTCAAGAAAGAGTACGGCGGAGACTGGCGGCGCGTGCTCAAGCGCGACGCGGAGCTTGTGGATTGTGTCGATCCGGGCTGGCTTGGCGTGTGCAATGAGCTTGACATCGAGACCATCTTCGCGATTCCATACGCGCCGTGGTCGAAAGGGACTTTGGAGCGATGGTTCGGAACCTTCGAAGGGCAATGCGGAAAGACGTTCACGACGTACTGCGGCAACTCCGCGCTGGCGAAGCCGGAATGCTTGGAAGAGATTCGCCGGGGGTACACTAAGCAAGAGAAGAGAACTCTTCGGAAGAAGTACGGGAAATCGTGGAAGAAGGTGGCTGCGCTGCGATTCGTGGACACGTCGGACGTGCCGACCATGGCGCAGGCCCGCGAGACCATCGGCCAATACATCGACATTTACCACCAAACGCCGCACACGGGGATCAACGACGATCCGGTTCTTATTCGCATCGACGAATCGACGGTCCGGCCCTTGCCGCTTTGC
>JBHHUB010000080.1:0-17287 GCA_046753625.1 Phycisphaerae bacterium | reverse complement strand
ACGCGTTCGGAGCCGCCATCTACTCCAAATTCCCCATCGAACGACCGACGGAATCCGACTACGGCGCCGGGCTGGGCGTCTTGGCGGCGCCGCGAGCCGTGCTGAATGTCGGCGGGAGGACCGTGGCGGTTTACGGCGTTCATTTGTTTCCACCCTATGTCAGTCGTTTGGCATTTATGAAGCAGCAGCTCGAAGCGTTGACATCATGTCTGAGGGAAGAGACGCACCCGGTAATTGTCGCGGGGGACTTCAACTTCACCGATCGTTCCCGAATGCACGCTCGGATCTGTAGGCTGGGCCTGGTCGATGCCCACAACGCCGCGGGGCGCGGGCGCGGGGTCACTTGGCCGAACCTCGGGTGGCTCTCCGTTTTCCCCAAGATCCGGATCGATCACGTGTTCACCGGCCGCGGGCTTACGGCCATTCGCTGCGTCACCGGCACCGGCAGCGGATCGGACCATCGCCCGGTAATCGCGGATGTAGCCTGGGCCCACGGATCAGGATGGTAGCCCAGCCGCCTTCGGCTGGTCGCTTGCCCAGACACAAACACAGCTAAGGGCCGCTGTGCTACATGGGATCCCCATCAAATCAGGGCTCGCGCAGCACTGGAGCTACGTGCTCACGTCGTCCGGGCACGTGCCGCCAGGAGGTTTTTCACCAGTTCGACCATGGCTTTGCGGTCGATCGGCTTGGAAATGTAGTCGTCCGTTCCACACTCGGCCGCGCGTTCGATGTCCCCGGTTTCGTTCAGCGCGGTGACCATCACAATGGCGATGTCGCGTGTTTGCGGGTCGGCTTTGAGCTTCTTGCACACCTCGAACCCGCTCATCTTGGGCATCATGATGTCGAGCAGGATCAAGTCCACGGAATGCTCGGCCACTTGGGCCATCGCCTCGACCCCATTGGTCGCCGTGATCACGCGCGTATTGGGCACGCTCTCCATGTAGACTTCCAGCAGCTCAAGATTCTGGGCATTGTCGTCAACGACCAGAACCGTGTACTTGGCCTGGTCGTGGTTGGGCTCGGTCATGGGTGTCTCCGCAGAGAACGGGGCCAAAGAATTCCTGACCACCATCATAACCATCCTCGCCCGCGCGACCACCGGGGCCACAACAGAATCAGCGACCACAATGGCTGGCGAAACACCCGCCCTGGTGCTTTGACACACCTGAACTTGCGGGTTCGTTAGGGATCACAGCCGCGGGCGCCGGCCCGCGGACCGGTCCCACCGCTAGCGCGGTGGGCTCTGATTCGCGCGCCCGATTCCGGTGGCTCGGGCAGCGACAACCCATAGATTAGCGTGTGACGCTGCACTAGAGTAGTCGAGGACAAACGGAACGACGCCGCCCACGGGCCAGCCTCTGCCGAGGTCGTCATTCCCGTATGTTGTCTGGGCGACGTGGCGAGTAGCCGACTCCTTTCGAGTCGCTCGGCCCGGCGCCGCAAGATTCGCGGGTTTGCGCCCGTGGCTCTGATCGGAATGTTTCCCAGGTCTGAGCCGGTTCGACGATAGCGGGACGTAGACGCGTGGATCGCGCCGCGGTAGCTTAGGGTGGTTTCAGTTCCTCTTGAAAGGGTTGACCGTCATGAAAGGCGTACAGGAGGACCCGCGAGCATTGTTCGTCAGGCGTTGGGGTGAAATGGCCGCAAGTTGGGGCGTAGGCCGGACCATGGCGGAGATCCACGCCCTGCTCTATCTGGCGCAGGAGCCGCTTTGCACCGACGACGTGATGCATCAGTTGTCCGTCTCTAGGGGCAGTGCGAGCGCCAACTTGCGCGAGCTGGTCAAATGGGGGCTAGTCCACCGCGTCCACCAGCGCGGTGACCGCAAAGAGTACTTCGTCGCAGAAACGAACGTATGGTCGATGTTTGAGACGATCACTCGGGAACGGCGCCGGCGGGAGGTCGAACCGATCGTGGAGACCATTCACCGATGTCTGGCGATTCTTGAATCGCGGACTGAAACGCGTAGCCCGCACGACAAGCAGGATGCCGACAACTGCCGCGCCCGCCTGGCGGAAATGCTCGAATTCTTCATGCTGATGAACGGGGCGTTCAACATGCTGATTGGAGCCGGACCGGATGGGCTTCGCCAATTCGTCCCGCTCGGCACGGACAGCACGGGCATGCCCCGGTAGCCACGGGTTGTGACACCCGCTGCGGGCCCGGTCCCAACGCCCCACCCGAATATCCCCACCGCTGCGCCGAATACCAGGACACGAAACATCGGTCCGAGCCCTGATGCTACATCGAGCCGGACGTGATTCTCAGGCACCGAAGATAAAGGGCGTTGGCAATGATCGAGCAAAAGAGAATGTCGCCGTGGACCGCGCTGTTCCTCGGCATGTTTGGGTTCGGCAGTGTCGTGCTGGTCGCCGGTACGACGGTCGTTCTGTACGGGATGCGGATCGCAGAGAAGAACATCACAGACGTATTCGGGCTCACCGAGCAAACGATCGCCAACCTACCTGAGATCATCGAATCGCTGCCGCCGTCGGTGCAGGATTTGTTGAACGACCGACGCGCACCGGAGTACCGGGATAAGATCGACGTCCAGGTGCGCCTGGTGACTGGGTCCGGCGGACAGCGTCTTTTCCCCGCGCTGACGATCACCAACAACGGGGATGAAGTCGTCTCGCTCCTTACGGTGCGCGTGGCCGCGTTGGACGCGGTGGGGACGGCCGTGCAGGAATGGACCGAGTTGGTCGCGACCCCCATCGGTATCGAGGACGAATTGCGCGGCCCGCTGATGCCCCACGCGACGCGGCACGTGCGCCTTGGTCGATGCCGACCGCCGACCAATCTCTCGATCGAAAAACTCACCGGCGTTGGAGAAATCTCCGATGTGCGCATCTGGCTCGGCGCAGAGGCAACGGCGACGCAGGTCCGCAGTCCGCAGACCTGACAACTCCGGCTCCCAATGCCCGCGCGCCGGCGGCATGATGTCGACGTGGGCGGCAGGCTGGGGCTTCGCTCCACGCACCGCTCGCGCGCGAGGCGGGTCATTGTGGCTATGGACGCGCCGTCCGTCATCGGCGAAAACGGGCGTATGCGGATCATCGCAGGCACATGGCGATCCAGAAAAATCGCGCGGCCCCGCGGTCGGACGACGCGGCCCATGCCGGATCGGGTGAAAGAGGCCATCTTTTCCATCCTCGCGTCGCACTTCGGATGCCCCGGTTCACTCCCCCAACTCCCGGTCGCGGACGTATTCAGTGGCGGCGGCACGATGGGGCTGGAAGCCTTGTCCCGCGGAGCCGGCCATTGCACGTTTTTTGAGCGAGATCGTTTCGCCTTGACGGCGCTGGCGCAGA
This sequence comes from Phycisphaerae bacterium, assembly GCA_046753625.1. Lineage (GTDB taxonomy): Bacteria > Planctomycetota > Phycisphaerae > UBA1845 > UBA1845 > JADFOB01. The sequence continues at coordinate 13,973 of JBHHUB010000080.1, read as the reverse complement.
ACATTGCCGCGCTGGACGCCGGAGGCGTTTCACGAATCGTCAGGGGCGACGCCTGGCGCGTTTCCGCGCGCGAGACCGCCACCGACGGGTGCCGGCTGCTGTTCCTCGACCCGCCCTACCGCGATGCCACAAACACTACGGCCGACGGATCCGTATTGCGTTATCTTGCCCACGTAGCCGGTGCGCGCGCGCCCGATGCGAAACATTTGATGGTCGTACTTCACCATCCCGCCAAGGTTGCCTACGATGGATCAACGGTGCGATTTTGGCGCATCATCGAAAGTCGCCGTATGGGCTCCAGTGGTGTGACTTTTTTCAAAAATGAATGCCCGTAAACCCGATCCTCGCCGCGCCGTGCGGCATGTTCTCAAGACGCTCCACGAGGGCGGCCATCGCGCGCTCTTGGCCGGCGGCTGCGTGCGCGACAAGCTGCTCGGCCGACCACCGAAGGACTACGATGTGGTCACCGATGCCGTGCCGGATCGCGTGCTTGCGCTGTTTCCCCGAGCCCGCCACGTGGGCGCCCAATTCGGCGTCATCATTGTCCGCAAGTACGGCTGCGACATTGAAGTGGCCACATTTCGGAGCGACGGTGCCTACACCGACGGACGCCACCCCGTTTCCGTGACCTTCGGTACCGAGACCGAGGACGCCCGCCGGCGGGATTTCACGATCAACGCGCTCTTCTACGATCCAGATGCAGACCGGGTCATCGATCACGTCCATGGCCGCGAGGATCTTGAGGCCAAGATCATCCGCACGGTGGGCGATCCGGTCGACCGATTCCGCGAGGATCACCTTCGGATGTTGCGTGCCGTTCGTTTCGCGGCCCGGCTGGATTTCAACATCGCCCCGGAAACGCTCGAGGCGATCAAGCGGGGCTGCAAGGACATTGGTCTGATCAGTCCAGAGCGAATCTGGATGGAGTTGCAGGAAATCCTTGTCGATTCTTCACGAGCCCGCGGCTGGCGGCTGCTCGTCGAGACGGAGTTGGTCAACCACCTCACCCAGCGCTTGTGGGTAGATGTCGAATCAGCCGGCGCGATCGGTGCAAGGCTGGAGCGTCTGCCGCCCGACCCACTGGCCGCACAAGTTGGGCTTGCCGCCATCCTGGCCGATCACACAATGGAAGACATCACGCACATTTGCCGGGCGCTGCGACTGAGCAATCGACTTTCAGACGCGACGGCCTGGCTGATCGCATCGCTAAGCGGGCTGCTCGAAGGCGCAACGCTCGAACTGGCGGACGTGAAGGCCTTGATGGCCCGCGACGATTGGGAGCACCTCCTGCTCCTCTACCGAGCGGAACTCGAACGTCAATCCGGCGAGACTGAGGCTTGGGAGCGTCTGCGGCGGCGGGCGGAACGCATCCCCAAGGAAGCCGTCACACCTCCGCCGCTGTTGGACGGCGCAGGGCTGGCTCAATTGGGCGTGACGCCGGGTCCGGACTTCGGATCGATTTTGAAGCAGGTGTACCGGGCCCAGCGCAACGAAACCATCAAAACCCAACAAGGTGCCGTCGAGCTGGCGAGAAGCATTCTTGCCCGGATGACCCCAAAAGGTTAGCCGCCGCCCATGGCGCCGATCCGCTCCCGCACGGAACCGATCCCGGTGATGCGCAGGCCGAAGTTTTCCCCTATTTTCACCGCCTGCCCGCAACCGATGGGGTGATCGGCCACGTTCAGAATCAGGTCGGAGTCGAATTGCTCTTCGAATTCCAGAATCGAGCCGACCGTTAGCGCCAGGATGGCGCGGATGGGCATGTCCCGCGAGGAGAGCACAACGCTCACCTCGACCGGAAGGTCGAGAATGCGCCGTATCTCGCCGGATTGGGGCGGACGCGCGACTTTCGCAGGCGCGGCGACCGCAGCCGGGCTCGCATCAGCCTCGGCTGCGAGCAGCGAGTCTATGTCAGATTGATTGAGGCTCATCCGCCGGGTTCCCTGGGACGCGGGCCATGCGCCGCGGTGTCCCTACCCTCATGTATCGTCGTTTACCGTGGGCGCGCTTGAAAAAGCGCCTCCAGGCCGTCAGCAAACGTCTTTAGGGGTAGTCCTGTGGGATCGCAACCAGCCCGGCAGACAGCATTGTTGGCCACCGAGAAGCGGCTCGGCTACTCGAAGCGTTTCAGAAGAAGGCAAGCATTGTGGCCGCCAAAACCGAATGAATTGCTCAACGCCACCCTGATTCGGCGGTCCTGCGGCGTGTTGGGGCAGTAGTCCAAATCGCATTCCTTGTCCGGTTCGTCGAGATTGGCGGTCGGCGGGATCACGGAATGCTGAATGGCCAACGCACAAATGATCAACTCAACACCGCCACTGGCGCCCAACGTATGGCCCACCGACCCTTTGGTGCTGCTGACGACGAGCTTGGGCGCATGGTCGCCGAAAACGGTCTTGATGGCCCGCGTTTCGGCGACATCCCCCAGGGGCGTCCCCGTGGCATGGGCGTTGATGTAATCCACATCCTCAATATCGACCGCGGCATCGGCAAGAGAAAGGCGCATTGCCTCGGCGGCACCGGCTCCCGTTTCGGAGGGCTGCGCGATGTGCATGGCATCGGAAGAAGAGCCAAAGCCAATGACTTCAGCCCGGATGGCTGCGCCGCGCCTCTTGGCGTGCTCCAATTCCTCGAAGATCAGGGCCCCGGCCCCCTCAGAAAGCACAAAACCATCGCGATCCTTGTCAAACGGCCGGCTGGCCCGCTCCGGTTCGCCGTTGCGCTTGCTCAGCGCCTTCATTGCGGCAAAAGCGGACAAAGCCAACGGCGTACACGCCGCCTCCGATCCGCCCGTGAGCACAATATCGGCTGAGCCATCGCGCACGTACTGCAACGCTTGGCCCATGGCATTCGTCGCGGAGGCACACGCACTGCTGATCGCGATGCTCGATCCCGTGGCTCCAAAGGCGATCGAAACATTCCCGGCGGCCGCGTTGACCATCAGTTTGGGGATCGTGAAGGCGGAAACCTTGCTCGGCCCCTTCTCGATCAGGCGCCGGTATTGCTGTTCCAGTTCGCTGAGTCCGCCGATACCGGAACCGATCACAACGCTGACGCGATCCGACGGCACCGACGCACAGTCCAACCGGGCATCGGCCACGGCTTCCCCCATCGCCACGACGGCCAACTGCGCGAACCGGTCCATTCGCTTGGCTGTCTTCCGATCCAACGCGTCGGTCGGCTCGAAACCGCAGACCTCACCACCGATCGTAACATCGAACTGGGTGACGTCAAAGGCCGTGATCGGTCTGATCGCGCTGCGCCCCTCAATCACCCCCGTCCAGAACTGATCCACCGACGTGCCAAACGGAGTGATGGCGCCCATCCCGGTAATGACGACTCTTCGTCGTGCCATGGATTCTTTCCGTGTGGTTGGGTGGCGCTAGCTAGCGAGGCTCTTGTTGATGAAGTCAACCGCCTCGCCGATTGTTTTCAGTTTCTCCGCATCATCGTCGGGAATGGTCATGTCGAACTCGTCCTCGAGTTCCATCACAAGTTCTACCGTATCTAGCGAGTCCGCATTGAGGTCGTTGGCAAAAGAAGTGTCACGAGACAACTCGCCCACATCAACGCTCATTTGTTCGCTTACAATCTGGAATACCTTCTGCTCGATTTCCGCCGTCGTGGACACAAGTCGCTCCTTCAGAACGAAACTAGGCCCTAAGGGCCAACCTCAAAAACCCATTTGCACGATATTAGTCGCAGGCACGAGAGCCTGCAAGGCGCTGCCGGAAACCGAATTCCGCCCACTCTGGACGCCCGAATTCGACCCCGCGGGGCTCGCCACCCCGCGCAGCAGCCCCTCTGTTACATATGCAGTCCGCCATCTACGAGCATGACCTGACCGGTGATGTACGAAGCCGATTCGCTCGCCAAGAACGCCACAACCGCGGCCACCTCGTCCACCTCACCGAATCGGCCAAGAGGGATCAGTTGCTTGGCGCCCTCTCGCACTTTCTCCGGAAGCACGTTGGTCATCTCAGTCGTGATGAATCCCGGCGCCACCAGATTGCAGGTGACCTTGCGCTTGCCCAGTTCCTTGGCCACGGTCTTGGTCAGCCCGATCAATCCGGCCTTGCTGGCCGCATAGTTCGCCTGCCCCGGATTCCCCATGACCCCGGAAATACTACCGATATTGATCATTCTACCATAGCGCTGCCGGATCATGGAACGGCTCGCCGCGCGGGTCAACCAAAATGCGGCACGCAGATTGGTCGTCAGGACGTCGTCGAATTGGTCGTCGTCCATATTCATGAGCAACCCGTCACGCGTGATCCCTGCGTTGTTTACCAGGATGTCCAGCCGACCGTGGGTTTCCACCACCGACTCCACAACCGCATCGACGGCCGTACGATCCGTAACGTCCAGCCGCTGCGCTACGATCCCGCCCTCGATTTCTCGACTCTTGGCCTCCGCCGCCAGTTCCTCAAGGGCGGAAGCATTTCGGGCACACGCGACCACGGTGGCGCCGCGCTGCGCCAGCTTCAGGCAGATGCCACGGCCGATTCCCTGGCTTGCGCCGGTTACCAGTGCGATCTTTCCGGTCATGAAGTGTCCCTTTCCCTTGGCTGCCTAGCTGGAACGAACCGTCGCCGTCGCGGCGTCGACGGACTCCGCGCTGCTGACGTTGACGGCCGTCATGTTCCGGTTGATCTTCCTCATCAGGCCCGTGAGCACACGCCCCGGCCCAACCTCAAAAAAGCGCGACACCCCCGCCTCGATCATCTGCTCAACACAACGCTGCCAGAGCACGGGGTGGGTCACCTGATCCTTCAACAGTCGGCGCGTCGTTTCGGCGTCCTGGTGAGGTTGCGCGTTGACGTTTGAAAGTACGGGAACCGCCGGCGCCCGAAAGTCCGTCCCATCGAGTACCGGCTCCAACTGATTGGCGGCTGACGCCATCAGCGGAGAATGGAACGCGCCGGCAACGCGAAGCGCTATGGCCCGACATTTGAATTCCTCGGCCGCGTCAACGGCCCGGTCGCACGCCGCGCGGCTTCCGGAGATGACGATCTGACCGGGACAATTGTAGTTGGCCGGTGCCAGCACGGCATCGCCGCGTGCCTTGTCGCACAAGGCACGCGCGGCGGCCTCTTCCGCACCGATCAAAGAGACCATCCCACTGGGCGATGCGAGTGCGGCCTCTTGCATGAGCTGTCCGCGGCGGCGTACCAACCGCAACGCTGCCTGGAAATCCACGGCGCCGGCCACGTGCAAGGCCGTATACTCGCCCAAACTCAGCCCGGCGGCGAACCGGAACTGATCGAGCGAACCACCGGAATCCTCAAAGGCCTTCCAAATCGCCACGCTGGTCACGAAAATGGCCGGTTGCTGGATGTCCGTTTGCGCCAGCCGTTCGGCCGGACCGGAAAAACAGAGCTCGGTCAGGTCAAACCCGAGGATGTCGTTGGCCTGCTGGAACACGGCTCGGGCCACGGCATACCGTTCGGCCACGTCTTTACCCATGCCCACCGACTGTGAACCTTGGCCTGGAAAAATGACTGCTGCGTGTTGCATGTTGTTCCCTACGTACGCCCCGGGACGCGAGAATCCTGCTTTTTCTAGAGTTTGATAACCATGCTGCCCCAGGCGAGCCCGGCACCGATCGCCGCCATGACGACAATATCGCCTGGCTGAAGCAGGCCGCTGCGCCGTCCTTCATCCAACGCCATGGGCACCGATGCGGCGGACGTGTTGCCACACCGATCGATGTTGACCGCGATTTTCTCTTCAGGCAAGCCAAGCCGGTCACGCACCGAATCGATGATGCGCAAGTTGGATTGATGCGGAATGAAGAGTTTGATGTCGCCGACCGCGAGCCCGGTGGCCTCCAGCGCGTCCTCAATCATCCGCTGCATTTTGACGACGGCGAACTTGTATACCTCTCGGCCACGCATGCGCATGTACTGAAGCCGCTCCGCCAGCGTTTGCTCGGAAACGGGCAAGCGCGACCCGCCAGACGGTATCCAAATGTGCTTGGCACGCGTGCCGTCGCAGCCCAATGCGCAATGAAGAATCGAATGCTCCCCAGACGTGGATCGCTGAAAAACGGCGGCTCCCGCCGCGTCGCCCAGCAAAATGACCGTGCCCCGGTCCTGCGGATCCGTGTATCGCGTCAGCGTTTCGGCCCCGACCACCAGCACGCGTTCATACACGCCTGAGCCAAGAAAGCCTGCCGCCGTGGCCGCGCCGTAAATAAAGCCCGCACAAGCGGCGGAAAGATCAAACGCCGGGACACCTTCCGCACCGAGACCGGCCTGGATGAGCGTGGCCGTCGCGGGAAAGGGGTGGTCCCCCGTGGCCGTGGCACAGATGATGGCATCCAAATCCGACGCCCTAAGCCCGGCATCGTCCAGCGCTAGTCGGGCGGCGTTGATCGCCAGGTCGGAGGTGGCTTCTTCCGGCGCCGCCCGGTGCCGCTGACGAATGCCCGTACGAGAAACAATCCATTCTTCGGACGTATCGAGCCGGTCGATGTAGTACTGGTTCGAAACCACCTCGGCGGGGAGGTAGCTGCCGGTACCGCAGATTTCAACGGGCAACGCTTGGGTCATCTGATCCTGTCTTCCTGCCCCGCAGGCAGCCCACGCCGCCCGCAAGACCTGCCTCTAAGCCCACACTTCGTCCATCGGAGGCTCGCGACAAGGCCCATCGCGTGCGACCAACACCCCAAGCCGGCCTGACCGACGCGCACGCCGTTGAATCCGCCCGCCGCCTTGAGCTACCCTTGCTAGTCGATGCCTGCAGCCACAGGAACCGAACCACCCACAAAACACCGGAAACACCGCAGTGCCGCCCGAAGACGCGTACATCCGCAAGAGCGTGGAAGCCGCCGGCCTCACACCGATTACAGACCGGCTGGGCCAAGGGCGTGTTTGCTGAAATGGCCCTGGCGTCCTGACCCCGAAAAAGGGTAGGCACCGCTTGCCGGCGCATCGCCGCAGAACAAGCAGGCCCAACACCATCCGCGGCGCGCCGCCCGAGCGGGAAGACCGCGGTGATCAACCTGACGCGGAGCCCCGGCCTCCCAATGGCCAACTCGACTCCCTCGACCTGCTGGCGACGAGGGCGGCGATCAGGCCTCCTTCTCGTCCCGGGTCAGGGTCACTTTGGAGCTAACGTAGCCGCAGACCTCACAGGAGGCATGAGGCAGCTTCGGTTTCCTACAATTCGGACACGAGGCGAGCGTAACCGGGCTCAGCGCATGATGCGCCCGCCGCGTCCGCGTCCGGCATTTCGACTTCTTCTTGACTGGAAGCATGGCAATCCTGTATTCCGTCGACGCCGCTGCTCGGACCTATTCCCTGCGACCGCAATTCCACCTGGACGAACTACCGCCCCAACGAGGATCCACACCGCAACAGACCACCCGCGTCAACCTCTTGAACGGGGCAAGCTAAGGCCCGGCCGCGGATATGTCAAGAAAACACGCCCGAAGGGCGAGCCCGGCCGTTTCTGGTTCTCTTTGTTCTCTTTCCACACATCGGAGATTTGGCGCCGACCCACTCGGGGATGGGACTCCCGCGAGGTTTTTCTTGGACTTCTTCCCGTTTTTGGGGCTTTTTGGCCTTGACACGGCTAGAACTTTGCACTATGCCAGCCGATGAATGGAATAGCTGTTCCGTTCGAGGAGATTCCGGAAGGATAGAGGGACGCACCTGAAGTCGGGTCCTTCTCTTCTCTTCTCTTCTCTTCTCTTCTCTTCTCTTCTCTTCTCTTCTCTTCTCTTTGTTGTTTTCGGGTACTGGAGGAATGCAAGATGAACAAGAAGATGTTTGCTATGAATCGCTCCCCGCTCACGATGATGTTGGCGGGCGCGTTGGGCCTATTCTGCACTGATTTCTCTCTTGGCCAGGAGATTCAGTTTGCGCACCACGAGACGCGCAATCTGACCATCGACATTACGGAGAGCGTCAACGGTGCGATCCGCTCCGTTGCAATCGATTTCGATGGGCAGCTTATTGGAACTATGGACTTGGGGACTGCACCTGCCGGCAATCCTATCCTGGATCCGGGCTATTCGATCCAGCAGAGCACGCCTTACCTCAACTGCGACGCGGTAGTCTACCTTGTGTTCTGGGAGCTCGATCCGGCAATCTCGCCGTTGCAGATCGCTTTCTCGCACGACAAGTCCCTGCTGGCTCCGGCCGCAACGATTTACCAGAGCGCCGGCGGGCTTTACGTCGGAATTCTCGCCGCCACGCTCCCTACGGAGCCGTGCGGTGGATGGGGTGGCACCAACCCCAACACAGGCAATGGCAATCCCGGCTACCCCGGAAGTCATCCGGACAATCCTGACAAACCAAACGGCGGTCCCGGGGGTGACGGTATCAATGGTGGTCGCGGTGGTCCCGGGGGTGACGGTTCCGGGAACGGCAACGGCGGTGCCGGGGGCAACGGCGGTCCCAACGGCGGTGGCGGTGGTCACGGCGGCCAAGGGGCCGGAAACGGCGCCGGCGGTCGCGGCGGTAACGGTGGCGGCATCGGGAACGGCGGTCACGGCGGCACCGGTGGTAACAACGGTGGAGCCGGTGGCAACGGTGGCAACGGTGGCGCCAACGGCGGCAGCGGCGGCCACGGTGGCCAAGGTGGTGGCAACGGCGGCAACGGCGGTCGCGGCGGTAACGGTGGCGGCATCGGCAACGGCGGCCGCGGCGGTGACGGTGGTCGCAACGGCGGGAACGGGGGTCAAGGCGGCAACGGTGGATCCGAGGGCGGCGGCGGCGGCGACGGCGGCAACGGCGGTAGCAACGGAGGGAGTGGGGGCCAAGGCGGCAACGGTGGCGCCGGAGGCGGTTTTGGGGGTAACGGCGGCGACGCCGGTAGCGGCAACGGCAACGGTGGTGCCGGCGGCAACGGTGGCAATGGCAGCGCGAGTGGGCCGAACGGCGGTGGCGGCGGTAACGGCGGCAACGGTTCCGGCTCCGGCAGCGGTGGTAACGGCGGCAACGGAGGCAATCCTGGTGGGTCGGGAGGTTTGCCTGGTAATGGTGGGCCTACCGGTAATCCCGGCAACCCCGGGCAGAATGGCAACCCGTAGGCCTTTCCCAAGCACATGGGCAAGATACTCAATACGATGCCTCGCCGCATTCCCGTGATCAACGCGGGGAGCGGAGAGGTCCATCGCGCGGCCCGCCTCCGTTTGGGGGTGGGCCACGCGATGCCGGTGGCCGACGGACGCTGGTTTTCGCTGAGACGGGGGCACGGGATCAGCCAGACATCGGCAGGGTAGCCACGTAGGGTGCATTCTTGACGCACCCTGGACCGCCATTCTCGCGCTTGGCCGGCGCACTGGGGGCGCCCTGGAGCGCCTTCTTTCTCGTCAGCGCCGGTCCGTGACCACAACGATTCGGTTCAGCGCCGGCTGCGAAAGGTAGATCGTGCCGTCGGCGGCCAGAACCATCTCGTCGCGTTCCGATGAGTCGGTGGTTTCCAGCGTCAGCGCCTCGGAGACCGTGGCCGCTGCCGCGTCGTAGAAGAACAGCCCGTTGAAGACGTCGGATTGCAGGTCTCCTTCGCGCCGAAACGTGCCGTCGATCAGCAAATCGCCGTCGGCCAGCCCTACAAACGCGTTGACCGCGACGCGAAACGTGCCTTCGAGCGGGGTCGGTGCACCGTCCGTGTCAATCCTTTGAATCCCCGCAAGCGTGGCCGAGGCTGACTGCCGCGCTGAATAGAGCACCCCGTCGGCGCCAAACGTCAGATCATGGGCCTCACGATTGATCGTTTCCTCGTTGGCGTTGTCAACTTTAGGGATGACGAATCGGGTGGCCACGTCGATTACTGCGAGTCTCGAAAACGTCGTATCTTCGCCGACAAGCAGATTCCCCGGTTTTATTTGGGGCCCGGAGAAACCGTCCGGAACCAGGACGATCGCCTCCGGCTTAATGTTGGCCGGCTCTACTCCCTCAAGCAACCCCGTAAAGGGCTCGGCATCGCCGCCTTGCGCCGAAACGACGGCCAACCTCGAAGAGAATGGCGAAGCGATCCAAAACTCACCGTCGTTGGTGACTGCCAGGACAAAAGCGACCTGCTCCTGATCGAAAAGGCCCATATCGGCAAGATTCGTCGCCCCAATTGGAGTCATCTGGGACACGTCGGCGCCCCGCGCTATAGGGCCGAACAACCCATCCGGATTGACGATGAAGATTTCCCCATCCGATGGCCGGATCGCCATCCCCGACGCACCGCCCGTATTCGACGCATAAACCTCGATCGCCGCGTCGTTGGGCTCGGTTATGGACCCACCGGTTCCACCACCGCCAAGATCGCCAATGAGGTTGCCCAAATCATCGAGATTGAGGTTGGGGGTGTCACAACCGGTGAACAGAACCAGCACACCGACCCCCAAGAGACATCGCCGAAAGTGCATCATGGTACGCATCGCATCACACTCCTGAGCAATCGTTGAATTGCACGAATGGGACATGGACGTGGCCGAAGAACCGGTCCGCAGGATTCCGGCCGCGTCTGTTTCAGACTATCCTCTGGTCTGCGTAGTATGCACTGCCGACCTGACTATGCAAGCCACATTATCGGAACCCGCCGCCCGGCATCCGAAGTGCGTGCCCCAGGCGGGGGGCGGGCAGTTGTCAGGGCACCGGGCGACAGCCCGGTAACATCCCACCACGGAGGATACGCGAGTCCCCGATCTGTGACTGGGCGTGGACGGCTTGGATTGAAAATGGGGGCCGGGCACATATCGGCCCCCGGGGTCCGCAGGCTAGCGCCTGCGGCTGTGAATTGGGGTAGCCATCCTGTCGGCTGGCTCACGGATGCCCCTATCTGCGTTTCGCGCCGATTACCTTGGATGCGGCGTTGCGCTCGGCGTATAATACGCATGGGGAAAACACAACCGTCGACGGGGTCAGGTCGCGGCGGGTTTGCGGCGTCGTATTCCCCGAGGACCGGGGGAGGAGAGGCAATGGGCATCGTTGGGAAACAAAAGCGGGTGCTGCTGTTTTCGGTTGTTTCAGCGGGGATGTGCGTCGGCGTAGCCTCGGCCCAACCGGTGTTCGTGGATGTCTCGCAGCCGGCCGGGATTCTTGCCGGGTTTGAGCCCGAGGAGGGGATGGGTACGGGCCTCGCCGCCGCCGACTACGACGGCGATGGGCTGGTGGACGTGTTCGTTCCGCAACGCGCAGGCGTCGCCAACAGGCTCTACCACAATCTCGGCAACGGCGTGTTCGAGGAGATTGCCGCGGCGGTCGGGCTGGCCTCTTTGGCGTCCACTCGAACCGCGTTGTGGTTCGATTACGACGGCGACTTCGACCTCGATCTGGTCGCTGCAAATGACGATCAGCAAGCGCCAAGCTCGTTTACCTTGTACCGGCAGAATTCCTCCACGGCGTTTCAGGATGTCACGTTTGGGGCGGGCTTGCTCCTACCGCCCATCATCGTGACACCAACGCATCATTGGGGCGGGCTCTGTGCCGGCGACGTCAACCACGATGGTTGGCTGGACCTCTTCGCCACGCAGTGGCCCGGCCCCTGTCATCTTTTCCTCAACAACCGGCAAGGGGGATTCGTTGACATCAGCAATGCAAGCGGTGTCGGGCTGGTGACCTTCTCCATGCATTCGTCGATGATGGCGGATGTCGACCGCGACGGCTGGATGGACATCTACGTGGCCGTCGATTTTGATCCAAACCTGCTTTGGATGAATCAAAAAGACCTTACTTTCTTGAACCGGGCCTCGGCCGCCGGCGCTGCAAACAACATGAACGACATGGGCATGACCATGGGCGATTACGACAACGACGGCGACCTGGACATCTACGTGACCAACATCTTCATGCCGCCGCCCCCGGACAATCCGTTCGGGCCGCGCAACAACATTCTATTGCGCAACGAAACCGCCAACGGGCAAGTCTGGTTCGACGACGTGTCGATGAGCCTGGGCGTTGCGGACGGCGGGTTCGGATGGGGCACGACGTTCCTCGACGGAGACCATGACGGCTGGGTCGATCTGGCCGCCACCAACGGTTGGCGCAGCGGCACCGGCGTCGGGGACGTGTCGCGCTACTTCGTCAACGCCGCCGACGGCGTGAGCCCGTTTACCGAACAAGCCGCCCAAACCGGATTCGACGACAACGAATGGGGCAGCGCGCTGGTCGCGTTTGACCTGGAGCGCGACGGCGATCTTGACATGATGCAGGCCTGCATGAGCGGACCCCTGCGACTGCTGGCCAACGCCCCGCCGATCGGCGATGGGCAGCGCCACTACCTGACCGTAGTGCCGCGCATGGACGGCCCGAATCATTTCGCCATTGGCGCTCTGGTGCGCGCTACGGTCGGCGGGCTGTCGATGATGCGCCCCATCAACGCCGGGACAAGCTACATGGGGCAGGAACCGGCCGAGGCGCATTTCGGTTTGCCGACGGGCGCTCATCTGGATTCGCTCGTGATCGACTGGCCGGACGGATCGACCACGACGTTGATGGACGTCCTCGTGGACGCGCGAATCGTGGTCGATCACGGAGGACTCGGAGACTTGGATGCCGACGGCGATGTCGATCGGGCGGACTACCAACGCTTCCACCCCTGCCTCGGCGGCCCGTTTCAAGGCGTGGACTACGAGCGCCAGTGCCTCCCCGCTGACATGAACGGCGATCGAGGCGTTGACCTCGGGGACTTCGCCGTATTCCAATCCCGGCTCACCAGCCCGTAGCGGTTCCACTCGTTGGGTGGCGGCCCGCTTGCCGGACGGTCCGCTGGCTAGCGCCTGCGGCTCTGACGGGTGGCCCACCACCTTTTTGGAGGTGGGCGAGCCGATGATGGTAACGGACTGGCACTCGCTTTCACCGACGATCCAAGCCCTGGTGCTCTTGCGTCCGTGTCGGACGGCCTTCGCATCGCGGTGACCGCTGGATCATCGCGTCCCCCATGTCCAATAGGACCTGGGCCACCCACCCACTGAATCACCCGGATCAAGGCATCACCCGAATCAACCGATCACGTGAACTGTTTCGCAGCATCAGCTTCTGGCTTTGCGGCGTTGATTATCCCCGATCGTATGGTAGACTCCCCGCTCGCTAAGCCCGGGTGGCGGAATTGGCAGACGCGCAAGCTTGAGGTGCTTGTGTCCGTAAGGACGTGCTGGTTCGACTCCAGTCTCGGGCATGTTTTCCTTCAAGATCGCCGGCCTCGGGGCTCCCAAGGAGCCCCGAGGTGGTCGGTCTTGCCGAACCCGCCAGCCAAGAGATGGGGACTAAACCGTCGATCGCTTGGCGAACCCGCCGCCGGACGCCCCGTGAGATTGCCTTGACCTGCGGCGCCGTTGCGACATGCTTCATGTCCCTATGGGTCGCAGGATCGTCCATGGCGGGGCGGTGGATGGAGTTCTGTGCATGGCGATTTGCCCCGAGACAGGGTCACTTTCATTGGATGGTTTCGACGCGCAGGACGCGATCGCGATTGCCGGTTGGGTACGAAATCATAGAGAACTGCGTGAGCTGGCTCCGAGTACCGAGCCACCGTTGACCAGCGAAAAAGTGCGGGGCTGGCCAAGACCGGGTGGCGCTGCCTTCGTATACCGGATCGCGCCCGAACGGGCACCGGTCTGCTACGGTGAGCTCAATCCCATGCGAAGCGTCCCCGACCACCTCTGGATCGGGCACGTCATCGTAGATCCGGCTTGGCGCGGGCGCGGACTGGGAACGCGCTTCGTGCAAGACCTCGTCGACCATGCGTTTGCCAAGCTGAGGGCCAGGCGGATTTCCCTGGTGGTGTTTCCTGCCAATCAGCCGGCGCTGCGCTGCTATCGGAGTGCGGGTTTTCGAATGCAAGGGGAAGAGTTTCACCGGTTCGGCACCTCCGACGCCCGATATCGGCTCATTCGCTTTGAGCTTGAGCGGCAGGATTGACAAACGCGCGCCCACGGCCAGCAAACATTACAGCGGTCGTGTTTTTCATGCAGCGGGCGTTGAGCAAGCGCCCACGGCCGCGCGGGGGGGGACCCCCCGCGCACGGGG
>JBHHUB010000079.1:0-17363 GCA_046753625.1 Phycisphaerae bacterium | reverse complement strand
CGGGCCACGTAGTTGCGCAGTTTGGCGACGTCGATGTCGTCAAAAAGCGGGCCGCGATGGCGGATGGACTTGGGTACGTAGAAACGCAGCAGCGGCCACGGGTTCATGGGGATCAGGGCGGGGACACCGGATTCGAGATCGATCCAGACCCAACCGGCGATGGCACCGTTTGGGTTTTGCTCACGCATGAAGTTGTTCAGGGCCACCGGATTCCCGAATCCCGCCTGCCATACGAGTCCGTCCAATCCCGCTTGGATCAGGTGTGCCTGCAGCGGCTTCATGATGTTGTGCGTCAGGTCGCACAGCTCGGCGTCGGCTATCGGGTCGTACTCATGGCACAAAGCGACGTGGCGCCCCTGAACCAACTCACACTGCATTTCGAACGCCTGATGATCGGTGTTGAAGGCGTAGTCCATCGCGCGGGCTACGCGGCATTTCTTTCCGAACCAAAAGGCCACCAACTCCCCCACGATCTTCCGCCGCAGCACGGCGGTGCGTACGGCGGCCTCGTCGAAGGCGTAGGGGTTGGGGGCGCCGAGCAGGGCGTACTGCACGACCTTGGTCAAACCGCCGGCGCCGAAGACTTTGCGGACGATCCGGTTGCCCCAGGCATCGTGGCTTTCATAAACAACGCCGGAGCGACCCCGGCCCAATTCGCGATCGGCCGGCGGCGGCGCGGTATGCTCGACGCCTTGGTCGGCGGGATAGGCGCCCTGCGCCGGAGGCTCGATAAACGCGCAACGCGCCGCACGCCCTTGGCCGGCGGCCCGGGCAGTGCGGGGCCGGTTCAACGTATAACCCGGCTTCAGCGACAAGAGGCTTGCTCCCAACAAAAAGGGCCATTCAAAAAAAGCGGGCTCGCCGGGTCGAAGCCTCGGCGAACCCGCGTCATGTCGCGTTTTGCGACCCTGCGCGGCCGAGAACTACTCGATCAAGAAAATCTTGATCTTTACGTCGTCCTCGCAGATGCCGTAGTCGTCGCCGTGCATCATATGTGCCGCAACCGCGGATTGAGCGATCGAGATCGTCTGCGGGTTGGCAGGGTTGCCTGGAGGAATGTGACAGATCGTGACTTTGGCGGCGCCACCGCCGCCACTATCGCTGTCACCGCCGCCGGCGCCGGCCACATAGTTCGGGTCGCTGTCGTCGCTGTCGTCGCTGTCGGCGGGCCCGAATTCACCCTGGCTGTCGTCGCTATCGTCGATGTCACCATTGGTGCTGCCGTCGCTGTCACCGGGATCGCTATCGTCGCTGTCGACGCTGTCGGCGGGACCGAACTCGCCCTGGCTGTCGTCGCTGTCGTCGCTGTCGCCGGTGATGCAGTCACAGGAACCCAACTCGCCGCCCCTGCTCAAGAAGATCGGCACGGCGGCCGCGTCCACCAGTGTGGAGAACGGGCCGTCGCTGTCGAAGCTGCTGTCGCCGTTCTCGCTGTCGTCACTGTCGCTGTCTTCTCCACTGTCGCTATCGGCGCTGTCATCGCTGTCGTCGCTGTCGCCGGCTTCGCTGTCGTCGCTGTCGTCGGAATCACCGTTGTGCGCGCCGTCGCTGTCGCCGGTGTCGCTGTCGTCGCTGTCATCGCTGTCGGGGTCGCCGAATTCGCCCTGACTGTCGTCGCTGTCGTCACTGTCGCCGTACAGGCACATCATGGTCAGACCTTCCGGGACATCCTCCCCGCACTCGGATGCCGTGATCTCCGTACCCACGTAGATGGCTGTGGCGTCGGCCGAAAGATCTGTCGCCCCCTTGCCAAAGAGCGCCGCGAAATAGAGTGGCAGCTTTCCGTTGGGAGAATTGTCCGAATGCCGAACGGTGACGCGAGCCGCGTTGATGGGCAGGTCTCCGCCCACGAAATTGTAGGCGTTGTTCACCTCATCGTAGTAGGCTCTACCGAAGAGCACGTCGGATTGCGTGTCCAACTGCATGTGGCGGCCTAGAATGGGGTTGATGTCCACATAATTCACGGCGGAGTCGATGGCGACGTTGGTCGTGGGGACATCTTCCTGCGAATAAGCAATGTCCGCGATGGCCGCCAGCGCCGCCGAGTCCGCCGCTCGCTGCATCTCGGATCGGGCGTTGTACAGAACCCCCACATCTACGGAGATGGCCGCGAATCCCAAGAGGACCGGCAACGCGACGACAACTTGTACGGCGACCACGCCGCGCCGCGTCGATTTGAGTTTCTTTCCTAACATGCTTCTCTCCCTCCTAGTGCTGCGCAAGGTTGATCACCTTGCCGATCTGATCTGAGCGATGGTGGCCGCGGTGAGGCCTTTGGATCTCTTTGATCTCAGCCCCGGCACCTCGTCGGGCATCACGCGACGATCTGTTGCGTTGCGTACCGCGCTGCGGCCCGGCTGCGCGACGGATCGACGGCGGGACAGGCACGCTAGATGGTTGCGCCTGCGCGCGATGAAGTCTGTCTGCGCCGCTTGGTGGCTGCGCATCCACCGTCGAGGAGTCGATCGCCGAGTCACAGTTGCCCAAATCCTATTCAACGTACAATTCGCTTTCGTGGATGCCAAGTGAGATATGCCAAAACATCGGCCTCTTGGCCCGGCGTCCGCTAAGATCGACTCCGTGTCGGCGGTGAATCGGGGCCGCGCACGGATTGGTATTGGAGGCGAGCGGACGAGTGCGTCCGGAAATCGGGGCGTGAGCCGGCGCGAAGCCGTGGCGTCCCGGTTCAAGACAACGCCGATTCATGCGGTACGGGTCGGGCAAGGGTTATCGGGCGCGTCTTGGCGGTATCCCGCATCGCCGGGGCCGGATGTATTCGATGCTCTAAGGAAAGCACGTGGGGATGCAAAATGTTACATGAAGCGATGCGGAACACCGATAGATAGGTGCATACAGAAAACGGGGCCTGAGAAAAGCGCCAAGGGGCCGACGTTGTGAAGGCGGCGAGCATTCCGGCAAGCCGGAAGGAGTTCAGGCGGGGCACGAAGATCGTTTCCCTCAAGATCAAGACGCCATGGGCAACCCCATCCGCGAAAACTTAACGGACCTAGATGCGCTTCCGACGGCCAGCGGCGTCGCGCGCAAGCTCAGGCGACTGGTCGATGATGAGGCTGCCTCGCTTGAGCGCCTCATCGAGACGGTGGGATCCGACCCGGTTCTTTCCGCCCGATTGATCAAGCTGATCAACTCGCCGTTTGCCGGCGCCACGCGCACGATTGCATCGGTGTCGGCGGCCGCGCAGTTTCTCGGAAGCTGCGCGGTTCGAGATCTTGCCCAGAGGTTCGTGCTTGTCCCCGAGGACCGTGCGGGCGTATCCAAGTCGTTCGACTACGAGCGATTCTGGTCGGAATCGCTCGCCCGCGCGATTGCGGCTCGAGGGCTTGCGAGCCATCTGGGCGGCATTGCGCCGGACGAGATCTACACGTTGGCCCTGGTGAGCAAGCTCGGCGGTCTGGCGCTGGCCACCGTTTTCCCCCATGAGTACGATGCGCTGCTCAAGGAAGCGGGCGATGGTGACGCGATCGCCTTGCTGGAGGCCCAACGGCATTTCTTTGAGGTGGATCAGAACGCCGTCACGGCGCAAATGCTGGCAGACTGGCACATGGCGGAGGTGTTCTGCGAAGCCGCACGGCTCCAGGACGTGATCGGTCGAACCGACGAACATGCTGATCCCCGGGTGGCCCGGATTGCCGGACTCTTGCAGCTTGCGGGCGCGGCGGTGCCGATGCTTGCCGAGGCGCACGCGGGCCATGGGGGCATGGCGGGCCTGGTCACCCATGCGGCACGAGTCGGAATCAAGCCGGACGTGTTCACCGCGGAATTCGAGGCCATCGAGACGCATTGGGGCGACGCCCGCGCCGTGCTTGCCGACACGCCTGGTAAATCATCCGCTTCCCTCATTGAGGCCACGCCGATGGCACACGCGCGCAAGAAACTCCTGATCGTAGAACGCGACACGATGGAAGTCGCGCGGCTCGGCCGGTTGCTCGGCGAAACTGATTTTGAGATCCTGACGGCGTCCAATGGGGCTGAGGCATTGCGCATCCTCTTTGCGCAAGGGTGTCAGATGGTCATCAGCACGTTCGACATGCCCGAGATGAACGGGCTTGAGCTATGCCGCGCCATTCGTGAATCCGAAGGCGCCGGGTTTGTGTATTTCGTATTGCTTGCCTCGCCAAGTGATTCCAACGTGCTGACCGAGGCGTTTGACGCCGGGGTCGACGATTATCTGTCGAGGCCGTTGAAACCACAGGAATTGCTCGCCCGGCTCAAAGCCGGTACACGCGCACTCGTGCTCGAAGACGATCTGGCGACGCAGCACCTGACGCTGCACAAGGCGAATGCGGAACTGGCCATCCTCAACCAGAAGTTTCAGGAACTGGCCACGACCGACGAACTTACCGGTCTGCACAACCGGCGAGAGGCCATCGGCCGGCTCAAGGAGCATTGGAGCACGGCGCAGCGTCACGACCTACCGCTCGCGTGCATCATGATTGACATTGACCATTTCAAACAATGCAACGACACCTACGGCCACAACGTCGGTGATGTCGTGCTCCGCGCGGTCGCGCGTGTACTTAA
Source organism: Phycisphaerae bacterium (assembly GCA_046753625.1). Classification (GTDB taxonomy): domain Bacteria; phylum Planctomycetota; class Phycisphaerae; order UBA1845; family UBA1845; genus JADFOB01. Next base: position 12,821 of record JBHHUB010000079.1, on the reverse strand, counting down.
GAAAACCGCTCGCGCCGGTGAGGCGGTGTTTCGAATCGGCGGTGAGGAATTCCTGGTGGTGTGCCCGGGCGCGACGGCGAAAGAGGCCGCGGAAGGTGCCGAACGCATGCGGTTTGCGGTGGAATCCAACCGTATCGACGTCGGAGACACCGAGCTGACGGTTACGATCAGCGTGGGCGTGGCAGAACGTACGCCTCACACGATCCACAGCGACGATCTCCTCAAAGCCGCCGACGAAGCGCTCTATCAGGCCAAGCACTTCGGCCGGAATCTCGTGTGCGTGGCCCCCAAGATGCCGGAACTCGTCCCCATCGTGCCCGCCAGCCCGGGAGGAGACGGCAGCACGGCGGAATCCCGCCCCGGACTTGACGAGGAGGCGGGACCGCGCGGCTGCGTGCTCGTGGTCGATGACGACCCGAGCAGCAGAACCTTGTTCCGAATGTTGCTTGAGAAGCATCGGTTTGACGTGCATGAGGCCGGTGACGGCCTTAAAGCGCTCGAGATGCTGGCCACCGCTCATCCTGACGTGATTCTAATGGATGTGCTCATGCCGAGCATGGACGGGCTGGAATGCACGCGAAGGATCAAAGCCAACCCGGATTACCGCGACGTTCCGATCATTATGGTCAGCGGGCACGACGGGCAAGACCATGTCATGGCGGGGTTGCAAGCCGGCGCGGAAGAGTATATCGCCAAGCCGGTCCAGCGCCAGGAGTTTGTGCTGCGCGTTCAAGCCATGACGAACCTGCACCGGAGCAAGGCGGAGCTTAAGCAGAGCAACCAGGTGCGCGGTGAACAGGCACGGGTCATGGGCCTTTTGTTTGATTTGTCCCGCTCGTTGGCCGCCGCCCCCAACGTCGCCGAGGTGGTCGAGCGGTCGGTCGCCGCGACGGTGGAACTGACCGGGTGCCGCCGTGTCTCGATCATGCTGCCGGACCCGCACCGACGGTATCTCTACGTTGCCGGCGCCATGGGGCTCAGTGATGAGCTGATCGCCACGATTCGCGTGCCCATCGGCCAGGCGATCGCGGGGCGTGTGTTTGCGACCGGCGAATCGACCGTATTGGAATCCACCGAAGGGTCCGTGGATCTCAACGGCCGCTACGATTCGAATCTCTTCGCGAGTGTGCCGCTTGCATCCCATACGTTGGCCATTTCCGACCGTGTCGTCGGTGTGCTTAACGTCACCGAACGGCAGAGCCACCGACCGTTCGAGGCCCGGGAATTGGAATACCTGGATCTGGTGTGCAACATGACGGCCACGTCGCTCGAGCAACTCCAGGGCCGTTTGGCCCGCGAGCACGCCCATGCCTCGATCGTAACGGGCCTGGCAAAACTGGCCGAATACCGCGATGCCGACACGGGCGAACACCTTGAACGTGTGACGCGGTACGCGGTCATGTTGGCCGATGCGCTACGTAAGGACGAACGCTTTGCCAAGTTGATCGACGATCGCTTTATCGACCAACTCAGACAGGCGATGCCGCTGCATGACATTGGCAAGGTTGCGATTCCCGATGCCATTTTGCTCAAGCCCGGAAAACTGACGCCGGAAGAGTTTGAAGTCATGAAAAAGCATCCCGAAGTCGGCGCGAAGGCTATCGAGGCCGTTATACTGAAAGCGCCGGAAGCGGGATTCCTCAAGATGGCCAAGCAAGTCGCCTACGCGCATCACGAATGGGTCGACGGCAGTGGGTATCCTCGTGGGCTTTCGGGCGATGCTATTCCGCTGGCCGCTCGAATTGCGGCGGTGGCCGACGTCTACGATGCGCTAACCACCGAACGGCCTTACAAGGGGGCCTTCTCCCACGAGAAATCCGTTGAGATCATCACGGGGAGCTCGGGAACGCACTTCGATCCTGATGTCGTGAAGGTCTTTCTCCAGTTGGAACGTGAATTCGCCGGCGTCGCCGCGCAATTGGTGGATCCGGTGCACCGATGGATTGACCGCGATGAGCCGGGTGTCGTGCTGGCCAACGTGCGGGAAGCAACCGTTTGAACTGACGGCCAGGCGATTCGGCATGACGCCGGCGTTTGCTTGTGCCGCTATTCCACCCGAATCACCAAATCCGCACGCGACAGCTCCGTGATCGGCGTTCGTACGCCTGAGCTCTTCCCGAACAGGCGATCCAGGAACGCGGCGTCGGCTTTTTGATAGTTGAGCACGGCGGTTACGTTGAGCGAGGACGATGCCGGAGGCGCGTCGAAAACCAGATTGTCCGACTGCCCGTCCGATTCACGCACCGCCGGGGCGCTGAATCCCGGGCAAGCGAACGAATACTCCGCCATGTCGCTGGCACCGGGAAACAGGGCTCGTTTGAACCGGGCGCCTACCATTTCCCACAGGTTGTGGCGGTCGATGTCGTTGCCGTAACGGTCGATCCCCTCTGCTTTGAAGATCAGCGCTCCTTCGGCCATCTTGCCCTGCTCATCCGGTTTTCCGGATTCAAAGACGATGTTGCCGCGATCGTCGCGTACCGTCAGCTCAACCCAGCTTCGGATGATGTCGAGCGGTCCGGTTGGAAACCCGTGCCCGGTCTTGTTGTTGGTCAGCACGACCTGCACGTTTACCGGTGCCCCGGGGCTGACACTTTTCGGGCCGTTGAGTTCGCATCGAATGACCGGCCCGGCCGTCCACTTGTCGGCGATTTCTTCAACCTCGATTTCGCCGCGCAGCCATTGCTCGGTAAGCCGGACATGCTCTTCGGCGCCGGGCAACTTCATCAAGAGCGGCATGACCTGATTGGCTGCGAGAAAGCGATGCGACCGATGTCGCCCGTCGGTCACGCCGCGGTTGTAGTCGGCGTCATCGCCGGAGGCGGGGTCGGACGAGGCATGCAATGGCATGTGGCATTCCCTGCAGGACACCGTTTTGGTCGGGTCGTTTTCGTGATACCAGCGGCTCTTTCGCCAGTTGTCGTATTGGTTTTGCAGTTGCACCCAGCCGATCTGGTTAACTTCCTTATCGATGAATTGCTTGTGGCACGCGCCGCAATACTCGGCGGTCTTGTACAAAGGCCGGGCGAACGTCGCCTTGTGTTGTTTGGGGTAGGCGCGGAGCAGAAAATCGCTGACCCACTTGTTCGCCGCGCCGGGTTTGTATTCGCCGACGTAGCGCACGGGCTGCGTGACCGTGTAATCCGCGTTGCCTCGAACGTCGGTTTGTACGATCGAATGGCAAACGACGCAGGATACGCCCTCATCGGCACCCACGGAGGTCAACCCTTCCACGTTGACATTCTTGTTGCCCGAAAGCAGGGCGATCGGATCATGGCAGCCGGCGCAATAACGGGTGGATTCCGCGCCGGTGTCATCGAGCATGATGCGTTGCACCGCCTGAAACGCCACATCCGCCGAGGCATAGCGATGAGCGCTCGGTTCCCATTCGGTGAGGATTTCACTGTGGCAGCCGCTCGTGCCGCAGCCGGCGGAGCCCGACAGCGTTGCGGGATCATACGCCTTGTTGCTGACGGTTCGAACCAGACTCGGCGCGAAAGGGCGGTCGGTGCCGAATTTCCAACTATAATCTTCCGGGAATTCGTTGTGGATCGGCGTGGCCTCGTACCAGACCGCCGAGCCGACGTGCAGCGCTGCGAGGATACACGCGGCGCCGAAACACTGCCCGAGAAACGATCGCTTGCCGCGCGACAGCGCCCGCGCGGCCTCCGGGAGATTCACCTTGCGTATCCAAAGCATGACCGTATGCGCGAGCAACGCCCCAACGAAGACGATCCCCGCGATCAAATGGACCTGATCCCAGGTGTAGCCGATTCGGGTGGCCAGGGCACTCTGCCAGGTCAGGACGAATCCGCTGACGAACAGCGCGATCAGCAGCAGCGCGGCGAAGTATCCCAGCAATTGATAATGATTGAACTTGCCCCGGAAGCGACGCCACCAATGCCGACCGAGGTACCACGCCACCGGCACGACCATCACTATGCCGATGGCCGTATGCCACAAGACGCCGAACTGGTTCCAGACGGAAAACGGCAGCAGGTAAATCGCCAATCCGGTCAGCGATTCAAACAGCAGCAGCCCCATGGTGAGCCCGGTCAGCCAGTGGCGCCATTCGGCCGCCGCGTCGACGCGACCCATCGAGGCGTTCGCGCCCGTCTGTTGCAGGGGGATGCCCTTCGAAACGTGCGTTTCAAGTTCCGTGTCCGCCGGCATAACTCGGTCTCCGTCCTCGGCCCGGGGCTGGGGTTCTTCCGTCCCGCTCAGTTGTTGGCCTTACATCCACAAGAACATGCAGAAACGAGCATAACGGGCCGTGGTCCGTGATTCAATACCCCGCAGGGGTTTTTCGCGTAGGGGGTGTGACCAGGAATCCGGGGGGCGTGACAGTCTTGGCGGCGTCCAAGGAGCGCCCGTGCCCCGTTTACGGGGCGTTCTCGCGAAGCGGGCTACTAGGCCGGTCTTCCCGGGCGTAGAACGTCCGGGCCAACTGCCCTTCGGGTAAGACCGCTGAAGCGGTCTGCCAGATACGCGCCCCTGAAAATACGTCGCAATCACACGACACGGTATCACCCACGAGGCTCCGCCAAATCTGTCATCCACACGGGCATCCGCGGGTCCGAAAAAAACTTGGCGTGGCCGTTGCGGGCGACGTACACTTACTTGGGTCTTTCCATTCTTGTGGTCGTGCCTTGATTAGGGAGAACATCAATCATGTCTTGCAGTCAAGAAAACATGCTTCGACGGGGTCTTGTGGTGTTGATTGGGGTGTCGGTGGCCTCGCTGGCGGGCGTCTTGCGGGCGGCGGACTTGGACATTCGTCCGGTGGCCGCGAGCGGCGTGGAAGGCGTGGATTGGGTGGCCGGCCCCGGCCCCAATGAAATCACCCTGTTCGACGGCGGCCAGGATGTCGCGGTTGAGATTTTCATCTTGAACCTCGGATCGGACAATGTCGCGGCCTATCAGTTCGCGCAGGACTGCAACTACGATTTCGACATTTCGGGAAGCATCGACCCGAATGCCGGGCCGTGCCCCGCAGGGGATCCATTTCATACGGGCGCGTGTTCGGGCGTGGACGTAGACCGGCCGGGCTGGATCCTTGCGGCCGCGGCTGCCACGATTCCCGCGTGCGCCACGACGGGCGCGTGTCCCGATGGTGTTACGGGCAAGTTTATCTGTGGCGCGGTCCTCCTTTCCGGTAGCCCCGGTGCGGGCGCGGGAGAGTTCTATGGGGCTACGTTTGGTTTCGCGGTGAGCGCGGATGCCATGGGTTCGGTGACGGTTGGTCTCGATTTGGCTCCGACCCGGTCGCTTCTCCGCGACAGTGCCGGAGCGGCGGTGCTGATCGACAATGTGACCGATGGTCGCATCACGGTTCAGATGGCTGCTTGCTGCGGGGTAGAAGCGCTGGGTTCGCGCTATATTCACTTCACGCCGCCCTGCGGGCCCGGGCCGGGCTGCGACGATACGACCCTGATGGCGTTGCGTTTTTCGGGGGCACTGCCGGCGCCACCCGGTGGGTTTGTTTTGTTGGGCCACGTTCAACAGGACGGATCCATCGGCGATCAGCCGGTCTTCAACACGCCGGCCGGGTGGGGCAGCGTGGCGGTTAGCGGCGGCCTGATCCGGCCGGAAGCAAGCTACCGGATCTCGAGTGAGTTGCAGGACGGAGTGCTGCTGGGCACGTCCGACTTTACCATGCCCGTGCTGGGCGAGGTGGATGGTGACGGCGTCGCGACCTTTGCGGACGTGCTGGCGGTGGTTCAGACCTTTCAGGGTCTTCCGGGTACGGTGCTGGAGTCGGCGGACCTGGCCCCCTGTATTCCGGATGGGTTGGTGAACTTCGAAGACGTTCAGTGGGCCGTCTTCGGGTTTCAGGAGCGGACATTTGAGTCGCTCTGTCCGATCGGGGTGTGCTGTATCTGCCCCGGTGGGTGCTTCGATTACGACGGATTCGGCCAGCTTCAGGCTACCTGCGAAGCGCCCGGCAGCGACGGTCATTGGACCGGCGGCGTTTCGTGCGCGGGCTTCACCTGTGCCCAGGATTGCTTTTGCGGCGCTGCGCCTGAGTGCACGGCTGCCTGCCCGGCTGAGAACAGTTGTGTTTCCGACGCCAATTGCGGACCCGGAAGCGTGTGCACACCGTGGGCGCCTGAACTGCCGTGCGTCCCAAGTGGCTGTTGGTGCGACGTCCAAACGGGTGAGTGGATCTGCCTTAATGATTGCGGCGATCAATGCGTTCCCGGCGGTGGATAGGGGGGCGGCCGCGGTGTAGCGTGTCTGTCGTTTGTCGGTTATGCTTACCGCCAAGGATGATGCGAAACACGAACCTGGCTGGCGCTGGATGGTCGTTGATGCCGGCGTGCGTGTTGTTGCTTTCGGCGGCGATCATCGGTGGTTGCGTGAATCAGCGATGGCACACAGGTCGTTTCGAGAGCGATCACCGGACCGAGCGACCTTCGATGAGCCAGTCGGTTTCCTTCCAGATTCAAGGATTCGCAAAGACCAAATCCGGCGCAACATGAATGGGGTGACCGAACAAGGTCACCAAGTCCCTGGAAGGGACGCACGCCACGAATAGCACCACCTGGGACTACGCCCGAGATCGCGTAAGGATCGACTTTGATCCGGAGCGGACCTCGCCTGAGCGGCTGGCACAGATCATTGCCGAACTAGGCTACGAGGCGCAGGTAGTGGAATCGGCTCCGATTTCGGACAGGAGCGCGGTCGGCCAGCCCACGCCCATGCCATCGTTGGATGGGGCGCCTGATTTCTTCCGGGCCGCCTTCGAGCAGGCCCGGAAGGCCAACCGACCGGTGATCGTGGATTTTTGGGCGAGCTGGTGCGCACCATGCCTGCGGTTAAAGCGCGAAACCTTCCACGCGCCGGAGGTCGCGTCGGCGCTCGAATTCACGACACTGATCTACGTCGATTTGGATGAACACCTGGAACTGGGGACGAAGTGGGGGGTTCATTCGGTGCCGAATGTCTTTTTCATCGATCGGCAGGGGCGGATTGTGGATCGGTTGTATCGATTTGAGGCGCCTGCTGCCTTCCTCGCGCGACTCAAGAAGTTGCTCGGCGATTCCCGTCGGACCAGCCAATAGTACGGTCGCGCTCAAGCGATCCTTGCGCGGGCTGAACCATCGACCCGCGCTGTTTCCAGTGTGGGTGGACGGGGCCGAAAACGAAGCCGCGCCGTGGGTTGCGGACCGAGGATTCAGGGCTTTACACGGGGTTTTCGTTGCGTATACTTCCCGGCGGTTGGTTTGTCGAACGAGGCACGTTCATGACCTTGGGCTACTCGGGTCGGGATCGAATTGCCGAGCGCGTCTTCCTGCCTTAAAGGCCAAGCCGTTGGCCGCTTTCACTCCCGACCCTGAAAGCGAAATGGTGGGTCGGATATGCCATCGATTAGGAGATAGCGATGGGCAAGAAACTGTACATTGGCAACCTTAGCTACAATGTCAGCAGCTCGGATTTGGAGGCGATGCTTTCGCCGCATGGAACGGTCCTGAGTGCGGAAGTGATTTCCGACCGATCAACCGGACAGAGCAAGGGATTCGGATTCGTCGAGATGGACTCCGACGCGGAGGCGCAGGCCGCCATCGAGGCCCTCAACGGCCAAGAGCATAGCGGGCGCACCCTGACCGTGAACGAGGCCAAGCCCCGAGCGCCGCGCACGGGTGGTGGTGGCCGAGGTGGCTATGGTGGCGGTGGTCGCCGCGACCGTTACTAGATACCGTTTCCGGTACGTCGGCCCAGGCCAGTGCGTGGGCGCCTCGGATTCAGCTTTGGCGTTCGAGGTTTGGCGCGTACCGGGCGTATGTACAATGCCGGCCGCTCAACCGGGGGGGCGTGTCGGCAACGTGCGATAGGGCGGTGCTTCCCCATGTCCACCGATTCGGGACGCGGGGAGCACCGCCCTATTCGTTGGGGCGCGCCGCGATGCGGCAGCGACGCCTTCGCCCTCCACATGTCTTGCGATTTGACCGGCCCGGTCCTCGTGACTACGCTTCTGCTCGTATCCGCCAGGGTAGGAATGTTTTCTGCGATTGAGGGTTAGATCATGCGATTGTGCGCTGCCACTCGTGGTTGGGGGAGTCTGTTGCTCTGCTTGGGCGCCTTGGGATTTGGTTGCAAGGACAAGCCGCCGCTGCCGTCTCATCTAACCGACCTGGGGGATGGGGATCGGGTGTTGGTGCTCGGGCGGGCGGCCTGGCACCCCGTGCCGTACAAGCGCAACGACACGGCCGATTGGGTCGAATTCCGCGAGCCGGGTTCCGATGATGCATCGGGCGGGGATGACGCCACGTCTGACGACGACATCAAGGCGGAAATCCGCGCCTTCATCAAGGAATACAACGAGGTGGCAGCCGACGAGGATTTTGAGGAGCTGCGGCTCTACCATGTCGCATCGCAGCAAGAAATACTCGGTCCGATGTTTGAAGGCGCCAAGACCATTCTCGCGAAGCTCAAAGCGATGGAAGCGGCTTTGAACCAAAAACTTCCGGATAAGAAAGACGCGATCGAAGCTACGTTCGCCATGCTGCGCGAAGGGTCGTCGGGAACGCTCGTGGTTACGGGTTTGGAAGTTGTCAGCAGGACCGAAGTTACCGGGCAGATGCCGCCGCCGTTTGGGCATTGCAGATTTCTGCTGGTCGACGACGAATGGACGCTTGAGGTGGCGAATCTGCCGGACCCGGTCGCGATGAAGTCGCAGATCGAGATGGCCGGGGCCATGTTCGATTCACTGATCCAAGGCCTTGAGACCGGTGCGATGCCGCCCGAGACTGTCCTTACGCAGATCAAGACCATGGCCACCATGGCCAAGGGAATGCAGGGCGGATCGGAAACGGAGGCGGCTGAGCCGAGTGCGGACGACAACGAGAACTAGGGTATTGAGCCACAGTGGGCACAGAGAACCGCGCGGGTGGCGTGGATTGCAGGTGCTGGTGTTCGATTGGACAGGGGGGAGGCGGGGATCGCCCCGCCACTCGGAGTTGAAGGCCATCCGCAATTCGCGTAAGAGTCGGCAGGCCTGACTCGGCGACGGGATCGGGTATCGCGTTGGCGTCATCGTCGGCTCGCCCACGTTCAACAGTAGGCAGCCCAATCGCCGGTCTTGGCGCATGCCTGTTTGCAGAAGGGGCAGTGAAGAATTCTTTGTACTACTAACACCGCCAATCTTGCTTGTCGCGCCAGTGCTGCGTCACACTCTAATCTATGGGTTGTCGCTGCCCGAGCCACCGGAATCGGGCGCGCGAATCAGAGCCCACCGCGCTAGCGGTGGGACCAGTCCGAGGGCCGGCCGCGGCTGGGGGTCGCTAGGCTTGCGCCTTGGTGCTCTGTGGTCTGTGTGGCTGAAATCGTTTCTTTCGGCGCGATGGGGGCGGCGAAGACTTGGCCGTTGTCGGCGAATCGCCTGGCATGGAGTATGAATGTCGGACGTGCTCATTGCTCACAGCCTGGCGGAAGCCTACCTCTACCTGATGGCCACACCCTGCGCCCAGTGCGGCAAAGGACCGCTTAAGGGCGCCGACGCCCGGCGACTCACCGAAAATGATGGACCATCCGTGACGGACGTCGCGATCCGCGCGACCTGCAAAGTGTGCGGCCTGAGCTCCGATTTTCAGTTCAATCTGGCGCAGCGTGTGGATGCCGAAAACGTCGACGCGCCGCCGGTCGTCAACGCCTCCGACGCCCCTTCCAAGATCATTGACGTCGCTCAATGGATCACGTTGTTTCGTGTCTTGACACAGGCGGCTGCGTCGCAGGGAGACAAACAGGAAACCCGACTCTTGGGCCTGGAGGCCGCACAGTGCTTGGATGAAGCGCTCAAGTTTTATGATGATCCGGATAACGATTTGCCGCCGCCCGATGCTTTCTTCTTGGACTCGTCTCGGGCACGGTTCGATGGCCATCCGGAGCAATTCTCGAGGCAGCGATTGATCGATCTAAGGGCGAAACTACCCACGACGGCGACCATGCGCGCGCGTCTCGCGAAGACCGACGCGACGAGAAAGGGGCCGCGCCGGTGGTGGCGGTTTTGGAAGTGACGAATCCATGGCTGGGGAGGCCGGATTCAGAGCCGCGGCCACCAACCCACGGGCCGTTTGCGGCGGAGCGTCACCGGGCTTGCGCCCTGGTGCTGTGCGGATGTCACCGGGATTGCGCCCGGTGCTCTGAAATGCCCGCATCCGAGGGTGCACCGCGCGGCCATGCGCTGGCTTCGGGCGAGCGGGTGGATGGGATGGCATTACGGCGTTAGACTCGCATCCGCCAAGTTGGCCCTACGCAAGGAGTGACGTTTGGAAACTGTTTCGCTGAATTACCTTATCGGGCTGGCCGCGTTTACGGGCTTCGTGCATACCCTGCTTGGTCCTGACCACTACATACCCTTTATTGCGCTGGCGAGGTCCGGTAACTGGACCCTGCGCAAGACCCTGCTCGTCACCGCTTTGTGTGGTGTGGGGCATGTTGGCGGTTCGGTGATTCTGGGGAGCCTTGGTGCGGCGCTGGGATGGGGCATCGGTGGTCTTACAGCGTTGGAAAGCGTTCGGGGTGAGGTGGCCGGCTGGCTCTTGCTCGGATTCGGATTTGCCTACACGGTTTGGGGGGTTCGTCGGGCCATCGTCAATCGACCCGACGGGCATCTGCATATGCACCACGACGGCACGTTGCACCGGCACGGCAACGGTCGCGATGTGAGCCATGTCCACACCGCCGGTGCGCCGAAGCCGCGCAGATTTGCGTTTCGCTCGTGGACCTTGTTTATCGTGTTTGTGTTTGGCCCGTGTGAGGTGTTGATTCCGCAACTGATGTATCCGGCCGCGCGGCAAAGCCTTTTTGGGCTGGTGCTCATCGTGGCGGTCTTTGGCGCGACCACCATTGCAACGATGACGGGGGTGGTCGTTCTGGGCTATCTGGGCGTGACGCGCTTTACCCTTGATCCTCTGGAACGCTACGTGCACGCGCTTTCCGGATCGGCTTTGCTGGCGTGTGGGTTGGCCATCAAGCTGGGGCTGTAGGGCGGTCGGTATTCCATTTTGAGCCGCATGCTTTTTTCCCCAGCCGCATGCTTTAGCTTGCGCGGGGCCGCGCGCGAGCGTGGCTTGCGAGTCCGATGCGCTGCGCGAATCCGATGCACCGCGCGGGCTGAAGCCCGCGGCTCAGAGGTAGAGCGGTTGATTCATACGCGGTCCGGCGGGATGCCGTGCTACGCACGGACGCTTCGTGACGGGCGCGGTTCGGTTGGGGGGCACACGTTCGCTTCCTTACGGGCGCGGTTCGGATGGGGGTGCGCGTTGGGGCGCATGCATTTTCTTGGATTTCTCGGGATGAAACGCGCGCATTGTGTCGTTTACTGGCTTTAGAGAGGAAGACCTTTGCCCGTGCCGGAATCAACAGACGCGTTCTTGAGCTTGGTTCGTCCGTATTGGCAACGGCTGCACGCCGTGGCACAGCGGTACGCCGCCAACGATCACGATGCGCGGGATCTGGTTCAGGAGGCTTTGATGCGGGCGTGGAAGGGGTTCAATCCGAGCGACGATCGTGTGTACCACGCTGGATGGCTCTTTGTCATTCTGTGCCATGTCGCGGCCGAGTGGGGTCGGGCGCGTAGCCGGCGGATCCGACTGATCCCCGTGGACCGGGATGAACTGACCGAGCTGGCGCCGAACGAGCCATCGGAACCGTATGCGCCGTTCCCTTCGTTTCAAGATGAGCAGTTTCGTGAGTTCCTGGATGACAGGATCGTGGCGGCGGTGGAATCGTTGGATCCGGTCTTTCAGGAAGTGTTGCTTCTATCGGTGGGCGGCGATTTGACGTATCGCGAGGTGGCTGAGGTGCTCGACTGCCCATTGGGCACGGTGATGTCACGGATGGGCCGAGCGCGGCGCGCGCTGCGCGAGCGGTTAGCGGATTTCGCGGCCGAGCGCGGATGGAAGGCGGAGGTGTCCCCATGAATTGCGGCGACGTCCACGTCTATCTGTTTGCGTTCCTGGATAACGAGTTGGAATCCGCGCGCAGCATCGAATTGCAACAGCACCTGGATCGATGTGCTACGTGCGCCCGCGAGGCGGAAATCGAACGGACCATACAAAAGCGACTGCATGCCAAGCTGGCGCTGGACGGCGCGCGCGTGCCCGAATTGGAGGCGTCCTTGACGGCGTGTGCTCTCGAAGGGCGCGTCGCGGGCGCCGACGGCGCCGACGGGCCGGGCCGCCTAATGCCAACACGGCGAGCCTGGTTCACGCGACGACGGCGTGCGGTCCTGGCTGCGGTGGTTCCTCTGACGATCGCGGGAACCTGGTTGGGATGGGGCCACGGTGCGGCATCGGTTCAGCCGGCGATCGCGGAGTTGGCGGTGGCGGATTTCCGCCATTTCGAGGACGAGGGCATGCCGTTGCAGATTGCCACGGCCGATAGGCAAGAGGTGGCGAGCTGGTTGCGAGAAAAAACGTCCATCGACATGAAGCTGCCAAACGCATTGGCATCCCGATGGCGTTTGGCCGGCGGTCGAAAGTGTACGATGAATGGGCAGAAGGCCGCGTTCGCCGTCTATGAATCAGACCGCGGGGTGGCGTCGGTGGTGGCGCTCCGCATGCCCGTCGCGGTCTTGCAGGGATTGCAGCGCATGGCGCGGGCCGATCGCGTGCTCTGGACGCATCGCCAGGGCGATTGCACGGTGGTGGCCTCGCGTGATGACGAGCTCGTCTACGTTGCCGTGTCGCGCTTGCCCGCCGATCGGTTGGTACCTTTGTTGCCGGGTTCGACGCGTTGACGTATGCGGCATCACAAAGGATTCAACGGCGATGAAGCGGATGGTCATCCTTGCATGATCGGCACGAGTGCGTACAGTCATT
>JBHHUB010000078.1:0-17565 GCA_046753625.1 Phycisphaerae bacterium | reverse complement strand
AAACGGAGACGCCGCAAAGACGATGAAGCATTAGTACGGCAACGCTGGATCGTCCAAAACGAACCGAGCCGCGGGCTTCAGCCCGCGCGGCCTCCCGGCGATCGCCCTGCAGCCGCTACTCGAAAAATGCAACCGCTCCAGCGCACCATCACACCCGAGGGCGGGTGTGCCACGAAGCATCACGGGGCCAAGCCCTGGCCGATCACGGCGTGGGTGGCGGATGTGGGAACCGCTTCGGGCAAGATCTCGCCGGCCGGAACATGTTTCGCACCGCCGACGTGAATCGCACGCGCGGGAACGCCGACCACGGTGGCCATCGGAGCCACGTCTTGAATCACGACCGCTCCCGCCCCAACCCGGGCCTCATACCCGACCCGAATGCTTTGAATCACCGTGCTGCCGATGCCCACGAACGCGCCGGATTCTACCGTCACCCGGCCCGCCAATCGCGCACCGGGACAAATGTGCGTGGCCGTTCCAATCATCGATTCGTGGTCTACGATGCAGCCCGTGTTTAAGATGACACTGTCACCAATCTGGCAATGGGCGCACACCAACGCACCGGCCGCCACCACCACGTTGCGTCCGAGCGAAGCGTTCCGCGCGATGTTGGCGGATGGATGGACGGCGTTGATGAGCTCGAATCCAAGCTCGTCCACCTGCCGCGCGATCGCGCGCCGCGCGCCGTTATCCCCGATCGCGACAATCGCCGACGTGGCGACCCCCGTTAGCCGCAAGCCACACAGGTCGTCCGGCCGACCCAGGACAGGAACGCCATCGATGCGGCGCCCGGTTAAGGACGCATCCGAATCAACAAAGCCCACGACGTTGACCCTGCGGGCACTCTGCAGAATATCAAGCACGACCCGGCCATGGCCACCGGCGCCGAGGATAACGCAGTTGCGTGGTAGGTCGCGCATCGGCTGTCTGTCATCATATTCAGTCATGCGGTTCGGCTCAGCGCGATAAGGGATCGGCCGGGCGGATCAATCCGTATCCACCTTCAACCGCTTATCGGTCGGTTGGCGATGAGTCTGCACGGAAACTGCGAACGCTTTGCGAGCCGGCCTGTGCCGCAACGCCCCGCCCGTCGAGAAAACCAGCTCGGACCTTCGGCACGAGGGTATCCCAGGGCGTACAATCCTCAGGCATCGCCACGGAAATCCGTTGGGACGGACCGCTAATATGGTCGATGTAAGCGGAACAAGGCCTCGAGCGTGCGCGGGCGCGCGGCCTTTCGCCGGATGCGCAGTAATCTATTATGGCTAATGATGTTACAACTGTCACACCGGCGGTTTCACAGGCCACAGCCCTGCTTTCGCCGCCCTTCCTGGTGGCGGCCGGGATGCTCGCGCTCGCCGGTGGGACGACCTTTTTTTCCGATTTGAAGCAAACGAAAGAGGCCTTGCCGCTCAAAAGCCCGCTGGCTGGACTGGCCGAGGCGGAGTTGGCGCCGTACCGCGTGGTTGAGCGCCGCGTCCTCGAGCCCGTTATCATCGACGCCTTGGGGACGGATCAGTACCTGAGCTGGGTGCTCGAGGATACTCGGCGCCCGCAAGGCGATCCCCTTCACCTGGCGACATTGATGGTCACCTACTATTCCGGGGGGCATGTCCTCGTGCCGCATACGCCGGACGTGTGCTTTTTGGGAAGCGGTTATGCCCCGGCCCAACCGCACGAGAACCGCTCCCTTACGCTGGCGACGCTCCCGCCGTCCGGCAATCCGGTACCCATCCGGGTATGCACCTTTGAAAAGACGGCGTTGTTTGAGGGGAAGAAGACCACGGTTATCTACACATTTCATTGCAACGGACGGTATGTGGCCTCCCGGATGGGCGTTCGGCTGCTGACACACGACCCGCGCGCGACCTACGCCTATTTCAGTAAGGTGGAGGTTTCATTCCCCGGCGCGACGCGGGAACAAAACATCGAAGGAACCCAAGCGCTGCTCGAGCGAGTGTTGCCTGTGCTCATGCGCGATCATTGGCCCGATTGGAACGCGGCGGAGCAAAAAGCCTGTCAGGCCCGGTGATCGGAACGCGGCGATGCAAAAAGGACAAACCCATGGCCAAGAAACGACTCAATAAGAAACTGGTCCTGCTCCTCTCCCTGCTGGCCGCCATGACGATGATCGGTCTTGCGATGGTCATGCTCGTCCAATTGCAGGGCACCGATCCCGAGCGATTCGCGGAGCTGGCCCGTTCGGCGACCGAGGCGGAAGAATACGAGCAGGCGTCTCTGTTCTACCACAAAGCCTGGCAGCGTAGCGGCGACCCCCGGTATCTGGTTCAACGCGGCTCGGTCGAGCTGAGCGCCGGGCGCATCAACCGGGCGCTTCAATGTTGGCGCGATGCGGTGATCAAGGACCCCGGCTTGCTCGAAGCCAGGCGCAGCGAGCTTCAGCTCGAGCTCGAGTTGGGCCGGCTCTACAACGACGTCTCCGTGTGGATCGCCGTATCGACCAGCGCCGAGGCGATGATCCAGGCCGATGCGGAAAAGACGGATGAGGATCTCGCGTTCGCCTACCATGCCGGAGGCTTGGCACTCACGCATCTCGCATCTCAGGACGAAGCCAATCCCCAGCGCGGCGAAGCCCAATTGGAGCAAGCGACGCAGCTCGACCCGAACAACGTGGAGTACGCCTTGGACCTGGCGACGCAATACCTGGCATCGGGGCGCGTCGACGACGGCCGCCAACGGCTCGACACGCTCGCGGCCAGGTTCGCCACACCGAGTACGGAGGCATCGCGTATCCGGCTCGCGCTCGCCCGCCACCTTTCGACCGTCGAACCCTTTACCGACGCCGAGCGCTATTTTGATGAGAGCATCCAAATGGCCGGCGACGACGTGGCGCAGCGCCGTGAAGCCCAGGTCGGCTATGCCATTTACCTGACGCAAAAATGGGCCCGGAGCGTGGATCAAGACGGGCCGAACCCGGAAGCGGAGGCTGTTCTGACGCGAGCGGAAACCGTCTTGAAAGAAGCCGTGAAGGCCGATCCCGATCCATTTGAGCCCTACGAGCAACTCTCTTTTCTTTACCACAGACTGCAAGGTCGACACGAAGACGCGGTCAACGTTTGTGAAGCGCGCCTGGCACGGCCCTTTTCGCGCAAAGGGGTCCGGGCCGCCAAGGATCGCAAGAGTGTCTTTCAGTTGAATATCCGCGCCTCGCGCGCCGCCGTCGCACTGGCGAAGGCATCCGAAAATGAGGAGACGCGGAAGAGCTGGATGGAGCGGGCAGAGCAATACCTTACCGATGCCAAGGGAGAGGCACCCAACCACCCCGCGGCACTCCGGCAGGAAGGCGAGCTCAGGCTCGCTCAAGGCCGAGGCCGCGCCGCACTGGAGGCGTTCCGCGCCGCCAACCAGCGATCCAAGGGACGCAAGCCGATCGATTGGGAATTGAAGAAGCGGCTGGCACAGTTGCACCTGAGGATGCACGAACCCGGCGCGGCGCTCGAGGTGCTCGAAGCCGTCGTCGAGCCCGCACGGCTGACGCGCGGCAAGGATACGACCTTCTGGCTGCTTTACGCCAACGCCACGATGGAAACCGGCGATCTGGACCGAGCTCTGGCCATCGTCGACCCCATGCTGCTGACCAAACCGGACCTCGTCGGTGCCAGGCAGCTCAAAGCATCCATCCTCGAACGCCAAGGCCAAGCCGGCCAGGCCGGACGCCTGGTCGAATCCGTGGCCACCGCCGCCATCCTACAAGCCAAAGAGCGTGCGCTCGAGGGGGATACGGAGGGCGCCTTGGAGGTGCTTCAAGATGCGCACCGTCAAGAGCCGGGCGACTACCGGCTGACGGGCACGCTCGTGGCGGAGCTGGTTCGGCGAGATCGGCGCGACGAAGCCGCCGCCATCATCGACCGGGCCCGCGCCGCCAATCCTGAATCCAGTCAGATCAAAGCGCTGGCGGTTTGGGTCGAGCCCGGTCTATCCGAGGAACAGCGCGATGCCCGGGTGTTGGAGATCATCAATCAGGAATCCGACGCGTTTCAACGGGCCATCGACCTGATGGACTTTCACCTGCAGCGCGATAACCGTGCCGAGGCGCTGACCCAACTGCGTCTCGCCGAGCAACTGCTTATTGAAAAAGGCTCGCCCCAAGCGCGCCGGGCCACGATCGCCGCTCACCGTGGGCTCATTCGCCTCAAGCTGCAAATCGGCTTCCTGCTCAAGGATGAAACCGTGCTCGCCGAAGCACGCGACGATGCCGTGAAGTACGACGTCGACGCCGCCGGCGGACAGACGATCCTGGGCATGGACCACATGCTGCACCAGAACTGGCAGCAGGCCGCTACGGCTTTTCGCGCCGCCCTCCAGGTCCAGAGCACCGATGCGCAAACCATGGCGCGCCTGGGCGAATGCCTGATCATGCTCGGGCAATTCGACGACGCCCGAACGCAACTCGAGCGCGCCCTGCGCATCAACCCCCATCAGCCCAACGCCCACCGCGGCCTGGCCCGCCTGGCCAAGCAGGCCGGCGAGATCGATGCCCTCAAGCAACACCTGCTCGCCTGCCAGAGGCTCATCCCGAACGATCCATGGGTCCGCTCCGAGCTGCTGTACCAGGAAGAACAATCCGATCCGAGCGCCGCCATCGCCCGGCGCGAAGAGCTGCTGGCCGAGCACCCCGAAGACCTGGCCAACCTGCGGCGGCTGGCGGCGCTGTGCGCCCTGGAAGGCCTGACGGAGAAAGCGGATCGCTATTACAAACAACTGCTTGCCAGAACCCCGGACGACAAGCAGCTCGTCGTCACCGTCAGCAGCTACTACCGCACGACCGACCGGCCGGAACAAGCGCTGGCGCTCGTCCAAGCCTACGTAAACGCAAAAACCACGCCCGCCGAGCGGGCGGATGCCCACATTCTGCTCGCCTCCCATTACGTCAACCTGGGCGCGCTGCAACCGGCGGAAGCGGCGCTGCTCGAGGCGGCCGATCTTAAGCCCACGTTGGAGGTTGCGCGGGCGCTCGGTGAATTCTACATGAATTACGCCGGCGACGCCGCCGAGGCACTGCCCTGGCTCACCCGGGCCGAATCGCTCGCTCGCGCCAACGACTCGAACACGCTCCCCTCCATCCTCGGCGCCAAAATCCAGTGCCTGCTCGATCGCGGCATCAACGATCCCCAGCGTGCCCAGCAGGAACTCGACGCCTTGCTTTCGCGCTACCCGCTAGATCGCAACGCGCCGCTGCTTCAATCGGAGATTCACGCGCGACAAGGCGACATTCAAGCCGCCATCGCGTCGCTTTCGCAGTACCTCAACAACGTGCCCGATGACACGTCGGCCCTCTTCCATCGGGCCAAGCACTTCGCGGCGACGGGTCGGATTTCCGCCGCCATCGGCGATCTGCAATCCATCAAGCGGATCAATCCTGCGGCCATCGAATTCAAACCGCGCCTTCTGCTGGCCGCCCTTCATTTTCAAAGCGGCCGGCGCGATCGCTGGGTGGAAGAGCTCGAGTCGCTGTTCGAAGACGCGCCGGACTCCGAGTTGGTCATCGGCGAACTGGTCAAGGCCTACCTAGCCGAAAACCGATTTCAAGATGCCGACCGGCTGCTCACCGGACAGATCAACCGCCGCGCCGACCGACCCGCTGCCAGGTGGTACGCGCTGCGCGGCCAGGTCGCCTTCGAACTGAAAGACTACCAGCGAGCCCTGCGCGATTTTCAGCGCGTCGCCGAGCTGACCGATTACGACAACGCTTCACTCCTGTCCGTGCTGGATGCGCAACTTGCGCTGGACAAGGTCCAGGATGCCGTGGCGTTTTTCGAGGCGCATGCCGATGTTGCGGGCGCGTCCCCCGCCTTGCTCGCGCGGTACGGACGGCTGCTGGTCCAGGTGGGCAAGATGGAAAAGGCTGTAGTTACGTTCCGGCAGGCGATGGACCGGGCTGTACGCACCGATTTCCGAGCCGCCGGAACCATCATCGAAGAAATCCTTCAAGCCATGCCCAGCGCTGACACGACCAACCGATTCCGGCAATTCTCGCCGGACGCCAACCTCGCCCGAGCCAACGACCGCATCCTGGTCCGCTTGATGGCCCGCTTGGGCGAAATGGATCAGGCGGAGCAACTGGTACAACAACTGCTGGACACCGCCACGACGGATTTGCAGCGCGTGCAGCTTTTCGAAGAGCAAGGTGACATTTTCAACAAAGCCGGCCAACCGGAGCGCGCCCGACAGGCCTACGAGCAGGCGCTGGCGCTCGATGATCGCAACTGGGTTCTGTTGAACAATCTAGCGTTTCTACTCTCGGATGCGTTCGGCGATCACGCGCGGGCGCTGCCCTACGCGCGAAAGGCCACGGAACTGTTTGAAACCAAGTTCACGCTCGATACGCTCGGCTGGATCTACGTCGGGCTCGGCCGATTCTCCAACGCCATCGCCGAACTCAACCAGGCGCTAAGGCTCGATCCCGGCTCCATCGAGACCTACTACCACCTCGGCGAAGCCTACCGACGCAATGGGCAATTCTCACAGGCCAAAAACGCATTGGCCCGCGCCAAAGAAATCGCTGAATCCGCGCGCGTCAGCCGGTTCAACAAGGAGATCGATGAGGCCCTCAAAAAAGCGGCGCTGCGCACCACCGCCCCATAACCGCCGCAAAGCGGAGGTTGGAAGGTTAAAGATTGCCAGGTTTAAGATTGGGATTCGAATCTTCAATCTTCCAATCTGCAATCTTCAAATCTTCAACCTTCTTCATCTCTATGGCGGTGGCCCATGGCCTTGGGGACATGGGGAAGCCGATGATCTCGCCGTCGCGAAGATTTGAAGACCATCCGGTACGGACGCCAGCGCACGGAGGCTTGGATCGGCGACAGGCGCAGGCGTTAGTCGGTCACCATCATCGGCTCCCCCACCTCCAAAAGGAGGTAGGGCACCCGCGCATCCTCGTTTTTCACCGCAAAGCGGAGGTTGGAAGGTTAAAGATTGCCAGGTTTAAGATTGGGATTCGAATCTTCAATCTTCCAATCTGCAATCTTCAAATCTTCAACCATCCCCATCTTGACGGCTTGTTGATTCCGCCGGGTTATGGGGCTACGATTGGGTCAGGGGCGGCGACCCGTACGACGTGAGCAGGTCGCCCGTGGTTGATTTTGGGGCAACACCGCTTGATGGCCGCGACGACCGAACGCCTGAGCGTGCAGGACTCAGGGCTCGGCACGAACCGCGCGGTGAAGCAATGCGTTAACCCGAGTGAATCATGAACCTCCAAAGCAGGAATCTTGGAAAAAGATTTGTCTGCCCCCAAGAACAGCCGGAACAAACGATCACGTGGGAGGCCCAACCATGCTTAATACGAAGAGCCGGCCTGAACGCCGGGCCCGTGCCCGTGCCGGACGAACACGAGCGGCCTGTTTGCTGGGGACTCTGATCTTGGGAGGCCTTACCCATGCCGTCCTCGCGGCGGACCGACCCATCGACGGGCGCACGGCGCGCGGAAAAGTCACGTTACCGGACCCGTCCCTTCGCCGGTCGGAGGCGCCGTCCGACGGCGTAGTCCAAGCCCTGTCGTTTTTGGTTCATCCCAGCGCCGGACCCGCCGACCTGATCCCCCTGGATGCCATACCGCCGACACCCCAAGGGGCAACCGCGGCCGGTTGCAGCGGCCCCACCGTCGTGACCCATACGGATGGCAGCTTTGAGGGCGGCCAGTTCATCGTCCAACTGGGATTCGCCGAAGACGAAATCTTCGCCGCGCAGTATCAGATACCGCCCGATCAGTTCCCCATCACGATCCGGCAAATCAACTTCATCCTCGCCCAACAGGGCACCGTCGTGACCACGACCACCCATTACACCGTGTTCATCTGGGACGGCGAGCCCGGCGGGAATGGTACCACCAGCATTGAGGTTGCCCGATTCAACTCTGTGGAGGATCTCGCGCCGGTCATCATGCCGGGCGACGGCGTGCCGCACGGCACGAATGTTCGACTCGTCGTCGACCAGGGTGATCCCAACCAGATTGTCATCTCCAACACGAACGGCACGAACGCCTTCAGCATCGGCATTCGCATCGACGCGCACAACGCGCCACCGCCGGACCCGTGCAACCCGCCGCTGGATTCCTTTGTCCGAAACGCCTATCCCGCCGTTGACAACACCGGTCTTTCCAGCCCGACCGGAAACTGGATTTTCGCGCTGGCCTGCCCCGGCAGTCTTTGTCCATCCGGCTGGAATCAATTCGCCAACCTCGGCATTTGCCAGCCCAGCGGTGACTGGTTCATCAAGGCGACGTACGAATGCCCGTTTGCGCTGACGTTCGGTGCATGCTGCAACCCAGCGGGTGCGTGCCTGGACAACGTGGACAACGTGACCTGCGGCCAGCTCGGACCCGACGCCACATTCTTCGAAGGGCAACTCTGCGCCGACGTGACCTGCCCCGGGCCAACCGGTGCGTGCTGTGCATTTGGCACCTGCCTGTCCGGCCAGACTCTGCTCCAATGTGATGTCAACGGCGGCACCTACCTGGGCGACGGCACCGACTGCGCGAACAGCCCCTGCGTACCGGGCGCCTGCTGCATGCCCGACGGAAGCTGCAACGAGTTGATCGAATCGCTCTGCACGGCCGGAGGCGGTAGCTTCCAAGGAGCCGGCACACAGTGCGCGGGTGTTAGCTGCCCGCAACCCGGCGGCGCCTGCTGTTTCGGGGAAGTCTGCGTAGACAACCAGCAACAAAGCACCTGTGAAGTCACCGGCGTCTGGCTCGGACCCGATACCACCTGCGCCGGCGCGCCCTGCAGCACCGGCTGCCCGACGGCCACCATCCTCTCCTCCGATCCGCCCGACGCCACGGTGGACGCGCGCCAACCTCATGCCCCGTTCGCGGAACTACCCCGCATGGGCATCGGATCCATCGACGAACCGATCCTCATCGACCTGGGCGTGGCCGGCGCGGAATCATGCTTCCAGCTCTGTGAAACGGCGGTTGACCCGCTCCAAGTCGCCAACGGCATCGATACCGTCGTGGATCTGGGCACCGGCCTCTATGAAATCACCCTGTTTCGTGCCATCACGGCCGGGGCCGCCACGACCATCCAATACACCGGCGATGCCTCCTATATGACGTTCTTCTCACACCCCGGCAACGCCAATGCAGACGCCGTGGCCGGACCGTCCGATATTCTGGCCGTCATCGACGGACTCAACGGCGTCGCGACGCCGCCGCACGGCCTGTACAGCAGCGATATCGACCACAGCGGCGTCGCCGGCCCGGAGGACATCCTGCGCGTCATCGACCTGCTCAACGGCGCAGGTATGCTTGATGCGTGGCTCGACAGCCCGATACCCACAAATACAACCTGCCCGTAGGAATCTGTCACGTCTGTTTTGACAAGTTCAGTGAGTTGCATGTAGCCCAGCCGCCCTCGGCTGAGCGGTTGCTCACAGACCCTCGGCTGAGCGCTTGCCAACACAGCGGGGGGCCGCTGTGCCACACGGGGCACACCACCGCATCGCCCGTTGACCCCCTGTTGACGTAGCTCGCTGGGAAACTGCCGTCAGGCTTCGTGACTGGCGGAACGGTCAGAGCCGCGGGCGCCAGCCCGCGCGGCATCAGGAACACGATCAACTCCGCGTCGGCTTCGTCGCGGAACTTGTGAACCCAGCCGCTAGCCGCAGGCTTCGCAATACGCGATACTTCCTCGTCATTATGCAGCAAGCGCGCATTCTCATCTTCGCCAAGTACCCCGATCCGGGGCGCGTCAAAACACGCATGGTGCCCCCGCTGACGCACACCGAGGCGGCCGAGCTCCATACCGCCGCGTTGCTGGCCACCTGTGAGTTGGCCGGGCGGGTTGACTCAGCGGCGGTTGAGGTCTTTGTATCGCCCGATCACCGAACGCCAGACCTGGCCTCGTTGCTGCCCGATCACATCGGGCACGTATCCCCCCAGCGCGATGGCGATCTCGGCCGGCGACTGACGCACGCCACACAGCGAGCCTTCATCCAAGACGGGCGCCCGATCGTGCTTCTCGGCGCAGACAGCCCCACGCTCCTGCCCGATCAAATCAAAACCGCACTGCACAAACTGTCGACAAGCGACGCGGTCCTCGGTCCGTGTACCGACGGCGGATACTACCTGCTGGCGTTGTCGCGATTCCTCCCCGACTTGTTCTCCAAAATCACCTGGGGAACGGACAGCGTGGCCGCACAAACCCGCCGCAACGCCAAGGATGCGGGCATCAAGCTGGCCGAACTCGATCCATGGTATGATCTGGATCGGTTTGACGACCTGCCGCGTGCCGCACAGGATCTCTCGGCCAGATCGTTGGGACAGGAGCCCAACGCCGAAGCCTTGATGCGACTCGTGCAAGAACTTTTGGAACGCAACCCGACATGGAAGAGCTGACCCAGCAACGCTTTGAGGACTTGCTGAACTCGATTGCGGCACGCACGCCGACGCCCGGCGGCGGCGCGGTGGCGGCATCGGCCGGAGCTTTAGCCTGCGCCATGGGCCGCATGGTGGTCGCCTATTCGGCCAACGCCAAGACATCGGACGCACACCGAGCGCTCATGCAAAAAGTATTGGACACCCTGCGCCAAGTTGACGAATTGCTCCGCAGCCTGATTTCTCTCGATGCTGAAACCTACCGCACCATGACGGTGGTCGCGAAGGAATTGGGAAAATCCTCGGCCGACTACCAAGACGCGGTGCTGGCGGCCATCGCCGTACCCATGAAGATCGTTAACGCAACCTCGCAAGCGGTGGATACGCTCGACGACTTCAAACCGCTTGCGAGCCGGTTTCTGCTGAGCGACTTGGGGGTCAGCGCGGTATTGGCTGAAGCCGCAGCCCGAGCCGCCGCGTACAGCGTTAGGGTCAATCTGCCGGAGCTGACCGATGCCGCCCGATCCACAAAACTGAGGCAGGAGTTAACGGCGGTTCTGGATCGTTGCGTCGCGCGCCGCGACGCCATCACGGGTTTTGTGGATGCCGCGCTTCAGCCCTAAACCGCCCCCGGTCGATACCACTTCTCATGAGCGAACCCCCCTACCATCTTGATATCGAGGGCTTGGCGGATTCTGAGCCCCGACCCGCCCATCCGGCGGGTTTGACCGGCCGGCCATGGGTCGGCATCCATTTCGAATGCTGCGACGTCTACACGCGCATCTACCGCAACAAGGAAGCCACCGCCTACCAAGGCCACTGCCCTCGATGCCTGAGACAAGTCTGCCTGCGCGTCGGTGAGGGCGGAACCGATGCCCGGTTTTTTCGCGCCGACTGACCCCAGACATCCTCCCACGCGCATTGTGGTATCATCACCGTCATGAAGCCTGTTGATCGTCTGGTTGAGTTGCTGCGCACCGCGCGGCGCGGCGTCGCGTTTACCGGCGCCGGCATCAGCACGGAAAGCGGCATCCCCGACTTCCGCAGCCCCAACGGCATCTGGTCGCGCGAAGCGCCCGTGATGTACGAAGACTTCCTGACCCAACGATCGGAGCGCGTGCGCTACTGGAAGATGCGTAAAGTGATTTACCGGGATACGCTCCAGGCCAAACCCAACGCCGGGCATTGGGCATTGGCTGAGCTGCAACGCAACGGCAACCTCGCGGCGATCATCACGCAGAATATCGACGGCCTGCACACGGACGCCGGAAGCGATCCCGTGATCGAACTCCACGGCACCAACCGCATCGTCGCATGCCGGCAATGCGGCAAACAATGGCCGCCCGCGGAGATCCTCCGGCGCATCGAGAAAGGCGACGACGCGCCCGAATGCGACGTGTGTTCCGGCCCGCTCAAATCCAAAACGATTTCATTCGGTCAGGCCATGCCTCAGCGGGAAATGCAGCAAGCCATGGCCTATTCGATTCACTCGGACCTGTTCCTGGCCATCGGATCGTCGCTGGTCGTCGAGCCGGCGGCTTCCTTCCCGCGCTACGCCAAGGAGCACGGCGCGGCGCTGGCCATCATCAACAAAACGGCTACACCGCTGGACGACCTGGCCGACATCATCATCCATGATGCCATCGGCGCGACGCTAACCAACGTCGTTATCGCGCTGAATCTGTGGACCGACCCGCCGCCGTCGCACGCGTAACGCAACACCAACGATTCATTGCGGCCGGATCAATTGCGTACCGGCTCGATCATGCCCTTCGTCGTGCTTTTTCCCAGGCGGTATCGCCGCGGCGTAGGCCGGGCGCGTCGCCGAATGCGATCCGACCGGGGCGTATCAGGTGGCACGACCCGACTGCCGAGCGTCGCCCGCTCATACGGCAGGACGTCTCGCTCGGCGATACCCCCGTCGTCCCAATCCGCCGGCGATGCATCGATGACCTCCGGCTCCGCCATTTGCTGCAGCCCCGCGGCATCCAAGCACCACTTTTCCGTCGCCGCCATGCGCATGATTTCAAGAATGTATTCCAGCGAGCCGGCGGACGCCCCATGCGGATCCCGCACGCCTTCCGAATCCTCCGGACACAAACCGTCTTCGAGGATGTCGTCGGGGTCAAACCCCTCAAACACCGTGTCGCCGCCGGACCGATCGGCATCGGCCGGCGCGACAATCGACATCCCCAGCGTCGCAGATCCCGTACGTCCGGTGCGGGGCCGATCTCGATCGCCGGTTCCCATCGTGTCCGACGCCAACGAAGCCTTGGACTCCGTGCGGCGCACCGGCTCGGCGGTCGTCCAGCGCACCTTAATCTCCGGAATGTCCGCCACGGCGGACGAAGCCACGCTCGTATCGATCCATAGCCCCGAGGAAAAGATGCCTAGCTCCTGCTCGAGGCACGCCTGTTCGCTGCGCTCCAGCGCGATGCGAGATTCGATCTCCAAAAGCGTTTCCATCGGCGTCTGCTTCTCAGGCCGGCTGCCACGCGCCGGCGCCGACTCGTGTTCGTCCACGATCAATGGATCACCATAGGATGGGCACTGCGCAGCCGGGCGACTTGCGAATGGATCCGCATAGGACATCAGCCCCTCTTCGGATTCGCCTGCGAAGTAATCGTCCACCGGCGCGTCGATGAAGAAGCCCATCCCCGGATAGAACGCCATCCGCTCACGAGGAAAAGCGATCGATTCGACATCGCGCGGGCCATCGGGATCCGGTGGAAGTTCCTCCCACAACTCGGAAAGCGCCGCGCCCCAATCAACCGGCTGCACCCGTTCGACCGCTTGGGGGTCGACGGTCATCGACTTGGTAGCCCGGATCGACCGCGGCGAGGCCGTCGCCACGGCCTCGCTCGCCTCTTGGAGATACAACTGCTCGCAGCGCAGGATGTCCTCATCCACCGAAACCGGTACCCGTTCAAAATCGGCCGGACACGTCGGCCCGTCCGACATGTCCCCTTCGATCCCAGGACGTTGTCGGCCGCCCGACGCAGAAGTCGGGCTCACCGAAGCCACCGCCTGCATGGCCTCTTGCAGGAACATGGATTCGCACGCGGGCTGGTCATAATCAAAGTCCGCCTGAAACGCCCAGAAATCCGCCGACGAAGTCATCCCCTCAAACCCATCCTGCGTCACCGGTTCCGCCAGGACCGGATCGGCGTCGCCCTGCGCGACCGTCACGATCGGTGCGGCCGGCATCTCGCCCGCGTCGATCTCCTCCGGCGGCCCCATCCATGCCGTGGCAGGCTGCTGCATCAATGGCGCAATCTCCGTCAATTGACGCGATGCCGCCCCAAACGACGGGTTGATTTCCAGCACCCGCTGGAACGATCGAGTCGCCTCGGCATACCGCCTTTGTCCGCGGTACATCAGCCCCATGTTGTAATGGGCGTCCGCCTCCGGAAGAACCGCCCGAAAGCTGACAAAGGCCTCCTGGAATCGTCCAAGCTTGGAAAGGCAAAGGCCCAGGTTGACATGGGCCCGCGCGAAGAAAGGACGTGCCTCGATGGCGGCGTTGAATTGCTCGATCGCCTTTGCCCATGCCTCGACGTGCATGAGCAGATACCCATAGTTGTTTTGAAGCACCGGATCATCGGGTCTGATCTTTACGGCCTGCGCCATCGTCTTCACCGCACCTTGGCGATCGCCGACGCGCGAAAGCAAAACGGCCAGCGCGTGGTACGCCTCGACGTACTCGTGATTGACCGCGATCGCCTTGCGATACTGAACGATCGCGTCCGGGATCAAGCCTTTTTTCTCGAGCAACCGGCCGGCCGCGAAATGAGTCTGAGGCAGAATCGCGGGCTCGGCGGGAAGCGTGGCGTTTAGCCTGCCGTCGGCCATGGGCTCAATGCCGGACTTCCATCTCGGCTTATCCATTCGTGATCGCGCATTCGGATCGGAATGAACACAACCCGCGGCCAGGACCGTACCCACCGCCAGACAAACGACACTTACTTTACCAACAATCATGGAATCCTACTCCAACTCTGCTAGTTCTGTCCCTGCGGCAGCATGCTTTCTTGAGCACCCCCATCAGATTGGGTCGACGACTCCGCTTCGGCGGTGCCGCGCTGATCGGCCAGGATCGCTTCCTCGGCGGGCGTCGTTCGACCACCGGAGATCATCTGTTTGATCTTGATCCGATCCATATCACATCCGGACAGCTCGAGGTAATCGCCCACGTGCTTCATGCGCGCCGCGACCAGGTCGCCGTCGGCCAGATGCGTGGCGTAGCGAACCGTGCCGCCGTACGTGTTCAAATACCCGGCCATGCGGTCGAGCCGGGCTGCGCCCGTTCCGCTCAACTCCGACGTATGGGCCACAAAATGAAAATCGGACAACGTCATGTCCTGAACCATCGCGTTGTCCGCCATCGTGACCAGTTCCGCGCCGTACAACTCTTTGCCTTGGTCCATGTGCGCGTTTTGAATCTGATGCGGCGTGGCGGGGCCGTTGCACGAAGCCGCCAGCAGCGTCAACATTCCGACACCAAGCAGTTCAATTCGGGACGTCATTCGAAAAGCTCCTGTTAGGGTACATGGCGTCAGTGCCCGTTTTGTTGCTTCCTCTTGCGAATTCCCGCAGGGGGTCAAGCACGTCCGCACGTCAGTCAATCCAGTTCCTCGCCATGTCCTATCGAGCAGTTCGCTCCGCGGCATTCGCTAATTATCGGTCGGCATCTCCTGAGCCGATGACGCTCTGCCCACCGGCCAATGCGGCGGATTCTGCGCACGAATCCGAGGGACGGATGGCGCCGCAGGCAACCCGACAAGAACAAGGATCGCAAGCCAATGCTGATACGCGCTTCGCGCGACCAACCCCGCCGCGTCCGCCGCGCGGCGTACCAGCGCTACCAGCGCCGAACGCAACACTGCGGCGCCCATCCCGGTGCGGACCGAAACACGCACCAATGCGAGCTCCCAACGCTATCAGCCGCGATGCGCCCGACGACGACGCACCCGTGCATTCCGAGCCGCCTGCGATAGAATCAAAACATGGACAGGACAACCGACGATTGGCTCCAGCGCGCCCAAACGCTGCACAAAAAAACTCTGGTAATCGACACGCATTGCGACACCACCCAGCGACTTGCCGACCCCAACTGGGATTTCGCCGCCCGCCACGAGACCGGCCACATCGATCTACCCCGCGCCCGAGAAGGCGGCCTCAGCGGCGCCTTCTTCGCCATTTGGGCATCCGGCCCCGTCGAACCGGGTCAGGGCGCCAAGGCGGCCCAAGCCCAAATGGACCGACTGATCGCCCTGACCCGAACGCATGCGGACGCCGTGACCCTCGCATCCACGCCCGACGAAATCCTCCACGCCCACAAACGGGACCGATTCGCCGTCGTGCCCGCCATGGAGGGCGGCTATCTGATCGAGGATTCGATCGAGCTGCTGCGATCCTTTCGAAAACAAGGCGTGACCTATATGACGCTGACCCACGGCTTCCACACCTCCTGGGCCGACTCCGCTGGCATCCACACTCCGCTTCCGCCCCACCACGGTGGACTCACGGCGTTCGGCCGGGACGTCGTCCGGGAAATGAATCGCATGGGCATGATGGTCGACGTCTCGCATGCCAGCGACGCCTGTGTCTCCGATGTGCTCGACACGAGCAGCGCACCGGTCATGGCGTCCCACTCCTCCTGCCGAGCCGTGTCGCCGCATCCCCGCAACCTGCCCGACGAACTGATTCAGGAAATCGCCCGCCGGGGAGGCGTGGTCCAAATCAACTTCGCGGCCGGGTTCATCGACCCGAACTATCCAAAACTCGATCCCAAAAAATTGCACCGAAACATGCAATGCGCCGATCTCACCCCCAGCCCGCCGACCGACCACAAGACACCGCTCAGCATCCTGGCCGATCATTTTGATCACGCCATTGAGCTTGTCGGCCCCGAGCACGTGGGCATCGGAAGTGATTTCGACGGCATCCCCCACCTTCCGGACGGCCTTGACGATTGTTCGAAGCTCCCGCGCCTCACCGCCGCGCTCATGCAGCGGGGGCACCACGAAAGCGACTTGGTCCACATTCTCGGACTGAACGCCCTACGCGTCATGCGGACCTGCCAGCAACTGGCCGAAGACTGACCAACGATGATCGGCAAACCAATCAGCCAACCCCACGAAACCCCGGCGGAACCCGATCGGTCGCGCACAACGGTGCGGCGCTGGTATCGGGTCGTCCTACCGCTTGCTGCGGTCCTGCTCTACCTGCCGGGCATCAACTGGGGGATTCCGTCGCTGGTGTCCTGGAGCCAGGATTCCATCTCCGCTCTGAGAACCATCGGTCCGGTTCGGCACGCTGCAGAGGGCTGGAAAGGACGCTACCCGCCGTTGCACTACTACCTGCTCTACGCGACCTACCGGCCGGCGCTGGCAGCATGGGCATCCCAAGACGCAACGGATCACAACAGCAAGCGCGACCTGCCGACATTGGACGCACCCAAGATGGGCACGCTGATGCTCATCGCCCGCGGCGTTTCGATCGTCATGGCCATAGCTGCTGCGATGGGCGTGTTTTTTGCGACGCTCGCGCTGACCGGCGACGACCTCGCCGCGCTGGCGGCCGCGCTGGCGCTCATGCTCGGCGCGGCCTTCGCCTACTTCGCCCGCCTGGGCAATGTGGACGTACCGGCGGCCTGCTGGATAAGCTGGAGCGTCTTCTTCTACATCAAATGCATCAACGAGCCCGACGCACGCCATGCCCTGCTGCTGGGTTTTTTCGGCTCGCTGGCCATCAGCACGAAGGACGCCATGGCCGGCATCTACCCGGGCATGGCGTTGACCCTGCTCATCCTGGAGACCGCCCGACTGCGCCAAGACCGCCCCCTCTCGACCGCCGTTCGTGGCGCGTGCCTGCAACCACGGTGGGTGCTGGGGCTCGTGGCGTTCGCCCTCCCCTATCTCTTCCTCAACGGTGCCCTGACCGACCCGCAACCCTACCTCGATCGCATGCGCTACTGGTTGGACGCCTCTCCGAATTCCATCTGCGGGCAGCAATTGCGGTATGACGATCTGTTCGACCTTACCGCCGCGACCGTTCGGTACGGCGCGGCCGCCGTAGGCTGGCCATGGCTTATGCTGACCGCGATCGCTACGGTGGGAGCCTGTTGGCAGCACCGGAAGATGGCCGTCCTAACGCTGTTGCCCTGCCTTTCCTATTACGTTTTGGTCATCGTGAGAATCGACTTCGTCTACGCGCGGTTCTTG
>JBHHUB010000077.1:0-17617 GCA_046753625.1 Phycisphaerae bacterium | reverse complement strand
ATCATGCCAGATCGAGGAAGATGATTACAAGATGCATTTCACCGAGCGCTTACGATTGTACGGCCTGCCCCGGCGGAATCGGCGGGACCGGCGTTTGCCAGAATTGCGTCTGTGCGGGCGGTACGTGCTCGATTTCCGTGGCACCGGCCACCGGTTGCCCGGGCAGCACGGTGGCGCTAACATTATCGGGCCAATGCCTGCCGAATTGCTTTCCGATGACCTTCTCGATGAACAAAAGCGTGCAATACCTGACCGTCGCCCCGCCAGCCCCCATCCCCTGCGACGGCCTGCCCCACCAACGCACCGTCACGGCCCCTGCGGGCCTATCGGGATCGCCGGTCAGGAGGGCTCGCGGATGGTCGGCGGGCCGACGGTTCCGAAACGGCGTTTGCGGCCCGCGAAATCCTTGATGGCGGCCTCGAGATGTTCCTCGGTAAACTCGGGCCACAGCGCGGGGCAAACGTGCCATTCGGCGTAGCTGATCTGCCACAGGAGAAAGTTGCTGATCCGTCGCTCGTTGGCGGTGCGGATGAGCAGATCGGGATCCGGCAGGCCGGCCGTGTAGAGTGAATCGGTGATCGTCGATTCATCGATGTCTGCCGCGGCGAGCTTTCCAAGTGCCACTTCCGTGGCAATTCTGCGTACCGCATCAACCAGCTCCTTGCGCGCGCCGTAGTTCAGCGCCAAGCACAGCGTAAGCCCCGTGTTGCTCCGGCTCATCGCCACGGTGGTGTCCATCTCCGCCAGCACGGACGCCGGCAACCCTTCACGACGCCCCAGGTGCCGGAAGCGAATGTTGTTGTCCATGATCGTATCGCGCTCGGCGATCAGATACCGAACATAGAGCCCCATCAGGAAATCGACCTCCGCGCGCGGCCGCTTCCAGTTTTCCGTGCTGAAGCTGTATAGTGTCAGAGCGCCGACACCAAGCCTCGCGCAGTGGGTCACGATCTTGCGGACGGTCTTGGCGCCCTGCTCATGGCCGCCGATGCGATCCATCCCGCGATCCATCGCCCATCGCCCGTTGCCGTCCATGATGATCGCGATGTGCCGCGGCAACTGCGCCGGGTCGAGCCCGAGGATACGTTCGCAATCAGGCATAGGCTGCATCATCGAAAACCCGCTAAGCGGTAGACGCCGCGGGAACGCCGACGATGTCCGCGAGCGGCCCACGAATCAACACTTGAGCCCGATCCGGACCAACCCCCGCCAAAGTCACCGCGACCCCCAGCAAAGATTCCACACGCGCCACATAGGCCTTCGCGGCGGCCGGAAGATCCTCAAACCGTCGCACCGACCGCAGATCCTCATGCCACCCGGGGCCATACTCAATAACCGGCTCCGCGCGCTCCAGCCTCGATCCGTCGGCCGGAGGAGCCGTCAGCGTGTCACCGTCTACGCGGTAGGCAACGCAGATGCCGACTTGCTCGAATCCACTCAACGTATCCAGGTGCATCAGTGCCACGTCCGTCGCACCCGCGAGCATCGCGGCGTGGCGGTTCGCCACCGCGTCAAACCAGCCGCAGCGCCGCGGCCTTCCGGTTGTCGTGCCAAACTCGTGGCCTTGATTGCGAATCCGCTCCCCGGTCTCATCTTCAAGCTCGCTGACGAACGGACCCGCGCCGACGCGCGTAGCGTATGCCTTGGTGACGCCCACCAGACGGGTAACGCGTTGCGGCGGAATACCTGCCCCGCTGCCGATGCCATGCGGGCCGGTGCTGCTGGAGGTAACGAACGGATACGTGCCATGGTCCACATCGAGCAGCATGCCGTTGGCCGCCTCAAACAGAATCCGCTTGCCTTGCCCCAACACGTCGTGCAGCAGCGCCGTCGTATCGCAAATGGCCGGCTTCAGCCGGGCGACGGCTTCAAGCAATTCCGCATGAAGCTTCTGCGCATCGAATTGGGATTCCCAACCGTAGGCGGCCGCCAGCGAGGCGCCTCGCGCCTTGAGGATGCCGCTCAGCCGGTCCAACAAGCGGAGTTCATGCAAGACATCCGCGAAGCGAATGGCCGTCTTCCTGAGCATCTTGTCGGCGTAGCATGGCCCGATGCCGCGGGCGGTGGTGCCGATCTTGCGCGCGGGGTCCGCCGACTGCTCGCTCGCCTGATCCTCCGCCTTGTGGTAGGGCATCACCAGATGGGCGCGATCGCTGATCCGCAACCGATCGAGCAGGTCGTAGCCGCGTTCGGCGAGCGCATCGATCTCCGTCAAAAGGCTGGACGGATCCACGACTACGCCGGGACCGATAACATTGATCGTGTTGCGATGCAAAACGCCGCTGGGCAGCAGGTGCAAGGCGAATTTCTCGCCGCCTACCCAGACCGTGTGGCCGGCATTGGCCCCGCCATTGAAACGGGCCACCACATCAAACGCCGGGCACAACAAGTCGACAATCTTCCCCTTACCTTCGTCGCCCCAGCCCAGGCCGAAAACGCACGTATGTTCTAGGTTCGCGGAAGCCACAGAATGTTCCCCGTTCGGTCTGTCGCCGAGCTGGAGCCACTGACCGGGGCACAAAAAAAGGCCCCGGGCGGGCCCCAACGATTAAGAGCTACACTGCGGCGCACCCTATCGCGACACGCGGACCCTGTCAAGCTGCCGAAAACACTAAGGCTGCCGCATTTTAACATAGGTGGCTCAAGATTTATGCTAAATGCCGTCCATTTTACTTGAATTCTTCCGACACCCACACTATAATCGTCCAGCGTTGTTTTTTGTACGGTATCGGTCCACGACGAGAAAGGCAGGTTGTAAGACGACATGGAAGCCAAGCCACTCCGCCGTTTCCTTGAGATTCCCTACGACGAACTGGAAGAAATGAACACGTCCGCCAAGCTTCAGCGTCAGGAGCGGGTCGACCCGGCCACGATCGCGGAAGAGCGTCGACGCTATCTGCATGACGAGAAACGCATCAAGGCCGTTACGGTCTGTTTTTCCGACCTGGAAGGCCGCTTCCACATGCTGGACTACGACAAGAAGTTCCTGCTCAAATCGGAGGGGAACCTCACGTTTGACGGCTCGTCCATTCGCGGATTCTCCCAGATCAGCGAATCCGACCTGAAGCTCGCCATCGACTGGGCCGCGTTTTATTGGCTTCCCTGCGACATCTTCGGAGCCGGAAAAGTCATCACGTTCGGCGCGGTTCAGGGGCAGGATGGCACGCCTTATCACGCGGACTTTCGCTCCCAGTTGCGGGTTTTCACGGACGAACTCTACCGCGAAAAGGGAATCGTGATGAACGTCGCGCCGGAGATTGAAGGATTCCTCTTTGCCGGAGGCGACGCCGAGCGTTCCTATTACGAAAGCGGCGCGTTCGAGTTCATTTCCACTGGAGGGTACTACCACTCGCTCCCCCAGGATCCGCTGCGAAAGTTCATCGATCGGGCGGCCGAGGCCCAGCGCGCTTTGGGGTTGGCCAATGAGAAGGATCACCCGGAGGTCGCCCCGTCGCAGTTCGAGATGAATTTCTCCTACGCCGACGCCGTCGTCGCGGCCGATCAGATTCAACTCTACAAGCTTTGCTGTCGCCAGGTGGCCGGCACGTTTGGATTCAGCGCGTGCTTCCTGCCCAAACCCGTTGCGGGGATCAACGGCAATGGGATGCACTGCAATATGTCGCTTGCCAAGAACGGGAAGAATCTCTTTTACGACGAGCAGGGCAAGGAGGGCCTGTCTTCGTACGCCTGGAGCTTCGTCGACCGGATTCTCAACAACGCGGTGGACATCTGTCTGGTCTCGAATCCAAGTGTCAACAGCTATCGGCGGCTCGATCCGAACTTCGAGGCCCCGAACCAGATCAAAGCCTCGGCCACCAACCGGGCCTCGATGGTGCGCATCCCGCTCGGCAACGAGCGTACCGCAAGAATCGAGTTTCGATCCGTTGCGCCCGATGCCAACCCATACCTTCTGCTCTATACGCTCCTGCGCACCGGGCTCGAAGGACCGCTGCCCGACCCGGCGGAATTGGAAGGCAAGCGTTCGCGAACGCGATACCTGCCCGACAACATCCACGACGCGATTCGGCTGTTCAAGGCCTCTCGGCTGGCCGTGGACCTTCTCGGTGAAGCCGCCCACGGGAAATACGTGGAACTCAAGCAGGCATCCGCCGACCGCTGCCCCAAGGAACTGGGAGCGAAGGTGAAACGCCACGAAATCATGTTCCACCACGAAGTGACAAACCAGTGGCTCTGGAATCAGTTTTGACGCGGTGATCGGACACGCATACCCGGCCGCGGGGGCTAATATGAAAGCGCTAGAACCACCTTTACGAGCCGCAGGCTTCAGCCTGCGCGGTCTCAAAGCGGCTTGGCGCTATCGGAAACCGGGGCGCCGCGCGGGCTGAAGCCCGCGGCTCAGGGTAGTCGGTGAATCGAAGGGCTTTCGGCGCCGCTACTCAAGAAGTGAGCCTGCTCCAGCGATCCCTTTATCGTTGCGGGCGGCGTCTGCGCGAGCTATGCTCTGCGCCCGAGTTGGCAAGAGTGGTTCCCCGAGGGCTGTGGCAGCGATGCGGGTTTTTCACGGATTCGAAGAGTTCGGACGGACGCTGGATCGGTGCGTGCTGACCATCGGCAACTTCGACGGCGTGCACCGTGCCCATCAGGCGTTGGTCGCTCAGTCGGCGCGCCTCACGGCAACGACCGGCGGTTCGACCGTCGTGCTGACGTTTGAGCCGCACCCCCTCTGTGTCGTGGCACCCGAAAAAGCCCCCCCGCGCTTGACCCCACTAACTGAAAAGCTCCGATTGCTGGAGCAGGCCGGCGCCGATGCCGTGGTCGTTGCGCCCAGTGAGCCGGCGCTATTGAACCTCGAGGCACGGCATTTTGTCCGGACCATCGTGTACGAGCGATTGCACCCTACGCATATCGTGGAGGGGCCGGGCTTTGGATTCGGGAAGGGACGCGGGGGTTCGACGCGTACGCTCGCTGAAATGGCTGCGGAGTTCGAGTTTGAAATCCTCATCATCGAGCCCGTTCAGCTGGAGATCAACGGCACCGGCCGGATGGTTTCCAGCTCATTGGTGCGCGAGCTTCTTTTCGAGGGATTGGTGCGCGAGGCGGCCGCGTGTTTGGGACGGTGCTACGCCCTGAACGGTACGGTAGTTCGCGGCGCAGGGCGCGGCAGGCAACTCGGATTCCCAACCGCCAACCTATCCGTCCCCGATCAACTCATACCGGCTGACGGCGTGTATACCGGTTCGGTCCGGGTTGCCGATGGCGTCCACGACGCCGCCGTCAGCATCGGAACCACGCCCACTTTTGGCGGGCGCCAACGGGTGGTGGAATTGCACCTGCTGGACTTTGACGGCGATCTCTACGATCAAACGCTGCGGGTCGAACTCGGCCGAACCTTGCGCCGACAGTGCCGATTCGAATCGCCCGATCGGTTGATCGAGCAGCTTCATCGTGATGTCCAACAGGTCCGGAAGCTCGCTGAAAACGGTCTGTGCGCCGGCTGAGGCGGTTGCATCGTCAGTATGGCGGAGGTCGGGCCAACCCCCCTGGCCGCGGAGGCTGAATCGGGTGGCTCGCAACAAGCGCAAGACTTTGGGCCTTCACGAAAGGAACGGTGTGCCGCAACCATGACAAGTAATTCGAAACCGATATGGGATTCCTGGTGAAGCGATGTCAACAATCATGGCCGATGAGTTCATGCAGGCCGCTCAGACGGTTGCTTCCTGGAGCAAGCCCCTTCTGCTTTCGCACGCCAAGCCGGATGGCGATGCGCTCGGCTCGCTGGTCGCGCTCCGACAGCTCTTGAAAGGTTGCGGGCTCGATCCCGTCGCCGTCGTGTTCGAGCCGTTGCCCTCCAGCTACAAGCTGTTCGAAACCTACGATCCTCTGCCGGTGTTGGGCCGTGACCTGCAAACGGAGCACTTTTGCGACATCGATGCGGTAATCGTTGTGGACACCTGCACCTACAACCAGCTCGAGCCGATCGCCGCATGGCTGCGAGGGGCCACGGTCCCCAAGATCGCCATCGACCACCACGTCAATCGCGACCCCCTCGCCGATACCTACCTGGTAGATGAATCAGCCGCAGCCGCCTGCCTGATCCTGTATGAATGGGCCGTTGCGGCCGGATGGTCGTTGGACCAGACGGCCCGGGACGCCCTTTTTGTCGGCATGGCCACCGATACGGGTTGGTTCCGTTTTTCCAATGTCGATGCTCGAGTGTTGCTGGCCGCCGGCAATCTGGCTTCCCAGGGCGTGCGTCCCCATGAGTTGCATCAAGCTCTGTTTCAACGCGACCAACCCGCGCGGATTCGCCTTCTCGGGCGGGCGCTGGCGTCGCTCGAATTGCACAGCGACGACCGCCTGGCGCTCATGACGCTGACGCCACAGGATTACGTGGAGACGGGAGCCGGAGCGGGTGACACCGAAAACATCGTAAACGAGCCGCTGCGCATCGAGTCGGTCGCGGTTTCCTGCATCCTGGTGGACCGCAATGAAGGATTCCTGAGATGCAGTTTTCGCAGCAAGCCGCCGCTATCTCCGGATGAACCGGACGTGGATGTATCGCTGATCGCCAGCGGGTTAGGCGGCGGTGGTCATCGTCGTGCAGCCGCAGCCAGGATCGCGGGCTCGCCCGACGAAGTTCGCCTCCGCGTGATGGATCGCCTAAAAAAAGCCGTCAAAACCGCCCGAACAGCGGCACCGCCGTAACGGCGATGGCTCCGTCGCGGACAACGCTAAAATCGGACGGCTCGGATACGCTGCGATTCCAATACGACTTGCCGTAGTGGAATTGGAGCACGCCGGTGTCTGGATGGCGACGCCGCTCAAAATCCAAGGGGACGGTTTCGACGGCCATGGGCACACGATGGACGTCAGCCTCGGGCGACAACACCGCAGGCAGGTTGATGCTCCAAAAACCTCGACCGGGAAGCGACTCATCCATGAGTTGCCGGATCAGTTGTTCCGCAACCGGCGAGGCGGCTTGCCAATCGATCCGGACCTGCGTGCGAACGGCGTGAGAGACGGCGATGGCTGGTATGTCGAGAATCGATGCCTCCCTCGCTCCGGCGATCGTACCGGAGTAGAACGTATCGACCCCCGTATTGGCCCCCCGGTTGATGCCCGAAACGACGAGATCGATCTTCGCGTCCAGCAATTCCGCCACGGCCAGCCGCACGCAGTCCGCGGGGGTTCCATGGACGGCATTCACGAGCCCGAAACGCTCGTGGTCGATGCGGTCGACGTGTATCGGACGGTACAGGCTGATGGCGTGGCTGCAGGCTGATTGTTCCCGCGCCGGGGCCACAACGTGCACCTGGCCGAGGGGTCGCAGTGCGTCAAATGCCGCGGCTAGGCCCGGCGCGTCGTGCCCATCATCATTGGTTAGCAAGATATTCATCATATTCCGAAAACGACTCAGGGGGTCTGGAAACCGGGGTTTCCGTGTGGCTGTTGTGGTTTTTGGATTGTAGGATTCTATGTACACCCAGCGGTGTAGCAAGCCAACTATAGGGTTCGCAGGCGGTATGTCCATGGTAGCGATGGGCGGACATCAAACGGCCGGATCAAGACAAGCCGTTGGGCGACCCGAAGCGGTGCACTACGAGCGCGATGACGCCCCTCCGACCTTGTGGGGGACACCGCCATCGCTGGCTCGGGCGCACGCGCCGATGCATAGTCGGCCTTGACGGTCGGCCCGGTTGGGGGACCGGGTAGACGGTTTGCGTTCGGAGGAAGAAGAAGCGTGGCGGGATTTGCAAGCATTCAGATGGATGTTCCCGAATTCGCACCCCAGGTGCGTCTTCTGGCTCAACGTGGGACGCCTGGGCAGAAAAACTGGACGCTGCAACGCGTGGCGACGCTGATCGGCGCCCGCCGCCCGGCCCACATCGTGCTCCATGACCAGGGTACCGAAGATGCCCACTGTGTGATTCTCAACATCGGATCCGAGGTATTGCTCAAAGACCTGCTGAGCGAAACCGGCACGTTTCACAACGATCAGCGCATCGATCAAGTCGTTTCACTCTCCAACGGCGACATCGTGCGGATTGCTGAAACGCGCTTCGACGTGGTGATTGAAGATGCACCCGAGGCACGCGAAGGGCAGGACGGCTACCTGTTTCCGTGGGACGCCTTCGCGGTGTGCATCGACGACAGCAAACAGGCGTGGCGTATTGAATCGAAGGTGGCGTTGGTGGGGCGCCACGAATCGGCCGACGTCCGGCTGGATCACGCCAGCGTCTCAGAGCGCCACGCGGTTGTATTTCAGTTTCTAGATTCCGTGGCCGTGTTTGACACCGGGAGCGGCTGCGTGTGGCTCAACGGAGAACGCATCAGCATCGCGCGATTGGGCAAGCAGGATCGTATTCTTGTCGGCCCCTACCTGTTTCGAGCGTATGGCATGAAGCCGGGCGAGGCGTTGCCTACGTGGCGACTTGACGCTTTTGATCCTGAGGTGGAACGGCGTCCCAAAGGCATGCCCTTCCCCCATGCCCGCCGTAAACGGCTTGAATCGTCGAATCAAGCCACGCAAGCCCCCGCGGACGGGGCTGCGCCGGGCCGGCCGCCGGCCGAGTCGTCGGGCTTGGCCAAGACCGACGATACAGCCCAAGAAACGTCGGCCGAACCGACCGTTGTGGCTTCCGAGCTCGAAAAGCGCGCGGCCGAGTTGGATCGTAGGGAAACCGAGTTCGATCAAAAGGAGGCGGAGTTGGATCGCCGAGAGGCCGAACTGCATTGCGCCGAGGAACTCCTGCTGCAACGGTGGCAACAGATGGTGTCCGCACGCTGCCGCCGCTGCGGTGCCCCGGTACGCATGGCCATGCCTGAAGTCCCGATCACGACCTCTCCACCCGATCAGCCGTCGACTACGACATCAGGCCCGTGACCCGTGCTTCGAACACAATCCGGCCGTCCACTACGCCCTGCGTATCGGCAATGACGCGCCGGCTGCGAATCTCGATGCTGTGCGCAAGAATATAGAGTCGCGACCCAGGAACCACCGAATCGCGAAACTTGCATCGGTCCACGCCACCGAAAACAATGAGGGCATCGCTGTGCCCAAAGATCCGCACCATCAATGCGGCTGCGTGCGCGGCCATCTCCAGCATGAGCACGCCCGGCAACAGCGCCCGCTGAGGAAAATGCGCCTTGACCCACCAATCGTTCGGCGTCACATCGCAGAACGCAACGATGTCTCTCTTCTCCTGATCCAGCAGGCAAACACCGTCCAATAGCTGGAATTCATGCCGGTGAGGCAGCATCTGGTAAATCGATTCGCGATCGTGAATCACCGAAGCGGTGGCCACGTTCTCCAAGTCCATAAGTAACGGAGGAGGCATGGGCTAAGATTCCTTGCTACAAGCCGGACCATCGACTGACGCACACCGAATCTGACACGCCGCCGATACCCAAGCAGCACATCGAACCCACGCGGCCTCACCCGAGACGCTCGCGCACTCCAGGCTCGGCGCGCACAGATCGTGGCGAAAGCCTTAGCTGATCGGGTGCCGTTCGGATGCAGCGCTAGTGCGTGGTCACCATCGATTCTGCGAGCACTCGGCGCCGTCCACAAAGTCGCGGGCAGTAGCCATCGCGACCGGACTCACCGGCGCACTGGCGAGTAACGCCACACTAAGCGGTCTGCTGAGATCGGACTTCAAGGATTTTCTTGCGGACCGTTTGGGCCGCCTCCTTGATGTCCTGCATGGTCTTCCGAACGCGCGTTCCTGCGGCTTTGTTGCCGCCGACCGCTTTGCCGATGTCGTCGGAGACAGCCTCGACCAACTCCTTGAGATGTTCGTATTCCTCCATGAGGGCTGATTTCCTCGCAAAGAACTAAGGGGTTCCGGGCCGCGCCACCACGCCCCAACT
Source organism: Phycisphaerae bacterium (assembly GCA_046753625.1). Classification (GTDB taxonomy): domain Bacteria; phylum Planctomycetota; class Phycisphaerae; order UBA1845; family UBA1845; genus JADFOB01. Next base: position 7,786 of record JBHHUB010000077.1, on the reverse strand, counting down.
CGCGGTGAGTCTAGCAAAGGAATGCAATAGCGAAAGCGGCCAACGAGTTTTCCAGTACCATAAATCGGCTACCCGGCGCGTTTTTCTACTCGAAAACCGGGTAGCCATGCGGCCCAAGCCCGTCCAAGAAACAGCCAATCAGGCTTAACCTACTGCCACGAAAGTAGTTACGCCCTGTCCGTCGATCTGGTGACGGGCTCACCGCACGGCGTGATACTGGAATCGAATCGGGGTAACCGGCAACGCTGATAACGGCGGACCACCTGATGGCCGCGTCCGGTCTGGCGGTCTTTGGGCCCGGGATCCTCGGTGCAGCCGGCGCCGGGGGCGTACCGATAAGCGGACACGAGGCTGTGGAGAGAGCCTGTGTCGCTGTGAGCCGACTCGACTGCAAAGGAGTGCAATGGTGAACCCACTTTGGCGGCGGGGAATCGTTTTTCTTGTTCCGCTAGCGAGCGGCGCCTGGCTGTGTGCCGAAGACCCGATCCCCGTTGGATCGCGGGTGTTCAACATGGCCTACAGCGTCAACGCCGAGGCGAAGCCGCTGAATATGGTGTCGTTGTGGTACACATCGGATGGGGGTTCTTCCTGGCATCACTACGGCGTTGATGAGGATCGGCAATCCCCCATGGCCTTCAGCGCTCCGTCGGAGGGCCTCTTGGGCTTCTACTTCGTGATGAAGAATGCCGCTGGGCCATCAAGCGAGCCGCCTGCAGCGGGCACGCGGCCCCATCTGCGTGCGTTTGTGGACTTCACGCCGCCGGTGGTCCAGCTTCATCCACCGCGGCAAACAACGGCGCTGGGCCAGCGCATGGTTCAGATCCGCTGGGCGGCAATCGATGCCAATCTGCCCACCCGTTCGATCGAAATCGAGTACCAGAGACCACCCCAGCCGCACTGGCATCTCGTCACCCCCGAACCGATCGCGAACTCCGGACGTTATGATTGGCGGCTCGCCCCGGAACTGCAAGGCCGAGTCGCCGTGCGGGTGCGGGTTCGCGACCAAGGCGGGCATGTGGTCACCAGCGAACCGCAGGTGATGGAGTTGAGGGAAGCAGCCCCCACACCGCCTCCCGCAACCGATGGCGGACAAACGACGGCGGTGACCGCGGTTTCGGCAACCGCACGAACTCGCGCTCAGGAGTATTTTCGCCAAGGCCAGGCGCTCGCCGCCGAAGGGCGGATCCGCGCGGGAATCGCGCGGCTGCGCGAGGCGGTTCGGCTGGATCCCGACCTGACCGATGCGTTTGCCGCGATGGCGGGCCTGCTATACCGTATCCAAGACTTTGATCGGGCGTTGGAAGCCTACGAGTTGGTCTTGAAGCAATCCCCCGAGCACCGTGGCGCGCTGCAGGGCATCGCGATGGTGCTTCGGCAAAAGAACGACTACAGTGGGGCGGCCGCACGGCTTGAAGAGTTGCTTCGCATCAACCCGGACGACGCCGAGATCTGGATGAATCTGGGAGATGTTGCGATTTTCCAGGGTGACGAAATCGCGGCACGTCAGGCGTACCAGCGAGCCATTGAAAGCAATCCCGCCGCTACTGCGATCATTGAGGATGCACGGCAGCGTTTGGATTTGATGAGTCAGGTATCGAGATCGTATCGTTAATCGGACGCGGAAACCTTGGTTCGACCCGCAGACAACACACCCAAGACCGTCTACGCCGTTGTTGGTAAGGACATGCTGCTGCGCAGCGAAGCCCTGGCGGCGATCCTCCGGGCATGTGCCCCCGGTGGCGCGACGGGCGCGGGTGCCGATGTGACGCGCGTAGACTGCGCGAGCGGCGATGTTGAACTGGCTGATGTCCTGGACGACGTGCGCACCCTCTCCCTATTGGGCGAACGCCGCGTCGTCGTGGTGGATAACGCCGACGCGTTCATCAGCGCGCACCGCAAGGCATTGGAGAAATACTGCAGCGCGCCGGTCGCCACCGGCACGCTCATCTTCGTTTGCAACTCATTCCCCAAGAATCAGAATCTTTACAAGATCATCGCCCGCATCGGCGGCGCGGTGGAATGTCCGCCACCCAATCCGAGCGCGATCGTGCCTTGGATCGTCCGGCGCGCGAAGCACAAGTATGAAAAACGCCTCGCCGCCGACGCCGCGCAACGGCTTCGCGCCTGCGTGGGAGATACGCTGAGCTTGCTGGACGCCGAGTTGGCCAAGCTGGCCAGCTTCGTGGGCGGACGCGACACGATCGAACCTGCCGACATTGAGGCTCTGGTGGGCCAGCACCGAGAGGAAAAGGTCTTTGCCATCGTCGATGCCGTGCTCGAAGGGGACGCCCCGGCCGCGATGAAGCAATGGGATCAGGTACTCGCGACCGACTTAGCCGCGCCCGGCCGCGCCGTCGGCGGACTGGCCTACGGAGTGCGTCAGTGGGTGGAGGCGAGGCGGGCCTTCGAATCGGGTGGCAACCTTTACGGCCTCACCAGGAAACTGTATCGCGACGAGGCCGCAATCCGGCGCCGCTTCGATCGTGTATCCCTTGAGGAAATGGAAGACCTCCAGAAGGGCCTGCTCGACGTGGAGATCGCGGTGAAGACCGGAGCCTCGACGGTCGAACGGGCGATTGAAAAGTTCATCGTGACGCACGCACATGGGCGGGGCAAGCTCCGGCGGAATTGAGGCGGTCGCACCGGCTTGGGAGCGCGATCCTGCCGAAAGCGTTCCGATGCCGCGCCGTTGGCGGCGGCCAAAACTATCACAAGGATGGATCAGCCATGAGGCGAAGAGGCAAGGATGCCGCCGACCGGACGATTGTGTTTGTTGGCGTAGCCCTGCTCGGGCTGCTGCCCGGGTGCGGGTCGTTTCGGTTTGGGTTCCGTCATGCGGACGAGGCGCCGGCACGCGTATCGGCTTTGCCCCAACCGCAGACGGCCGACCCGGATCTGATACCGCAGGATGCCCGCTCCGAGGCGCAGCGGCAACAAGAAGTGCTCAGCGCGGTGGAAGCCTTTCTGAAGCGAACCGAAGCGTTTGACGTTGCCGACGCGCCTGCCCGCAGCGCCGACGCGATGGCTTCGCGGCAGTCGGCCCCGGATCACGATCCACTGCGATTGCCCTCCGTAAACGAAACTGCCGGCGACCGCACCATCGAGCAACGCCCGATCACGGCGACACAACGAGCCTCCGTGGTGGCCAATTCACACATCACGGCGCGAGTCGACCCGGCGCACGCACCGAAACAGGCGATTCCGATTATTGAATCCGTGGCCATTCAGGTCGCTGACAATCAAGCCGTCGCCTTGGAACCGCCGCCGGTTGACAACCTGACGAATCAAGCGATTTCAGCGCACACCGACCGGACCGAGGCGGACGAGGACGATTTCCTGGCCAAGCTTGAATCCCAGGCGGATCAATCGGGCGACGTAGAAAGCCTGTGGCGATGGCGACTCGTGCAACTCGCATTGCGCCGGGAGGGGGCCGATCAAGAGACGCCGCAAGACGTCCGCGCCGATGTCGCCCGACTGCTGGATGCCGTGCTGAACGTGGCGCGCGAGGCGCGTTTGGTGGCTCAAGACCCGCTCCGCACGGGCCAAGAGGCGCTGGCGGCCGCCCAGTCCCTCGTCAGCGTGCTCGCCGAGCGTGCGGATCCGCTGATTCCCAAAGTCGCATTGTGCAGTGAGGTGGTCACCTTCGGCGTGTACAAGCCGATCGAAAAAGAGGCTTTTCGGGTCGGCCACAGCCTGCCGGCCATTGTGTACATTGAAGTGGACAACTTCACATCCGAACGAGTTGAAGAAGACGCATACCGCACGCTGCTGGCGACGCGGCTTGAACTGTTGACCAACACCGGCGAATCGGTATGGCAGCAGGAGGAGCCGGAGATCGTGGACCGGTGTCATCGACGCCGGCGGGATTTCTTCATCGCCCAGCGTATCGCGTTGCCGGCCACACTGTCGGCCGGGGACTACGTGCTCAAGGTGCTAGTCGAGGACAAACTGTCCGGCAAAGCCAACGAGGCCATTTTGCCGATCACGATCAACGCCCCGAGCCCGGTGGTCGTTCGGGGTTAGCACGAAGGATTGGGAGTTTCAACGGATGAAGATCGGAATTCTAACCAGTATTGAGACGCGGCATCAGTACTTTGCCCAACGGCTCGGTGAGGCGCTCGATGTGGTCGCGGTTGCGTACGAGGAGACCGGCTACGCGCCGTCGAAGATGGTCGGGACGGATTTGACGCGCGACGAAACGAAGATCGTGCTCCACCATTTCGCCGAGCGAACGCGTATGGAAGAGCTTATGCTTGGGCAGCCGGCTGGTTTCCTCGACGAAACAGAGACCCGCCGCGTGCGGTTTCTCAAACCCGGCGAATTGAATACCGAATCGACGCTGTCGTGGCTTCGCGACGCGCAGGTGGCGTGCCTGGTCGTCTACGGGACCAATCTGATCAAGCCTCCGCTGCTCGGGGCGTGGCCGGAGCGTACGGTCAACCTGCATTTGGGCCTTTCGCCCTACTACCGCGGGACCGCCACGAATTTCTATCCGCTGGTCAATGGGGAGCCGCAGTACGTCGGCGCGACGATTCACCTGATCGACGAAGGCATCGACAGCGGGCCGATCCTTCGGCATGTGCGGCCCGAAATCGTCGACGACGACATGCCGCATACGATTGGATGCAAGGCAATCATAGCGGGCGTCGACGCGATGATTGACTCGCTCAGGGCGCTCGAGCAGGGTAGCCTCAAGCCGGTAGCGCAGTGGGAAGAGCCCAGCGCCAAGGTGTACTTGCGCAAAGACTACCATCCGAGGCACGTCGTCCAACTCTATCAGAAGCTCAAGGAAGGCCTGATTCCCCGTTACGTCAAGAACGGTCCGCCGACCAGCCGCGTCCCCAAGCTGGTGTCCTGAGCCGCAGCCTCTGACCCGCGCAGCCTCGCCCGGCACGCGCTTTCCGCAACACGCTACGCGCCGTGCCGTCACGGGCGCGGCGTTCGCGGCCCCCGCTTCCGCCGGCCCCGGCCTACGGGCAGGGCGGCGGGCAGGCCGTGTCCGCAAAACTGCCCCCCTGAAACGCCAGCACGCCCTTTTGAACATCGCTGAAATTCACCACCCCATTGGGAACACACGGATCGAGGTCCATGGCTTCCAACTCGGCTCCGCTAAAATCGCCCTGAAACGCAAGAACCTGTAACTGAATGTCGCCGAAGTTGGCGATACCGTCGCCGTTGACGTCGCCCCAAGCTGCGGTCGCTGCAACCACGGATACACTGGACATGCCGCCCAAGTAATCGGCCACGATCTCGTAGGTACTCGAGGGCCTGATTTCGGATCCGTGAATGCCGATCGACCCCCATTGCTCGGGCAACAAAAACACGGGCGTATTGATCAGGAGTCCGTCCGGGCTGACCCAGCGGAGCAGGCACGGATGGTCGTTCGGCGACGAAACCCGCAACGCCACCGGTTCCGCAGCCGGCACCGGCGTGGCGCGCAAGTAGCGGCCGCCCACCCCTGACGCCACCGGCGCGATATCGCAGACGTCGGGGATGCCGTTCCCGTCGTTGTCGGCGACGAGCCCTTCTAGGATTTCGCAGGGGTCGGCCACGGCGTTGTGGTTGCAATCGATCGTATCGTCGGCCCCGTTGCACGTATCGCACCCGTCGGGCACGCCGTCGCCGTCCGTATCGACCAGATCGTCGAACCCAGCGCAGATGTCGTTGCAATCGGGCACGCTATCGGCGTCGCTGTCGACTTCGGAGACGCCACAGCCGCACGCTCCGGGCGCGGTTTTGTTGACGTCATTGGGGCAACCATCACAGGCATCGATCGCGCCGTCGCCGTCCGAATCGAGTTCGCACGGATCGGCCGTGCCGTTGGCGTTGCAATCCGGCTCGCATTCGTCGGGAAGCTGGTTGTTGTTGCAATCGCTGCTCGTGCCGTCGGCGATATCCTGTATGTCGAGGATGCCGTTGCCGTTGCAATCGCTCTGTTCGTAGACGCCCATGTCGACGGTCATGCCGGCGATCCGAGGCGACTCGTCGAGGTCAAACGGGACGGTCTCGGAGGTGTTCCCGTCACCATCAAGATCGGTCGTATCGGGCGGCAACAGGGCATTGTTGCCGGTGTTGACGCATGGAGAATCGGGTGAGAGCCGCAAGTCGTCGTCGCTTGTTCCGAGTACGTTGTCAAAACCGTCGGCATCGATAAAGCCGGGAACCTGATCGATATTACCCGTGCCCGCCCAGCCGCCTTTGATGTCGCTGTGCGCAATCGAAATAACGGGTGGATCCCCATCCGACCAGATGGGCGCGCCGCTGATCGGCCAGACGATGGAATTGTTCAGCGTGAGCAGATTGGCGGCATCGGGAAACATATCCACCATGGCGATCGACGTACCCAGCGGGGCCGTGTTGTTTACGATCGTACAATTGGACAACACGGTTACTTGATCGACCGTAGTGCCGGGTGCAAGATTCAGCGCCCCCCCCTGAGTGCTCGCTACGTTGCCGTTGAAAATCGTGTTGCTGATGGCGAGATTCGAGCCGAAGGCGTCGATTGCGCCACCCATCTGCGAGAGCACGTGGTTTTCCAAAAAACGGCTGTTCACTATATCGACGGTGCTCAAGGTCGCCCTGATCGCGCCCCCGGCGCCCGAGCCGGCTTGGTTATCGAAAAACGTGCATCCCGTCACGTGCCCGACACTACTGAAGAAATTGATGCCGCCGGCCCAATTGCCGCTGTTACCGCTAAACGTGCAATCCCGCACGTCCACGGTCGATGCCTTCACGTACGTCGAACCGTAATAGGAAAAGCTGCCGCCGATAGCGCACCCATCCATCATAAGGGCGCTGCCCAAATCCACGTACAACGTGCCTCCTTTTCGGTTGACTCCGTTCCCGGAAAACAGCGTGTCGGTGATCGTCAAAGTTGTGCCGTCGATCGCGTAGATGCCGCCGCCGCCGGGGCAATTCAAGGGATTGACATCACAAGCGGTGGCGCCAATGTTGTTCGTAAACGTGCAGCCGGTTACCGTCAGATTGGTCCCGGTGTTGTAGATGCCGGAACCATGAAACGCGTGGTTGCCGGTGAAGGTGCAATCCGTAAGCTGGGGAGTAACGCCCTGATTGTACATGCCCCCGCCGCGTCGATCCGTGGAGCCGGCCGCGCCGACCGCCTGATTGGCGTCGAAAGTGCAATCGACCAGGGTCGGGCTGCTGGCATTCTGGGAATACAATCCGCCGCCCTTGAGCGCCTCGTTGTTCACAAATGTGCAGTTGGTCAGGGTCGGGTTGCTCGCGTTATCGCAGTACATCCCTCCGCCGTTGCCGGCGGTATTGCCTTGAAAAAGGCAATTGGTGAATGCCGAGGTCGTGGACCCTTTGTTGTAGGCGCCGCCACCCTTGTTTGCCGTCGTGTTGTTGAGAAACTGGCAGTCCGTCACGACGGTGTCCATGTCGAAATGCATGTAGAGTCCACCGGCGACGTTGCCGGTGGCGTTGCCTTCGAAGGTGCAACCGATGATCGTCGCGCCGCCGTGATCGTTGACGCTCCCGTGGTTGTCCGCCCAATTGTCGGTGATCGTACATTGAATCAGGCGCGGCGTGCTCCAGTAGATATTGACGCCGCTGCCTTGATCCTTGCTATCGGGCGAGGCGCCGAAGTTGGGGCCGTCGGCCTGCCCGCCGCGCACGGTGACGCCGTCCAGGATGGCGGTGTCATCGACGTTGACGGCGACGACGACGTGATAGGCGTTGTCGGCGCGGTTCGCAAAGCCGGGCAGGTCATCGCCGTTAAGGTCGCCGCTAAGGATGGTTTCGTACAGCGCGAGATCACGGGCGT